>JBNGDE010000007.1:0-33625 GCA_049974925.1 Thermovirgaceae bacterium | reverse complement strand
AGGAGGGCTTTCCGGGCAACAAAAAACCCGACAGAAAACCCTGCCGGGCGAAAATCATGGCGGGCCTGGCCCGATTCGAACGGGCGACCTACGGCTTAGGAGGCCGTTGCTCTATCCCCTGAGCTACAGGCCCGGAAAACAGAGGATATATTACCATGGTCAGAGGTTGAGTTCAATGCTCGCAGGACCCGGTGTAAGAGATTCCCTGCCGGTCTTTCGAAAGCCAGACCCTGAGTCTTTCTCCCTGCCGGGCCCAGATTTTCCTCGTCTCAGACAAATCCGCTGCGATTCTGGCCAGCAGTTTTTCGCTGCCGGCAAACCGCATCTCGTTCCTGATGCGGCTGAAAAAAAACAGGGCGATGTGTTTCCCGTACAAATCCTTCTCGTAACCGAGAATGTGCGCTTCGACACGTAACGGCCGATTTCCCTCGAATGTGGGATTATATCCCACATTGACCGCCGACGGGAAAAGTCCCGCTTCGCAGACGGCCGCCCCTGAGTAAACTCCCCTGTCGGGAACAACCTTTTCAGAAGGAACGTGGAGATTGGCCGTCGGGTAACCAAGTTTTTGGCCTCGTCCGTCACCATGTACGACATTCCCCGTAACGAAAAAAGGATACCCGAGCATTTCGCCGGCTGCCGCGACGTCACCTGCTGTAACCATTCTTCTGACCGCGGAGCTGCTCACCTTTTCGTCCCCGACAAGAACAGGATCGACCACAGAGACGTCCCACCCCTTCCGCTCTCCGAGACGGCTCAGCACTCCCGCATCCCCGCTTCTGGACCTTCCGAAACGAAAATCCCGGCCCACGACAACACCCTGGAGGAAATACTTTCTTTCGAGACATTCGACGAATTCCTCCGGTGTAAGTTCCGCAAGTCCCCTGGTAAAAGGCAGGCGAATCAATTCGGGAATCTCGAGCCTCCTGACGAGAAAGTCTTTTTCTCTTTCCGTAAATAACATCGGGAAGGGCTCCTCCGCCAAAAGGGACTGGGGATGAGGGGAAAAGGTGATCACGCCCCAGGAATCCCTTTTTTCCTCCGCCATTTCCCGTGTTCTCGAAAACAGCTTGCGGTGTCCCCTGTGAAAACCGTCAAAGGCTCCGATCGCAGCGATCATGAATCCCGTTGACGCCCCTCTCCGGTAAAAATATTTGTCTCCGGCTTGAACAGTGTCTTTTTGGCGACGCGCAGGCATCTTGCAAAAGAGAAGATCCCTTCGGCTTCCAGAAGGATGATTCCCGTATCCTCATGAGCTCCCCAGTGCCGCCTTTCGAGCTGTTCCGGCGCCAGGGCGTTTCCATCTTGAAGCGATCTGCTGAATTCCGGAGGCACGATATAGTGCGGAAAAGCGTCGACGAGGGCTACGGGGCCCTTCATTCCGGATTCGATACGGCCTTGCTCCAGATCTTCAAGGGTGATCGCCTCAGAGAGCGGAAAGGGACCTATGGCTGTTCTTTTCAGTCCCGATACCGTGGCGAAAGTACCGAGCCTCCTTCCCAAATCCCTGACGAGGCTTCTGATATACGTCCCCTTCCCGCATTTTACGGTAAGCCTGATGGTACCCGTTTCCGCGTCATACTCCTCAAGGGCGACGTATGAAATGTAAACGGCCCTAGCAGGCGGATCCACATCTTTTCCCTCCCGGGCGAGACTGTGTGCCCTTTTCCCGCTGACGCGGACGGCCGAAATCCTGGGCGGCCGCTGGTAAATCCATCCAAGAAACGCCGCAAGATGTCGTCTGATTTCGTCCTCCGCTACCACCGTCACGCCGGAGGTATCTGCAACAGCCCCCCCGCTGTCGAGGGTATCCGTTTCCATGCCCAAAAGCGCCGTGACCTCATACGTTTTCTGGAGGGACATGACATACCTTGAGGCGCGGGTCATCTTTCCGAAAAGCAGGACGAGCAGGCCCTCGGCGGTTGAGTCCAGCGTTCCGGCATGCCCGACTTTCACTCCGCGACCGAGGTGTTTGCGGAGAGTGTTGACGCAGGCGGTGCTCCTGAGGCCCCTTGCCTTATCCAGAAGGACCAATCCGTTTTCCATCGTTTTCTTCGACTTTCCGGATGACTGTTTCCAGGGCTTCTTCCAGACCGCTCTCGATCTTGCAGCCTGCCGCCCTGATGTGTCCTCCGCCGCCCCATAACGAAGCCAGATCCCTTGCGCTGTAGGGGGCTTTCGTCCTGATGCTCACCCGGACAAATCCGTCCTCCTCGACGAGCAGAAAGGCGATCTTGATCCCTTTCAATTGAAGAAGCTCGTTCACCAGGTGCTCCGTATCTTCCCTGGTCGCCTTCGTTTCAGCGAAATCTTCATGTGCAAGCCATGTCGCGCATGCTTTCTGCGCTGCGAACGTCCTTGCGCGCAGAAAGCCGCGTCCCCACAGCTGCAGGCCGCAAAGGGAACGGTTTTCGTAGAGGAGGGCGTAAATTTCGTGGGGTTTGACGCCGTTTTCCACCAGTTTCGCCGCGATCCGGAGCGTTTTCGCACTGGTGCCCTCGAATCGGAAATGTCCCGTATCCGTGACAAGGGCCGTGTAGAGCGATTTGGCCTCTTCCGGATCCGGAACCCACCCGGCGTGTTCATAAAGGTCCCAGAGGGGTTCGGCAACGGCGGGCGCTTCACTGCGGACAAGGTTTACATCACCGAAAAATCCGTTGTCGCCGTGATGATCGATATTGAGCACAGTGGCACGAAGCCTTTCTTCATCCACAGGGACAGTCCTGTCAGCTGAACTGGTGTCGAGGACGACAATGGCCGAATTTTCAGGAACCAAGGCTGTCGGAAGGGATTCGGTCTTCCTGTATCTTTCCGCCCCCCAGAGAAAACCATAGGCTCCGGGCAGTTCATCGGGCCCGAACCAGGACCAGCCCTTCCCGAGGATTTCCGCCCTTTTGGCCAACGCGCTCCCGCATCCTATGGTGTCTCCATCGGGACGCTCATGGGCGAGAATGACCCACCAGCCGGCATCAAGGAGCACCCGGTGTATCTGCTCAAGACTCGCCGTCATCTGTCCCGTTTTCCGGTTTTTCATCTTCCTGCTTCAACGAATCCAGAACCGCCTCGATCTTTCTGGCCTCTTCCTCAACCCGATCGGGAATGAAGTGGAGCTCCGGAACCTTCCTCAGCCGCATCTGCCGGCCGATGATCCCGCGGAGGACACCAGAGGCCCTTTCGAGGGATTTCTGGACAGCTTCCCTTTCTTCGGTCGCCAAAGTGGTGTAATACACTTTCGCATGTCCGAGGTCTTTCGAACAGTCCACCTCGACGAGAACAGCCTTTTTCGCCGTTTCATCCTTGATTTCGAACTTCAGGAGTTCCGAAAGCTCCCGAAGCAATTCCCTGTTGATCCGCTCAATCCGGAAATGTGTCATATTTATCTACCTCTCGCTGGACTGAGACGATGAAAAAATCCGATTCGTCCTCACGTCTATGGACAAAATGTTCAACTTCCTCCAGCTGTGACAAGACGCTGTCGTAGGAACTGCCGAGGGTTCCCACTGCGAGCCCGGCATCGGACCATGATTCTTTCGGTCCCATATCGGTCACGGTAACATTCCATTTCTTCTTCAGGCGCTCCACCAGTGACCGGACGACCTGACGCCTGTCTTTCAGGCTGGAAGCTCCCGGTATCCGGAGGTATACGAGCAGGATTCCCCAATACACTTCGTGAAAGGAGGAACTCATACGTCAAGCGTCCTCTTCTCCTCAACAAGCTCGTAGGCTTCCAGGATGTCTCCTTCCCGTACATCCTGGAAATTGGCGAGATTCATTCCACATTCGTAGCCCGCCTTCACTTCCCTGACATCGTCCTTGAAGCGTTTCAAGGCATCCAGGACTCCGTTCCAGATCACCACACCGTCGCGTATCAGGCGCACCTTGGCGTTCCGTTTGATCTGTCCTTCCTGGACATAGCATCCGGCTATCTTTCCGGCCTTGGGCACCTTGAATACAGCCCGCACCTCAGCCTGACCGATAATTTTTTCTTTGATCGTCGGGGCGAGCATGCCTTCCAGGGCCGACCGGACATCATCGATGACATCATAGATAACCCTGTAAAGGCGTATCTGGACCCCTTCAGCCTCGGCCATCTTCTTGGCATTGGAATCAGGCCTGACGTTGAACCCGATGATGATAGCTTCAGAAGCCGAAGCCAGCATGACATCGGACTCGGAAATCCTGCCGACACCCTCGTGGATGAAATCAATCTGAACTTCATCGGTTTCCAGTTTCTGCATTGAGCTTTTCAGCGCCTCGAGTGACCCCTGGACGTCACACTTGATGACAACCTTCAGCGATGGTGTTTCGCCCTTCTGCATCTTCCCGTAGAGGTCCTCCAGGGTTATCCGCCTCAAGGGTTCGGCATCGGCTTTCTTCTGTTCCTGAATCCTGTTATCGATGACCTGTCTGGCTTCTTTTTCACTGGATACCGTCCTGAAGATCTCCCCCGGCTGGGGGACGCTGTCGAAACCAAGGATCTCGACAGCCTTGCTCGGGCCGGCCTCGTCAACCTGCTTGCCCAAGTCGTCAATCATTGCTCTGACCCTTCCCCACGCGGTTTCGGTGAGCAGGATATCGCCCCGGCGCAGCGTCCCCTGCTGGACGATGACCGTCGCGACGGGCCCTTTCCCTTTGTCCAGTTCGGCCTCGACGACGACCCCTTCAGGTTCTATCGTCGGATCGGCCTTTAATTCGCACATATCCGCCACGAGAAGGACCATCTCCAGAAGCTGATCGATCCCCTCCCCGGATTTCGCTGATATGTCGACAAAAACGGTATCACCGCCCCACTCTTCGGGGACCAGCCCGTGATCGGCAAGCTGCTGCCTGACCCTGTCCGGGCGGGCATCGGGCTTGTCAATCTTGTTGACGGCAACGACGATAGGGACCCCTGAAGCCTTTGCGTGATTGAGGGCTTCCACGGTCTGGGGCATGACACCATCATCTGCAGCGACGACAAGGATAACGATGTCCGTCGCCTGCGCTCCCCTGGCCCGCATGGCTGTGAAGGCTTCATGACCTGGCGTGTCGAGGAAAACGATCTCCTTCCCCTCGTATTTGAGGGTGGACGCACCGATGTGCTGCGTGATGCCGCCGGCTTCACGTTCCGTTATTTTCGTTTTACGGATGTAATCCAAAAGTGTTGTCTTTCCGTGATCGACATGCCCCATGACGGTCACGATCGGCGCCCGCGCCTCCAGCTTCTTGCCTTTCGGGGCGGCACGCCTGGGGAGAGAAGACGTCTTCTCATCCTCCTCCTCGGCTTCCACAAAAACCAGGTCTTTCCCGTAGGTTTTCGAAAGCACCAGAGCCGCATCTTCTTCCAGTACCGCTGTGGCGGGAATCATGTGTCCCGCCGTCACCAGCGCCTTGACGGCTTCAGCGGGTTTGACCCCTAAGGCCTCCGCGGCCTCCGAGACGGTAGCGCCCCTGGAAAGCGATATCTTTTCCCGCTCTCCAGCGGTTTCGACTTCCTCCCGGTTTTTCCCGTCGCCAAGAGCCTCTTCTACAATCTGCGCTGTTTCCGAATCTATGGAGCTCATATGGGTTTTCACTTCGATGCCGAGGTCTGCCAGCATTTTCACGAGCTCCTTGTTTGATATTCCGAGCATTTTTGCCAGTTCATACACACGAATCTTACTCATTTGTATCAACCCCCTCCGTCACGAGCGCCTCAATCGTCCTGGCCATTCCGTTATCCCTGGGAATCGCCAGAATCTGTGTCCGTCCAAGGCCAAGATGAGCAGCAACAGAGTCCCTCGTGACGCCTTTCAGGACAATGACCTTGCACCGTCCTCTTTCACGGTAGCCGGCGACCGCCGACAAAACATTCCTGGAATGGTCCTCCGTCAACAGGACCAGAAACCTTCCGCCCCACCCGAGCGCCCTTTTGACCCTTGTCTGACCTGATATCAGGATGTTCGCTTTTAAAGCCATACCGAGAATTTCGAAAAAGTGCGTCAAAAGTCACTTTCCCCTCTTTCCGGTTCATTCCGGGCCGTTTCTTCACCGGAACAAAGCTTTTCGAGTTCCTCATAGATTTCCCGCGGGACCTTCCTCTTCAGCGCCTTCGACAGGGCGTCTTGCTTTTTGGCGGCACGAAGGCACTCGATATTCCTGCACAAATAAGCTCCTCTGCCGGGCGTCTTCCCACTGTAATCTATCTTGACCTCTCCCTCGGGGGACCGGACCACCCTCAAAAGTCCACGTTTGCCTTCCTCTTTTTTGCAACCCACGCAGGTTCTCGGCCTTTTCCTGCGGTTCTTGCCCGTCTGGCTGACCTTTTCACTCATTCAGAGTCGTCGCTCTCCTCGGTAATGATATCCTCGAAAAGGTCCTGAAGCGTCGGGAGGCGCTCAGGTTCCAGAGCCTTGATATCGATTTTCCATCCTGTGAGCCTCGCCGCAAGCCTGACGTTCTGCCCGGCTTTCCCGATGGCCAGTGAAAGCTGGTCAGGCCGCACGTAGACCCGAACAGCCTTTTCCTGCTCGACAAGGGGTTCAAACTTTGCAATCCTCGCGGGGGAAAGGGAATTTCTGATAAACTGCAGCGGATCATTATTCCACACGATCACGTCGATCCGCTCTCCGTTCAGTTCCCTGCTGATAGCCTTGATCCTCGCTCCGCTGCTGCCGATGCAGGCACCGACGGGATCGACATTCGCATCAAGGGTACTGACAGCCACTTTTGCCCGTGCCCCGGCTTCCCTCACGATACCCCGTATTTCCACTGTTCCCTCCCGGATTTCCGGAATCTCCAGTTCGAGGAGTTTCCGCAAAAGGCCCGGATGGCTTCGTGACACCACGATCCTCGGCCCCTTCGAGGTCTGTCGCACCTCGAGAAGGTAGAACTTGAACCGTTCCCCCAGCTTGTAGGATTCCCCCACGATCCGTTCTTCCCTGGGCAGGATGGCTTCAGTCCTGTCATTGAGCTGCACGAGGACGTGGTCGTTCTCGGACTTGAAGATAATGCCGTTTACCATGTCACCGAGCTTGTCGGAAAATTCCTCGTAGATGATCTGGCGTTCGGCATCCTTCAGCCTCTGGATAATGACCTGCCTCGCCGTCTGGGCTGCAATCCTGCCGAAATTCTCGGGATCCACCTCAATCCTGATGATATCGCCGATACTGACATCAGGGAACCCAGCCTTCGCGGCGTCTGCGACGGTCATCTCCTTATCCGGGTCTTCTACCTCCTCTACAATGCGCCTGACTTCGCAAATCGTCATCTGTCCGTTGTCGAGGTCCAGGTGGATTTCCACATCCTGATCTCCGTCCTTGTATTTCCGGTAGGCGGAAACCATGGCAGCCTCGATTCCCGACGAAATGATCTCGTGGGACAGTTTTCTTTCCTGGGTTATCTGTCGTAAAGCGCGAACGAAATCACGCCCCAATTGCATTACTTTTTCCTCCTTTTTTTCCGTTCCTGCTTTTTTTCGGCGAGCAGTCTCTGAATTTCCTCTCCATCGTCGACCAGCCTCGCCCTCGCGATCTTTTCGAAGGGAATTTCAAAAAGCGTTTTCCCCTCTTCGCCGAAACGGATTGTTGCTTCTCCGACGCCGATTATCTCCGCCGTCAGGTGCTTTCTGTTTTCTATCTTTTCATGAAGCCTGACCTTGACCTTTCGTCCGGTGTACTTCCTGTAATCGTCAACGGTGAAAAGGGGCCTCTCCAGTCCGGGCGAGCTGACCTCAAGAAAAAAATGTTCCGGAAGGAGATCGGCCTGCATGTCCAGGAACCTGTTGATTTCCCGTGATACCCTCTCGCAGTCGGAAACGGAAATGCCCCCGAGGGAATCGATATACACCCTGAAAACCGTCCGCCCGCTCTCGGCCACTCGTTCCGTTCCGACGAACTCGTACCCCAGCGATTCAACCATCCGCTGTAAGGGCCCGACGCCAAACCGCTCCTCAAAAAGGTCTTTCATGAGGTTCCCCCGTTTCGTTTTTTGAAACCAGTCCGCCCCGACAGATAAAAGGCGAAGAGCGGGCATCGCCCGCTCTTCGCCTTGAATAGGTGCACATCCAGGCGGAAGACCGCCAAATTATATCATGGACGCTTCGAAGGTGACAACCTGAACCTCCTGTTGCCTCAGCTCCTTGCGTCAACGCTCATTCAACCCAGTAATTCGGTGCCTCCTTGGTGATCATCACATCGTGGGGGTGGCTTTCCTTGACTCCCGCCGCAGTGATCTTGACAAAACGCCCCTTGGACTGCAGCTCGTCGATATCTGCGGCGCCGACGTATCCCATTCCGGAACGAAGCCCGCCGATAAGTTGCTGGACGACTCCGCCGAGAGGCCCCTTGTATGGAACCAGGCCTTCTATCCCCTCGGGAACAAGCTTGTCGTCGGTGCGATCCTGCTGGAAATACCGCTCCCTGCTTTTGCCTTCCTTCATCGCGCCAAGAGACCCCATACCCCGGTAACTCTTGAAAGACCGCCCGCGGTAGATTACCACCTCTCCCGGGCTTTCATCGGTGCCGGCGAAAAGGGAGCCGATCATGACGGCATCGGCCCCAGCCGCAAGAGCTTTCACGACATCGCCGGAATATCTGATTCCCCCGTCGGCTATCACGGTCTTTCCCCTTTTGTGCGCCACTTCGGCAACTGCCATGACGGCGGTCAGCTGAGGTACGCCGATGCCGGCCACAACCCTGGTCGTACAGATCGAGCCGGGGCCGACCCCGACTTTTACTCCGTCCGCTCCGGCCTCTATCAGCGCCGCGGCCGCCTCGCCGGTAGCAATGTTTCCGGCCAGAAGCGGAATATTTCGATGCCTTTTCCGGAGATCCCTGACGGTCTCGATCACCGACCTTGAATGCCCGTGAGCCGTATCAACGACAAGCACGTCGACACCGGCATCGATAAAAAGGCCGGCGGAGGAAAGCGCCGCCTCACCGACGCCGAGGGCGGCACCGACGCGTAACCGGCCGTGTCCATCCTTGCAGGCTTCGGGAAAATCCTTTGCCTTACGGATATCTTTTATGGTGACAAGTCCCTTGAGGACGCCGTCGGAATCCACAATGGGAAGTTTCTCCACCTTGTGCTTCCTGAGGATTTCCGTAGCGCCTTCAAGGTTGGTCCCTTCGGGTGCCGTAATCAGGTTTTCCCTGGTCATGACGTTCATGATCGGTTGCATGTATTCCGTGACGAACCTGAGGTCCCTGTTGGTGATGATACCCACGAGCTTCTTGTTCTTGGTCACGATAGGGACACCGGAAATGTGATAATGCTCCATCAGTTCCACGGCATCGGACACCGGATCCTCAGGGTGCAGGTAAAAGGGGTCGACGATGACACCCGACTCGGAGCGTTTGACCTTGTCAATTTCCGCAACCTGTTCCTCGACATCCATGTTTTTGTGCACGATGCCGATTCCGCCCTCCCTGGCAAGGGCAATGGCAAGCCTCCCCTCGGTCACTGTATCCATGGCGGAGCTGCAAATCGGAATATTGAGGGAAATCCCTGGCGTCAGACAGGATTTTACCTTGACTTCGGAGGGAAGCACTTCGCTGTACCCCGGGACAAGCAGCATGTCGTCAAAGGTCAGTCCTTCCCAAGGGACAAAACGGTCCTTTTCCATGTCACGTCGCCTCCTTCAAAAAATAATGCTACCTTCGACGGGCCGCTCCGGATTCTATCGACGCCGATGCCGACCTGGGCCTTGCCTCATGTCCTTTTCTTTTTCTCCCGGGGCGTCTTTTTGGGAAACCGGATTTCCTGCCGCTGGTTAGCACGAAATTGTAGCCTCACTGCTTGCGATACGCAAGGCCGCAAAACCTGGAACCTTCGGATTCCCGGGAGTGCTTCTTCCCGCATTCAGCCGGAATGGACCCGCATGCCTGAGAGGGTGGCTACGGCGTAGCACTCAACGGCTTCCGAGTTTCCGACAGGGCCGGTCCTCTCCCCGCTTTTCGCTCGAAGATTGACGGTTTTCGGAAAACCGTGACGGCTGAATAGATCGTTGAGGGATTCCTTTATAAGGGCAATCTCCCGGGTGATCCTTGGAGCCTGGAGGACAATGACGGCATCAACGGATTCTATGGACCAGTTCTTTCCCGTAAGGCGTTTGAGGACGTCCTCGAGAAGCCTTGTGCTTCTGACTCCTTTGAGCAAAGGATCGGAAGACGGGAAAAGAACACCGATGTCGGGCTCACCAGCGGCTCCCAACAAGGCATCGCAGATGGCATGGCTCAGGGCGTCACCGTCGGAATGCCCCGAGGCTCCCAGCTGGGAGTTGACTTCGATCCCACCCAGCACAAGAGTTCTTCCCGGTATCAAAGGATGGATGTCATATCCAAACCCTGTCCTGAAAGACCGTCCCGTTTCGGCAATCTTTTCGGCCAGTTCAAAATCCTCCTGATAGGTTATCTTGAAATTTTCGGGGTTTCCCTTCACCATTTCGAGTTTACGCCCCGATTCCAGCCAGGCCTGGCTGTCATCAACGCAGGGTTCTTTCCTGGCCCGCAGCACCTCGAGCAATTCCCCGCATGGGAACGCCTGAGGCGTCTGCGCTGCGTAAAGGCCCTCTCTCTCGACGTGTACTGGTCTCTCGTCAGCGCCAATCCTTTTCAGGGCGTCATTTACGGAAATCACAGGGATAACGCCGCTGCCGTGCCGCGCCTTTCCGATGAGCCTGTCACACAACCCGATTGTGGCAAAAGGCCTCGCGGCATCATGAACAAGCACGTTCACTCCGCCTGTCGATTCGAGCCCTTTCATGACCGACTCCTGGCGGGTCCGGCCGCCGGATGCGATCCGCCAGCGTCCCGTCATGCCGCCCACCCCTGTCCTGTGCTTTTCTTCGGTTCCTTCGGGGACGACGATGACCGTTTCCCGGACCTTTCCAGTCGCCATGAGCCTTGCAGCAAGACGCGCACTCCACATCCAGAGCGGGTAGGGGCCGAGTCTGCGGTACTGCTTCATGCCCACGGCGTGTCTACGGCTTTCCCCGGCCGCCAGGATGATAAAAGCCCAGTCATTCACGAGCGAACCTCTTTCCGAATCTTGCCGAAAACCATTCTTCCCGCCGAGGTCTGGAGCATGGAGGTCACGATGACTTCAATCCGCTTCCCGATGTACTTTTCACCGTCCTCGACGACGATCATGGTGCCGTCGTCGAGGTAGCCAACCCCTTGGTGGGGCTCCTTGCCTTCCCGTATGACATCCACGGTCACGGCTTCACCCGGCAACAGCATCGGCTTCAGGGCATTGGCCAATTCATTGACGTTGAGAACCTCGATCCCCTCTATCTGGGCTATTTTGTTAAGATTGTAATCGGTGGTCACCACCTTCGCGGATATGGCCCCCGCCAGTGCCACGAGGCCTTCATCGACGGAGTCGACACCGAGTTCCTTCAGGGACGTCTCCACGATCTGTACGGTGATATAGGGCAGTTTCTGCATTTCATTGATGACATCCAGTCCCCTCCGGCCTTTTGTCCTCCTGGTCGGATCCGAGGAGTCCGCCACAGACTGGAGTTCCGTCAGGACAAATCTCGGCAGGATGAAGGTGCCTTCCACGAAGCCCGTGGAGGCGATGTCGAGAATTCTGCCATCAATTATGACGCTGGTGTCAAGGACCTTGACGGATGACCGGATCTGGGGGACCTCGACGGTTTCAAGCTCCGTCGGCAAGGCTTTCTCACCGCCTTCAAGATTCTTGACCTTCCGGCCTTTTATGCTGAAACGGTCCTTCAGTTCTCCTATGGACGACCACATTCCGAGGATTTCCTCCTTGCGCTTGAGGAAAATCCTGACACCAATATAGCCGAGAATAATATTAAGGAGAATCGCGATATAACTTCCGATCACCGGAAGATCCGCAAAAGGCAGGGCGACAAGATTCGCCACGAGTAAACCGGCGATGAGCCCGAAAATCGCGATGGAAATATCGTTCCAGCTGAGATTCTCGAGGTTCTTTTCCAAGGATAAGCCAATAAAGCCCAGGATCCTGATGAACACGGGGGTTATAAGGTACCCTACAAGGCTAAAAAGAATGACGGAAAGAATATAGGGAACGATGATCTGGGGGAAATTCTCCCAGGGCCACCATTTTTCGTTGATGACCAACAGCGCGATCTGGTATCCCGCCACGCCTCCCAGAAGCACGAATATGCTTCTGGCCAGGATGGTGAAAAGCTTCGTGAATCCTTCAGCCATGGTATCACTCCCTTCCTGTCTTTTTGTCCTGTTGTCTCGCTTCGACCCGTGATTCCAAAGACGCATGAATGGTCACGCGGTCGGCGTACCCGATGCTGCCTCCCAGGGGCAGCCCGAAGGCCAGGCGGGTCATTTTCACATCAAGGGAGCCGAGGGCATCCAGCACCGTGAAAAAGGTCAGGTCTCCCTCGACCCTGGGGTTCGTCGCAATGATCACTTCCCGAAACGAACCGGATTCGACGTATTCTTTCAGTGCCCGGAGCCTTTCGGGAGCCAGGTCTTCCCCGTCAAGGGGTGAAACCCGCCCTCCCAGGATGAAATAAAGCCCCGAATAGGCTCCTGACTGTTCGAAACTGAGCATGTCTTCAACGGTCTCAAGGACACAAAGAGTCTCTCTGTCCCTGAAGGGATCGCTGCAGATCGGACAGGGATCCTGGTCTTTCGTCGTGATATTCCCGCACACGGAACAGGGAACAGTCCGCTCCCTCAAATCCAGCAGAGCCTCCGTCAAATCCCTGGTGAATGATTCAGGCTGCTGCAGAATGTAAAGGGCGAACCTCCTCGCCGTCTTTTCGCCGACTCCGGGAAGTTTTCCCAAAAGGCGGACAACCCGTTCCAGGGGTCCCTGCATGAGGTCGGGGCGCTCCTACATGAGGCCCGGAATGCCAAGGCCCTGGCTCAGTTTCCCGAGCCGTGACTGGGCAAGCTCTTTGCTCTTGGACACGGCGTCATGCACGGCGGCGATGACAAGGTCTTCCAGCATCTCCTTGTCCTCCGGGTCGATCACGTCTTTTTCTATCGTGATCCCGAGGATCTCGCCCTGGCCGTTCGCCGAAACGCGAACCATTCCGCCTCCCGCGGAGCCCTCAACGGTTTCGCGAGCCAGTTCCTCCTGGATTCTGGCCATCTCGGCCTGCATTTTCTGCGCCTGTTTCAGCATCTGATCCATTTTCACGGATATCATCCTTTCAAGAAATGTCTGTCCTTCATCGAAAGCATTCTAATGCCTAGTCTAGGGCCAATCAATGATGATAGGAAGCCCCCGCCCGTATCATTGCCGCCCTGTACAGCTGTTCCATGAAAAAAAGAAGGCAGAGCTCGTGGGGAAGGGTCATGGTGGAAAGGGAGATGGTCGAATCCGCCCTGTCCCGCAATTCCCTCGAAACCCCGTAGGCTCCGCCAATGCAGAAAACAAGAGAGCCGTCGGTTTTTCCCAGGGTCCTGTAAAGCCATTTCGAAAAGGATTCACTTCCCATCATACGGCCTCCGGCATCGAGAAGGACGACATGGTCTCTCTCAAGAACCCCTTCGATGAGTCCTTTGCCTTCTTCGGCCACCGCTTTGACCCTTTCCTTCCGTCGACCGCTTTTCGCCTGCACGTATTCTATTGAAACGGGGAGGTGTTTTTGAAGGCGCCGGAGATAATCCGCTATGCCGTCCCGATAATAGGGCGTTTTCGTGGTCCCCGCGGCCCTGATGCGGATCTTCATGGTCTCCCGTCACCTGCAGCCCGTTTTTCCCGAGGTATTCCCGCCACGCTTTTTGCTTTTCGAGAATTTCTTGACGGCGAACCGTTCCTGGCGCTCGCGTTCGTCGAGTATGTCCCCGATCCGCTTCATGTCGCTTTTCAGATCGGGCAGTACCGTGTGTTCCAGGGTGTTGACCTTTCTCATCGTCCGTTTGAGCTCCTTTTCAAGGGCCTTGAGTTTTACCTTGAGGTTGATGTAGGGCCACAAAAGGTGTTCCGTCCCCATCAGGTGTTCCACCAGCTCATCCACGTAAGGCGAGGTCAGCGCCGGATCGAGGGAGGCCTCCTCGAAGGGGATGTCTTCCCTGTTCTTCATGGGTTCGTACTGGTAATAGGTGCATCCCATGAGGTTGTACCGCTCGGAACGCACCGAAACGGATTTCCGCCCGACGGCAAGAAGCTTGATAAAGGACGGTCCCTCGAACATCCTGACGATGCCATAGCTGTACGCCGTCTTCTGCACATGATCAAGGAGCTCTCTTTCGATCTTTCGCAATCGCCGGCGGTCCGCGTCAATGGCGCGCAGCAGGGCGTCCTTTTTCTTCTCGAGAAGACCTTTACCGAACCTGACAATCTCCGTCTGGCGGCGGAGATGCATCATGGTGTCCCTGGTGGGTGTCCTCTGGGTGCTCACTGGCCGGCCGCCTTTCGTATCTTCTGTCTGATGACCGACTCGGGCAACTTGAAAAGGAGTTCCGTCGGCAGGCTTGAAAGGCAGTCCCAGGACGCCTGCAGCGATTCCTCCAGCGTCCTCGCCTGTTCTCCCTGATGCAGGAATTTTTTTTCGAACACCCCGCCGAACTCCAGGAAATATCTCTCCTCCCGGGTCAGGCCGTCGTCGCCGACGATCAGGCGCAGCCTCTCGACTTCCTTCGCCCTGGCATAACTTGCGTAGAGCTGGTCCGCCAGGGCCCTGTGCTCATCAAAGGTCTTCTGTCTGCCGATCCCCTTGTTCATCAGCCTGCTGAGGCTCGGAAGGACGTTTATCGGCGGGTAGACGCCCCTGTCGGCGAGGCTCCGGTCAAGGACAATCTGTCCTTCGGTGATGTAACCCGAAAGGTCCACCACAGGATGCGTCATATCATCATCGGGCATGGTGATGATCGGCAGCTGCGTGATGCTTCCCGGTCTGTCCTTCACGCACCCCGCCCTCTCGTAAATGCTCGCAAGGTCGGAGTACATGTACCCCGGGAAGCCCCGGCGGCCGGGGACTTCCTCCCGGGCCGCCCCGATCTCCCTGAGGGATTCGCAGTAATAAAGCATGTCCGTCATGACCACGAGAACGTCATATCCAAGCGTATAGGCAAAATACTCGGCGGCCGTCAGCGCCAGGCGAGGCGTCAGGATGCGCTCCACGGCTGATTCTCCGGCGGTGTTGATAAAAAACACGCCATGATCCACGGCTCCCGATGTGCTAAAGGCATCGACAAAGAAATCGGCTTCCCTGGAAGTGATTCCCATGGCTGCGAAAACAACAAGGAACTTCGAGGCCGACGAGGGGACCGTCGCCTGGTTGACGATCTGGGCCGTTATTCTGCCCGCAGGAAGCCCGGATCCCGAGAAAACTGGAAGTTTCTGACCGCGGACAAGGGTGTTCATAATATCGATTGAGGAAATCCCCGTCTGAACAAAGGCATTCGGGCTCGAGCGCCGGACGGGGTTCAGCGCAAGCCCGTGAACAGGCAGTTCCTCCTCCACGTACCCGATTTCTCCACGTCCGTCTACAGGCCTTCCTCTTCCGTTGAGAATCCTGCCGAGCAGGCTCTTCCCCACGGGGATCCTTGCGATATCCTTCTCGAGCCAGACCGTCGTTCGACCGGATTTGACACCGATGGTGTCCTCAAAGACCTGGATGATGCAAAGATCTTCCTCAACATCCAGGATCTGCCCTGAAAGCTCTCCCTTTTCGGTCTCTATCAAGACCAGTTCTCCATACCCCGCATTCGGAACGTTTTCGACGAAAAGAAGGGGACCGCTGACACCACGGACGGCGCGGCTTCCTTCGCGATAGAGCGTCGTCAATTAAAGGCCACCTCCATTTCGTTCAGCCTTTGCTGGAGTTCTTCCAGGAAAGACTCGATGCGGTCTTTCATCCTCGTTTCGTCTTCTTTCAGGATGGCGAGCAACTCCGCCGCGAGGGACTGTTCCTGGACCTGGTGAAAGAGAAGCCCCTCAAGGAGTCTGGCATGAACGGTTTCGTCGAGGCGTCTGATACAGTCAAGCAGAAGCAGCTGTTTTTCGAGAGAGCAGTAGGCATCAGCCGGATCGAAGGCGTTCTGCTGAAGATAGGCGACGCGTATGAGTCCGCCGAGGTGGAGCTTCCACTTGTCCTCCTCCGTGAGAGCGTCCCGTCCGACAATCTGGACAAGCTCCTGCAGGCTCTTTTCCTTGTCCAGGAGGTCTTTCAGATAGGCCACGTCGGTATGCCATTTTTGCCCAAGCTTCTCGGTGAACCATTCTTCGAGACTGTTCTCGTAAAGGGAAAAACTTTGCTTCCAGTTTATCGAGGGGAAATGTCTCTGTTGGGCGAGGGTCCTGTCGAGAGCCCAGAAAGCCCCGGAAAGGCGGAGGCTCGCCTGGGTGACAGGTTCAGAAAAGTCGCCTCCCGCAGGAGAAACGGCGTTGATGACCGTCACAGACCCGGTCCTGGGGTTTGCCCCCAGTGTCTTTACCCTGCCAGCCCGCTCGTAGTACTGGGAAAGCCTCGAGGAAAGATATGCGGGGTATCCTTCCTCTCCCGGCATTTCCTCCAGGCGGCCGGCAATTTCCCTGAGAGCCTCGGCCCACCTTGAGGTGGAATCGGACATGATCGCCACATCGTATCCCTGGTCCCTGAAGTATTCCGCAATCGTCATGCCGAGGTATATGCTCGATTCCCTGGCCGCCACAGGCATGTTGGAAGTGTTGGCGATCAGCACCATCCTGTCCAGCAGGGAACGTCCCGTGTGCGGGTCCAGAAGTTCCGGGAATTCTTCGAGGACTTCCGTCATCTCGTTGCCCCTCTCGCCGCACCCGATGTAGATGATGACATCGGCATTACACCACTTGGCCAGAGATTGCTGTGTAACCGTCTTTCCTGTTCCGAATCCACCTGGGACAACAGCGGCTCCTCCCAGGGCGACGGGGAACAGGGTATCTATTACCCTCTGACCGGTGACAAGGGGCTCCGAAAACCCCAGCCTGCGGCTGTAGGGTCTGCCTTTTCTGACATGCCACTTCTGGATGAACCCTGAGGAGAAACCCGAGTCCGTTTCCAGGAGCGTCTCCTCTGCAGAATAAAAACCCCGCGGCTTGATCATGACGACTTGTCCAGGCGTCGCGTCGGGATGGACCATAACCTTGTGCCTGAATACTTCACGTTCCAGCACGATGCCAAAAACATCGCCCGGGCCCACTTCATCGCCTTTCGACACGACAGGATCAAACTCCCAGGTGTATTCACGGGAAACCGCCGGAGCCTCGACGCCCGCCCTGATGAATATTCCCTGCTCCGCAAGGACATGAAGAGGTCGCCCGATCCCGTCGAGTACGCCGCCCAGAAGCCCGGGTCCCAGGTCTACGGAAAGAAGATCGCCTGTGAAACCCACGGGTTCCCCGATACGCATTCCCGAGGTGTCTTCGTAAACCTGCAGGTCCACCCTCGGTCCGTCAATGCGTACGACTTCCCCGAGAAGACCCTGTTTTCCCACATGCACGACCTCGTAAAGGGAAACAGACGCATCCGTTCGGGCCTTGACGACGGGACCCGCTATTCCGGTAATCTGTCCTGTCTTTTCCATGAAGGGCACCTCACTCCCCGGAGGACTTGAGCGAAGGGAAGACGATCCATGACGGCTTCGTGGACGAGTCGACACGCCTCCGCAAAAGATCCGGAAGCCCTTCGTACCATTGTTGCTCGATCAGCACCAGCGCCACGTCATCATCAAGGCCGGTCCGCATGACCTGGTAGAGGTCTTCAGGTGTTTCACACAGCAACGGCTCCAATCCGCAAAGCGCCCACAGCTCGATGAAATATTCCCTGCCCGCGACGAGAACGCGCTCCAAGTCTCCACTGTTCATCCCTTTTTTTGTTCCTCCATGAAAGTCATCCTGGAAACGATGTCGCCGGCTTCGAAACCCAGCTCGAGGCCGGCGGCCAGGATGTTCATGTTCTGCCATTCCGTGAGCTGGTGCGCGATGTAGCTGATGGCCACTTCGATACCGAGAGGATCCCGTCTGTACAGTTTCATCTGCCAGAGGGCGAAATCGGTCGACATCACGCTCTGGAGGGGAACCCGGGGGCCTCCGTCGGAAACACGGCCGATAGCCCTTTGCCAGGGCGTTTCAAGCAGCAATTCCCGGACATTCCTGGACTCCGAGAGCCGCTCCACGGAAAGACACGCACCGCCTTCGAGAAAAGGCTTGTCAAGCTCGTCGCCTTCCCCCCCGGTTCTCTTCCTCCTGGAAAAAATATTCACGTTCCATATATCGATCATCCGCCCGAGGTACTCTTTGACAAGGTCAGCGTTTTTCCCCTTGTGGGCCTTGAGTATTCCGAAACAGTGCTCCAGGATCTCCCCGAGAAGCCTTCGTTCGGCAAAAACCAGCTGTCCCGAGTTCTTGAGCTCCCTGCAGGCATGGGCAAGGTGCACCGCAAAGGGATGCCCGAAAAAGAGGGTTTTTTCGATGACTTCATCCACGTCGCGACTGCCCCAGAGATCCTGGAAGAACGTCTCCGGCAGCGTTCCATACCCATGCCAGAAAGGTTCCTCGCCTCCTCCCACGGTTTTCGTCCGGCTTGCACGCAGGATGTATCTGCAGTTATAGATATCCGCCCGTGAAAGCAGAATCTCGAAAAAATCCGCCGGCTCCCCTTCGGCAAAAGACTTCGCTTCCTTCAGCCGGCGCGTCGCCGTATGGGCGAGAGCCATTTCCATGCGCCTGTTGAGGGACAGATTCTGCCGGATAAGCCCTTTCCGGTAGCTTTCTCCGTAGGTGCTGTCGATAAGGAACAATTCGAGCCCCGGGACGCTTCCCGACGCAAGCTTCATGAATTCCTCCCTGGGGAGGAATTCTGTCATCCGGGAACGGAGCCGGGCGTTAAGATACCCGTAATTGCTGGGCTGTTCGCTCAAGAATTTCAAAAACATCATGGAAAGATTCCGAAAGAAGAAAACGCAGGCTTTTTTCCGCCCGCTTCCATCTCGTTTTCAGCGAGTTGTCCACCAGCCGAGACCCCGTAGCGGCGTCCTTGACCATGCAGCCGCCCCAGCAGTCCATGGGTTCCTCCTGAACCCTTTCGATCAGCGGGTGCTCAGGGGTCAGGTCGCATTCCCCGACATCGACGAAAACCAAGGCCGGCTCACCCAGGACGTCGACAGCTTCCGTCACGAGGTCCCGAACCAGGGGGGCGTAGGTTTTCGGATCCTCACGGAGACGGGTGATCCTTTCTTTAATGTTTTCAAGGGCGAGCGCAACGGATTCATTCGTAAAATCCGACACCTTGTGCCGCATTTCGGCGAGGATATGTTCCTGGGCTTCCTTCAACGCTTTCCTGTAGCGTCGCTTTTGGTCACTTCGCATCCTGGCGACCTGAAGTTCAACTTCCTGTCGCTTTTTCGAAGCCGCATCGGAAAGCTCCTCTTCGTATTGCGCCCTGAGCTCTTCGATCCGTTTCCGGTATTCGGCCCTGAGCGATGCCTTGAATGCCTCCAGGTCCATCTTGATTTCCCGACCCTCTTCGGCCATCGTTACGGCTTCCACGAAATCAGGCGAACTGAAGGATGAGCATAATGGCGATAACAAATCCGAGGATGACCATCGTTTCAGGGATCGCCTCGAGAATGATGATGATTCCGCCTGTCTCGGGTTTTTCAGCGATAGTTCCCGCTCCGACACTTCCGATTTTCGCCTGGGCGAAAGCCGTTGCAAGGGCGGGAAGGCCGATTGCAAGCGCCGCTGCCAAGGCTATGATGGCTTTTTCCATGATTTCACTCTCCTCCTTGCGAAGGGTTTGTAGTCTTTACCGCCGCCGGAATAGAACTTGCCGAAAAACTCGACATACTGCAAACGCGCTGAATGAAGTCCCGACCCGGCGAGGGCAAGAATAAAATTCAACAGGTGCATCGCCAGCGCGACAAGAATCCCGAGCAGCGTGACGCCGAAAATGTCTACGAACTGCGTCGCCACGATGGCGAGAATCGCAGAAGACAGGCCTATGGCCGCGATACGGATGTAGCTCAGGATGTTTCCCACAGCCCCGATGGATTCCACGAGACCCCCGATGCCTCCTCCGACAAGGAGCAGGACGATTCCCACCACCAGCAGCGTAACGGAAAGGGTGAAAATGCCATCGGGCAACCTGCCCTTTACGGTCACCATGGCGCCAATGAGCCCGGCGAGCACAACGAGGTTTCCGAGTTTTTCAAGCCAGACATGCCGCTGCCTGTTTCGAATGCCCTGGATAAAACCAAGCAACAGACCCAGAACCACGTGAAACACTCCGAGTCCCAGGGTGAACACCATAACCGGCAGAATGACATGCGAACGCTCCACCCAAAGTGGTTCCATATGAAACACCCGGTGTCCAAGGTCTCCGAAGAGTTCGCCGTAAGCCACGCCCCACAGGATGCTCCAGGCTCCGACAAAAAGAAGGATTTTCCCTATATCGGACATCAAGGGCCGCGCCTTTTTTCTCGCGAACAGAAAGCCCAGGAGCGAAATAACCGCCCCGTACCCCACATCCCCAACCATACATCCCGAGAAGAAGGGAAAGAACACGCCCACTAAAACTGTAGGGTCCGTCCCTTTGTAACGCAGCGGCGGCATGAGTTTGAGGAAAAGTTCGAAGGGCTCGAAAAGAGGCGGATTTTTCAGCGCCGTCGGAACGGCATGCCACTCCGTTTCCGCGGGATACCTCCATTCGACGAGAACACGGTCGCCGAAACTTTCCCTGAGGATCTTGATCAGGTCGTCCATCACATCCGCCGGTACCCATCCCTCAAGAAAGACCATATTGCCTTCCAGTTCGACGTTTTCGGCGACGATCACCTGTTCGAGACGCTCATTCAATAGAATGTAAAGGGTCCCGAGTTTCGGTCCCCATTCATTGCGGGCTTGCTTGATGTCTTCATCAAGGTCCTGGAGCCGACGCGGTATTTCCCTGTAGCGGACTTCCATTTTCTCCAGGGCCTCTTCGAAAGAAGCCGCGTCCTCTACGGGAGGTTTCCACAGGACGGCATTCCCTTTCTTGAAGATCTCCTCGACGAGCGGAGCAAAGACCGGTTTGACGGCCACGGACAGGATAACATCGTTTTCATCGAGGCGGACCTCGTGATGCCTGACGTCGGCCGGTCCTTCATCGGTAGACTTTCGCGCCAGGCTCCCGCGAAGACGAAAGAGGAGTTCGTCCTGATTTTCCCTGTAAACCCACCAGAGTGTGACTTCCTGCCCTCTTTCCCGGGCCTCTTTCAGGAAAACGTCAAAGTGGTGGGTGATCCGGAGGGCACGCCGCAGGTTCTGAAGCTCCTGATTCAGTTCGTTCCTTTCCGTCTGCAGTCTCGAAAGCCTTTCACTGAATTCGTCAAGATTCCCTTGCAACTCCTCCAGGACATCTTCGTCGGCAAGGGGCACCCGCCGGCGGACGCTTTCGAGGTCGTCATCGGTCAGACTCGACCAGTCTTTCCATTCCAGGGCCTCGATCAGCCCGAGAAGCTTCGCTGAGACACGCTTCAGCTTCCCTGCCTCCTCGCTTGAAAGTGGTTCCGAGATTGGCTGCAGAAGATGGATGACGCCGAGTTCCTGCAATGTCTCCACAAGCCTGGCCTTGTCACTTGCCAGACCCCAGAGGGCAATGCGTACCATTTCCCGGATCAAGGGCTGATCTCCCCAATTCTTCCTTCAGTTTTCTCTGGCTGCAGGATACGGTTGACAAGTTTTTGGGCCGCTTCTTCAGCCACCCTTTCGACAAAAGCGGAATCTATCGCTTCCCCGAGGGCTCTTTCAAGGCTTTCCCTGAATTGTGCCGATTCCCTTCTGATCTGGTCCTCGTACACCCTCCATTCCTCTTCGACCTGTCTGAGTGTATTTTCGGCCATTTCATCCAGTTTCCGGCGCAACTGTTCCCTTTTCTCGTCCAGCTTGAGCTTTTCATTGCGAAATTCCTTTTCGAGCTCTTCCCGGAGGACTTCCAGATCTTGTTCCGCCTTCCAGGAAAGAAGGCTCTCCCGAAGTTCACTCGATTGGGTCATCGAAGAAATTCCCTTCCATCATGAATTCGCAAAAGGCTCCACGGTCTATGATCCCGATCAGCTTGCCCTCTTCGGCAACGGGAAGCCTCTTTATCTTCTTCCGCAACATGAGATCTGCGACGGTCATGAGGCTTGCTGCAGGCTCCACGAAAATCGGCTCCCGGGACATGTATTCGCTGACCGTCTGTTTCCCGATGCTTTTCAATCTCTGAACGAGGTCACCCTCACTATTGTCCAAAAACGAGGAGTTGGCGACGATCTCAAGAAATGTCGGCACCGCCCCCTGAAGGATATCCCGTTCAGACAGATATCCTGCCAGGTCCCAGTCCGCACTGACAACCGGGACGCCGGCAAGTCTCTGGCTGTAAAGAACGTGAACGGCGTCCTGGATAAGGTCGTCCTCGGACACCGCCGTGAGATCCTTGTTCATCAACATCCCTGCGTTAATTCTCATGGCATCCCCCTGTTCCTGCAGAATCCAATTTTCGTAAGAAGCACCCAAAAGACGAAAACCGGGAGGGACGCGACGCGCCTCCAGCGCCAGGGTTCCTGTATCAACCGGTAAAGCCATTCGCATCCTGTTTCCTGCCATCTTTGCGGGGCCCGTTTCAGGCGTCCCGACAGGACGTCAAAACTCCCGCCGACACCGATACAAACGGCTCCAGGAAGAACCGCCGCATTTTGGGCCATCCATTCTTCCTGCTTTGGAACGCCCAGTGCGACGAAAACAAAGCGGGCACCCGAGGACCTGATATCTTCAAGCACGCCTTTTTGACCCTTTTCATCCTGGTATCCATGAGCCGTCCCGGCAACTCTCAGGCCGGGGTATCTCTCTGACATCCGCGCAGCAGCCTCTTCGGCGACTCCTCTTTTGCCGCCGAAAAAATATACCGGTACGCCTTCATAAGATGCGAGCCGGCACATTTTTCCCACCAGCTCGACCCCTGCGATCCGCTGTTGAACCGGTTTCCCGAGAAACCGAAGAGCCATGGTCAGGCCTTTGCCGTCAGGAAGAACCAGATCGGCGCCCCTGACGCGTTCCTTGAAGGATTCATCCTTTTTCACCCGGAGCGCCGAAAGGGCGTCAAGAGTTACGATATACATCCCCTGCGAAGAATTTTTCGTCCAGGAGAGAATTTTCGAAAGGACGTAGTCCGCCGATACGTTGTCGACGAAAACACCCCAGAGACCGGGCCGTCTGACGGGAATCGCCGGGACAGACCTTTTGAGAAGGGTCACCGTGGTGTGGAGAAGCAAACCCGACGCCAGGATGAAACCGCCGTAAAGCACAAGCGGCTCTTCGCGCATCTGCACGGTCGCCACGCTGATGCCCACGACGGCACAGAGCGTGCCGACGGCCCTCACCGCCGAGGTATGGTCGATTCCCCTGGCCACAAGGTTCCGGTAGAGAGAGAGCGTCCCCTTCGGTTTCACCGAGAAGGCGCTGCTCACGACATGGAGCGATGTTTCGGCGAGAGGGATCGCGAAAAGGCCCAGGGGAAGGATCATCATCGTCGAGAAGGCAATTTCCTTGCTGACGCCGAGCATGGACGTACCGGCGATCAGGGTGCCCCACATGGCCGCCAGAGGCTCACCGATGCGCCTGTAGGAGTGTCCGTGGCGGCTCCAGAAAACCGAGAGAATAAACACCCCCATGAGAGACATGGCAAAGGCGCCGTGCAGATTCTGGCTCGAAAGACCCGTTGCGAAAAGGAGCACCACCCAGGTTATGGCGAGGAGGAACCCCGCAAGTCCAGGCACCTGGTCCAGCTCCTGCAGCAAAAGGGGATAGATGCCGATCCACAGCGATGTCAGGATCACAGCCACGGGAAAACTGAAAAAGAGATAAGAATCCCCCGGCATCCCGATAAATTCGATCATCAGGCCGGCTCTCGCCAGGACGGCACCGATGGCGAAAAACGCCGCCATCCACCAGCGGGACGGATAGGCCCTTTGTCCCATTCCGACGACAGCAGCCAGAAGGGACATTCCCACCACGGACCTCACGCCCGCTTCTTGCAGCCACAGTCCGGTCATGGCCCAGGCCGCTATGAACAACAGGTCCTTGAGGTAATAATACTGATCGCGGTCAAGCCGCTTTTTTGCCGCCCGCTGGGCGGCACTGAGAATCACCGAAAGGGTGAGCGCGAAAAAAACGAGAAAATGCAAACTCTGGTCGAGGATCACCATCTACAGGTCCTCCCGGAGTATCAGGCAAAATAGATACATCCCGCTCGCTGGAGCGGACATTGTGATTTTACCATGAAACGCGCTCTTCAGGGGCACCCGCCGCTTACCGGATGACATCAAGCCCTCCCATGTAGGGTTGAAGCGCATCAGGAACCACGATGGAACCGTCTCCCTGCTGGTAATTTTCCATGATGGCGATCAGGCATCTTCCGACGGCGATTCCCGATCCGTTCAGGGTATGTACCAATCGCACCTTCCCTCCATCGGCGGGACGGTACCGCGTGTTCATCCGCCTCGCCTGGAAGTCCTCGCAATTGCTGCACGAACTTATCTCCCTGTAGGTCTCCTGTGACGGGAGCCAGACTTCTATATCGTAGGTCTTGCTTGCCGCAAAGCCCATGTCTCCGGTGGAAAGGCAGACGACCCTGTAGGGTATCTCCAGTTTCCGCAAAACCATTTCCGCGGCGGCCGTCAGGCTTTCCAGTTCGTCATAGCTGTCTTCCGGCCTGCAGAGCTTGACCAGTTCCACCTTGTCGAACTGGTGCTGCCGCAGCATGCCCCTGACATCCTTCCCGTGGCTTCCGGCCTCTCTCCGGAAACAGGGCGTATAGGCCGTGTAGTACAAGGGAAGGCTCGATTCCTCGAGTATTTCCCCCCGGTGGAGGTTCGTCAGCGGGACCTCCGCCGTAGGAATCAGCCAGAGGTCGTCGTTTTTGCAGCAGTACAGGTCGTCGGCGAACTTCGGAAGCTGGCCCGTTCCGTTCATTGTGTCCGTGCTGACGAGAAACGGCGGCTGCACCTCGGTGAAACCGTTCTCCAGAGTATGCAAATCAAGCATGAACCCGATCAGTGCGCGGGCCATCCGCGCACCTGCACCCCTGAGCACCGTGAAGCGGCTCTCGGCCAGGCGGACTCCCCTCTCGAAATCGAGGATCCCGAGGTTTTCCCCAAGCTCCCAGTGTGGTTTCGGGGCACAGGAAAACCGGCGGGGTTCCCCCCAGGAACGAATCTCTTCGTTGGTACTTTCGTCGGGTCCGACGGGGACCGAACCATGCGGCCAGTTCGGTGCCTGCAGAAGATACTCCCTGATTGCTTGCTCCACTGATGCAAGCTCCTCTTCAAGCTCCTTTATTTCCCTGCCGACGTTCCTCATTCGTTCCATCAGCTCCGACGCATTTTCGCCGGACCGTTTTGCCTCCGCGACAGCCCTGGACCCCTGGTTCCTCTCGGCCCGCAGTTCTTCGGTCCTGAGCAGTATCGAGCGGCGTTTTTCGTCCAGGGCAATGACTTCGTCAACGGGATATTCCACGCCCCTGTTGCGAAGCATGGACCTCAGGGCTTCCGGTTCATCCCTGAAAAGGCGTATGTCAAGCATTGCCTTCGTCCTCTTTCGCCTTGTGCCGCAGTTCACTGAGCACGTTCGCCATCTCGAGTGCTGCTGTCGCGGCCTCGAAGCCCTTGTTCCCCGACTTGCTGCCGGCCCTGGAAAGGGCCTGTTCCAGGGTATCGCAAGTCAGCACCCCGAAGGCCACGGGAATGCGCTGTTCCATGCCGGTATGGGCGAGCCCCTTTGCGACCTCCGCCGCCACGTAGTCGAAATGCGGGGTCTCACCACGGATAACGGCACCAAGAGCGATAACAGCGTCGTAGGTCCCCCCCAGGGCGCATTCTTTCGCGGCCAGCGGAAGCTCCCAGCATCCGGGGACCCAGACGACATCTATGTCCTGGTGTCGTACGTCATGACGCAAAAGGAAATCCCGCGCCCCTTCAAGAAGCCTTGAAGAGATCAGTTCATTAAAACGGGATACGACGATTCCAAAACGAAGTCCCGATCCGATCAGTTTCCCCTGATATACACGCATTGTCATCCCTTCTTTCATCGTTTTCCGGGCGGCTTCCCTTTACCCGATAATGTCCTTGAGGTGAAGCTCGTGGCCGAGCTTCTGCTCCTTGGCTGCGAGGTAGCGTTTGTTGAACTCGTTGGGCTCTATTATAAGGGGAACCCTCTCCAGGACTTCCAGTCCATACCCCTCGAGACCGACGATTTTCCTCGGATTGTTCGTAATGAGGCGTATTTTTCTGAGTCCCAGGTCCGCAAGGATCTGGGCCCCCATCCCGTAATCCCTGAGGTCGGCGTCATAGCCGAGGGCCTCGTTCGCCTCGACGGTATCAAGCCCCTGCTCCTGAAGTTCGTAGGCCTTCAGCTTGTCAAGCAACCCGATCCCCCTGCCTTCTTGCCTCATGTACAAGACGACCCCTTCTCCAGCCTCATTGACCATGCGCATGGCTGCGTGGAGCTGGAGGCCGCAGTCACATCTCAGGGAACCGAAAACATCTCCCGTCAGACACTCCGAATGGACCCGTACGAGCGCCCCGTCTTTCTTTTGCGGTTCTCCGCAAACCAGGGCGACATGCAGGAGTTCCCCCCGTGAACAATCATACCTCGACCGGTAGGCGTGAGCGATGAAAACACCGTACTCCGTAGGAAGTTTCACCGTGGCAACCCTTTCTACCAGCTTTTCCGACCTTCTTCGATAGCGGATCAGGTCCTCGATGGAAATGATCTTCAACGAATGCCGTCTTGCGAAGGCAAAAAGGTCTGGAAGCCGCGCCATGCTGCCATCCTCATTCATGATTTCGCAACAGATTCCCGCTGGCCGGAGACCCGCAAGCCGCGCCAGATCCACCGTCGCTTCGGTGTGGCCCGCCCTTTTGAGAACCCCGCCCCGGCGGCCGACCAAAGGAAAGATATGCCCTGGCCGTCTGAACATTTCCGGGGTAGCCTTTGGGTCCGAAAGAAGCCGCGCCGTCAAGGCCCTTTCCGCGGCCGAGATACCTGTCGTGGTCCCTTCGCGGGCATCAACGCTGGTCGTAAAGGCGGTACCGTGTAAATCGGTGCCTTCCTGGACCATGAGTTTCAGGTCAAGTTCCCTCGCCCTTTCCTCGGTGATGGGAACGCAAATCAGCCCCCTTGCATAGGTGGCCATGAAATTGATGTCTTCAGGCCTTGCATGTTCCGCCGCCATGACAAGGTCGCCCTCATTCTCCCTGGCTTCGTCATCGACGACAATGACCATACCGCCCTTTCTGATGTCATCAAGGGCTTCTTCTATGCTGCTGAACGCACTTTCCACTGTTTCCGACATGCCCTTTCTCCTTCCGGTTGCCTGTCTTAAAACTCCCAGCCCATTTCTCTCAGGTCTTTCCAGGCGAGTCCACTCCGTCCGGTATCCGGACGCGATCCGCCAAAGGTGAGGCTTTCAAGATATTTTGCCAATATGTCGTATTCAAGGTTTACGACATCCGTCGCTTTCCTCTCGCCAAGGGTGGTCGCCCGGAGTGTTTCTGGAATAATTCCCACGGAAAAGGCTTCATTTTCCTTTTCGATTACCGTCAGGCTGACTCCGTCTACGGCAATGGACCCTTTCGGTGCCACATATCGAAGATACTCCCGAGCCGTGCCGATGCGAACAAGCGCAGTCCGCTCGGACCGACGCACTTCAATCAGTGTTCCTCTGGAATCAACGTGGCCAGTCACGATATGCCCCTCGAATCTTCCCGTAACAGGGAGCGCCCGTTCCAGGTTGACCCTTGTCCCCACATGAAGTGATCCAAGGGTGGTCCGTTCCGCTGTTTCCGGCATTAATTCGGCGGTAAAGCGGTTTGCGGAGAGAACATCAACCACCGAAAGGCAGACACCGGAAACAGATATAGAATCTCCCTTGCGGAGGGTCTCCGCGAGAGCCGCTTCTCCTATCTCGAGAAGGATGACCTCGGACTTCCTTCTGGTCGCAAAAAGAACCCCGATATCTTCTACGAGTCCAGTGAACATGCTGACGTCCCCTCTATCCAAAGATCCCCCTCGACGAGAATGGTCTTTTGTATCTTGATGCGTTGTGCCTCATCAAGGGTGCCGTTCAGGATCCCACCGGAGACAGGGCGCCCCTTTCCCAAAAAGCGCGGGGAAATAAACAGCGAAACCCCGTCGAAGAGGCCCTCCTTGAGGAAAGAACCCAGAACGCCGGCCCCGCCTTCGACGAGCAGGTCATTGACACCCCGCCCGGCGAGAAGCTGCAGCACTTCAACCAGGGATGGCCGGCCTTCTTCCGACGATAACAATATAACATCGGCGCCCGCATTTTCCAGCTCTCTTGCCCTCCGGGAATCCGCACCCTTTGAAGCAATCACCAGCGGAAAACCCCAGCAGAAAAGGCTTGCATCGGGAGTGGTTCGCAGCGACGGGTCGAGAATCACGACCCGGGGAGCACTCCCGGTGACTTCCCGGACGTTCAGTTTAGGGTCATCGACAACCACCGTACCGACCCCGACAAGCAGCGCATCATGGGAGGCCCTCAGAAGATGGGCCCGGGTCCTGCTCCACTTGTTCGAGATCCATCTGCTCCAGCCATCCTCCTGGGCAATGCACCCATCCATCGTCATGGCAGCCTTCAGGGTGACCCAGGGACGGTTTTTTTGCACCCGCGTGACAAACCCCCTGTTGATTTCCATGGCTTCGGTCCTGCACGTTCCGATGTCCACTTCCAGACCGGCATCCCTGAGCCTGGCAAACCCTTTTCCGGAGACCCGGGGGTCGGGGTCCTGCATGGCCGCCACGACTCTGGACACTCCGGCTTTGATGATCGCCTCCGTACACGGAGGTGTCTTCCCGTAATGGGAACAGGGCTCGAGATTCACATAAAGCGTCGCTCCCCGTGCCTGTTCACCCGCCACGTCAAGAGCCACGACTTCCGCATGGGCGAGCCCGCAAGCCTTGTGATACCCCCACCCTGTTATCCGGTCGTCTTTAACGATGACGCAGCCGACTTTGGGGTTCGGCGCCGTTTTGCCCGTTCCCCTCAAAGCGAGATCCAGAGCAATACGCATGTAGTAGGAATCACGAGTCCTTTTCATTCTCCGCGCTGTCAATGCTTTCACCTCTCAGATGCACAAGGATCCGTTGGGCCATAGATCGGCTTATTCCTTTCACTTTTACAAGTTCCTCTTCGGACGATTCGACGAGCCGCGATATGCTCCCGAAACGGGCGAGCAACTCCGCGGCGCGGACCTTCCCTATACCGGGGATATCCTCGAGTGAAGACCGGGCCAGGCGTTTTTTCTGCCTGCTGCGATGTGCCGACAAGGCGAAACGGTGGGCCTCGTCTCGAACCCTCTGTAGCAGTCTCAGGGCGGGATCCGAGGCATCGAGCCTTACCGGTGCTTCCCTGCCTGGACGAAAAAGCAGCTCCTCCCGCTTGGCCAAAGCAACCACCTCGAGACCTTCGAGACCTAGTTCTTCCAGGGCTTCCAGGGCGAACCTGAGCTGCTGCGGGCCGCCGTCGACAAGTACAAGCTGCGGCAGAGACCCTGCATCTGTGAGGACATGCCGGTACCTCCGTTGCACCGCTTCCCTTATGGATCGAAAATCGTCCGGCAGGTCGCCTGAGGTGATCCTGAACCGCCTGTAGAGCGACGGATTGGGAAGCCCCTGTTCAAATACGACGCAGGACCCATAGGTCTCCTTTCCGCTGTGGTGGGAAATGTCGAAACCGTCGATCCGCCAGGGGACGACCGCAAGCCCCAAGGCGGACTGAACCCCTAGGAGGGCTTTCCAGGTCAATTCGTCCATGTCATCGCTGAGGACCGCCGACACCCGCTGGCGTGAGAACTTCCAGATTGCCCGGATCGTATCCCGGATCCTTGCGGCCTCTTCAAAGGCCAAACGGGCAGCCGCTTCATCCATCCGGTCCCTCAGGCGTGACGTCAGTTCCGCCGATTGACCACTCAGCAGGAGGATCACGTCGGCAACACGCTTTTTATATTCCGCCGCATCACAGCAACCTGCGCAGGGTCCGAGGCAGCGACCCAGGCTGTACCTGACACAGGGGCGCTCGTTCCACCTTTCCCAGGAACCGGGGGATGTGCAGGTTCGAAGGGGCATGTATCGTTCGATGAGACGCAGCAGACGCCTCAGCTCCCCCACATGGACGAAGGGACCGATATATCTGCCGCCGTCGGGTTCCTTGTGACGGGTGACAACAAGTCGGGGATAGGGTTCGTCCGTTATTTTCACATAAGGGTACCGCTCCCCCATTTTCAGTTCCACATTGTAGAAAGGCTGGTAGTGCTTGATCAGTCTGGATTCCACAATGAAGGCTTCGGCATCGCTTTCCGTGCGTATGAACGAGATGTCTGTTATTTCGCTGACAAGCTTCCTCAGGCGGGGCGACGCATAGTTTTTGTGGCGAAGGTAAGACTGAACCCTTTTTTTTAAAGATTTTGCCTTTCCGACATAAATAACTCTTCCCCCGGCGTCATGCATGAGATAAACGCCCGGTCGTGAAGGCAGATCCCGTATTTTCTGCTTGAGACTCTCTATTGACACATCGATTCCATCTTTCCAAGGAGGATGCAGTTCTTGCCATCGTGACAAGTGTAGTCTTTCGGCGACTCTTTCGCAAAAGGATTTCCCTTTCGGTGTGGTCTTCCAGCCCTCACGGATCACCGATGTTGAGGGAAACACCGCAATTGGTATAGGATAACCGGTATCAACGGTTTTTTCTAACGTACCGCCTGGAGGTGGTTCCTTTGAGCAAAATCATGCTGTACAACGACCTGACGCGACGGAAAGAACCCTTCGAGCCCCTTGTTAAAGGGCGCGTAGGCTTTTATACCTGTGGTCCAACGGTCTACGATTATTTTCACATCGGGAATGCCCGGCCTTTCATTGTCTTCGACTCCCTTCGCCGTTTCCTGGAACAGCAGGGGTATGAAGTGATCTATGTGCAGAATTTCACCGATATTGACGACAAGATGATCAACCGGGCCGCGGAACTCGGCATATCCGTCAAAGAACTCGCCGACCGCTTTATCGAAGCCTATTTCGAGGATGCCGATGCCCTTGGGATCAGAAAGCCCACGGTCGCGCCGAAGGCAACGGAACATATAGCCGAAATCATATCCCTGGTGGAGCGCATTCTGGAAAACAGCCATGCCTACGTAGTTAAGGGTGACGTCTTTTTCGACGTTCAGAGCTTTCCCGGCTACGGAAAACTCTCAAAACAGACCCTCGATGACCTGCAGTCCGGCGCGAGAGTGGACGTCAACCCGGCAAAGAAACACCCTCTCGATTTTGTCCTATGGAAAGCGGAAAAACCCGGCGAACCATCCTGGGAGAGTCCTTGGGGAAAGGGCCGCCCGGGATGGCATATCGAATGCAGCGCCATGGCCATGAAGTATCTCGGAGAAACCATCGACATCCATTCAGGCGGAAGCGACCTCATCTTCCCCCACCACGAGAACGAGATCGCCCAGGCAGAAGCCGCGACGGGGAAACCTTTCGTCAGGTACTGGGTTCACAACGGCTACCTCATGATCAACGAAGAAAAGATGTCGAAATCCCTCGGGAATTTCCTCACGGCACGCAACGCCCGGAATCAGTTCCCCCCCGCGGCCATACGACTTTTCATGCTGAGCGCCCACTACCGTTCCCCCATCAGTTTTTCGCCGGAGAACCTTTCCCAGGCACAAAACGGCGTCCAGCGGCTCCGAAACTGCTGGTACGATCTTGCCAACGTCCCGGTGGTGCCTGAAGAAAAAGACGAAGGCCGGGATGAAAGAATCCGTGCCCTGGAAGCCGCCCGCGAGCGATTTGACGAAAGCCTCTGTGACGATTTCAACACCGCAGCGGCCCTCGGGCACCTTTACGAGGCCGTGAGAACCATCAACCAGGCTATAGCGGAAAACAGGGCGGTCAATGAACCTTTCCACAGGGCGGCGACGAATTTCCTGAAATACGCCGATGAGATCCTGGGCATCATCGACGTCTCGGCCGAATCGGCGGCTACAACCGGGCTGGACGAAGAGGAAATCAGAACCCTTGTCAATGAACGCAACGAGGCACGGAAAAACAGGGATTTCGCGAGGGCCGACGACATCAGAAACAGGCTTGCTTCCATGGGAATTATCCTGGAAGACACTCCCGAAGGCACCCGCTGGAAACGGTCCCTCTAGTCGCTCCTGGAGGATTCCTGAAAGAGGCGCCTTGGCATTGGAGGAAAGGATGAACACACCGGAGGGAAGATACCGCAAGGTCTACCCCGTTACGTGGGAACAGCTCCACCAGGATTGCAGGGCTCTCGCGTGGAGACTTCTGGACATCGGGAAATGGAACCGCATTGTCGCTATCGCCAGAGGCGGCCTCGTCCCGGCCGCGATCATCGCGCGGGAACTGGACATCCGTTTCGTGGACACCGTTTGCGTCTCCAGCTACACCATACGGACGCAGGGCAAAACGAGGATTCTCAAGGATATCATCGGCGGTGAAAAGGACTGGCTGATCGTGGACGACCTGGTGGATACGGGCGGGACGGCGCGCATCGTCAGGGAAATGCTGCCCAAGGCACATTTCGCCACGGTCTACGCCAAACCCGACGGAAGACCCGAGGTGGACACCTTCATCACCGAGGTCAGCCAGGACACGTGGATACTTTTCCCCTGGGATTCACAGCCCCAATACGAGTACATCCAGCCCATCGCGTCCATAAGGCCCGCCGACGGTCAGGTCCGCTCTTCCCGTTGATAGGGCACACCCAGGGCTGAGGGCGTCCCCAGGACAATGCCGTGCTTTTTCCGCATGGAAATAACGAGGAGAACGAAGATCGTGAAAAGATAGGGAAGCATCAAAAGCAGCGGAGCGGGGATGCTCGTGCCCGCCGCCTGTATTCTGAGCTGGAGCGCTCCGACGCCTCCGAAGAGGTACGCCCCGAAGGCCGCCCGCATGGGGCCCCAGACGGCAAAAATGACAAGAGCTACGGCGATCCAGCCCCGTCCTGCGCTCATCTGGTCCCCCCACATCTTCGTGTAGGCCACGGAAAGGTACGCACCGCCTACGGCAGCCAGCCCTCCGCCGACAAGGGTGTAAAAATACCTTAGACGGACCGGGTTGAGCCCGACAGATTCGACGACATGGGGGTCTTCCCCTACGGCTTTAAGATTCAGGCCCGCCCTGGTCAGGTTCAGGAACCAGGCAATGAAGATAACGAGAAAATACGAAGCATAGACAAGCACGTCCTGGCTGAACAGAACCTCCCCTATCACCGGAATTTTCGACAAATACGGCACCGGGACGGCCTTCAGACCCTTGATCGTCTCGCCTATCATACCTCGTCCCAGAAGGGAACTGGCACCTGTCCCGAACATGGTCAAAGCAAGGCCACTCACAACCTGGTTCGCTCCGAGACTGATGCAAAGAAAAGCATGAACGACGGTTACAACCATCCCGACGAAAAACGCCGCGGCAATCGCGAGGGCTGGATTCCCAGTCACAGATGCCGTCCAGAAACCGGTCAAAGCCCCGATGAGCATGAGCCCTTCAAGGCCGAGATTCATGACTCCCGATTTCTCCGTCAGGATCTCGCCGAGGGTCGCGTAAAGAATCGGAGTTCCGCTCCGGACCGCAGCCGTGAGAATCGTCACGATGACATCCATTTCAATCCGCCTCCGCAGGGATGGTGCGAATC
>JBNGDE010000006.1:0-33963 GCA_049974925.1 Thermovirgaceae bacterium | reverse complement strand
CTTCGGCCTGGGCGATGATCTTTTTCGTGATGTCCTGGGGCACCTCTTCGTAATGTGAATATTCCATGGTAAAATTCCCGCGGCCAGACGTCATCGACCGCAGGGTGATGGCATACCTGAACATCTCTGCAAGGGGGACCTGGGCCTTGACAACCTGAAGGTGGCCACGGCTGTCTATTCCCATGATCTTCCCGCGCCGGCTGTTAAAGTCACCCATGACATCACCGAGATATTCTTCGGGGACCACGACCTCCACATTCATGATTGGTTCGAGCAAAATGGGCGACGCCTCCGATATGGCTTTCTTGAAGGCCATGGATGCCGCAATCTTGAAGGCCATTTCCGACGAATCCACGTCATGGTAGGAACCGAAAAACAGGATCGCCTTGAGGTCAACCGTCGGGAATCCGGCCAGAACACCCTTCTGGATGGCCTCCCTGAGTCCCTTTTCGACAGCGGGAATGTATGATTTCGGTACGGCGCCGCCGACGATCTTGTCTTCAAACTCGAATCCCTCGCCCCGGGGAATAGGCTGAAATTCTATGTGGACGTCTCCGTATTGTCCCCTGCCACCTGTCTGTTTTTTGTATTTCCCCTGCGCCTTCGCGGTCTTCTTTATCGTCTCCCGGTAGGGAACCCTGGGTGTTTTCGTGTCAAGCTCAACACCGTAGCGCTCCTTTATCTTGGACAGAAGAATATCGATGTGAAGATCACCCATTCCCGAAAGCACGCTGTCGAGGGTTTCGGGGTTCTTCTCGAAATGAAGCGTCGGATCTTCTTCCAGCATTTTCCCGAGAGCCGTTGCAAGCTTGTCTTCGTCATTGCGGCTTTTCGGAAGGACAGCGACGCTATAGACTGGTTTGGGGAACTGGATCGGCGGAAAGGTCACCTTTTCGCCTTTCATTGCAAGGGTGTCGCCAACGGCGGTACTGTGAAGCTTCGGTATGGCGACGATATCTCCCGTCACGATCTCCTTGACGTCCTCTCCCTCTTTCCCCCTCATCAGCTTGAAAGCGCTGATGCGTTCTTCCTCTTGCTTGTTGACATTGAAAATCGGGCTTTCGCTGGTAATGGCCCCTGAGAAAACACGAAGGAAGGAAAGCTTGCCAACGTAAGGATCAACCATGATCTTGAAGCACAGAGCCCGGAACGGGCCCTCAGGATCAGCGTCAACAACGATTTCCTCTTCACCCAAAACGGCTTTTCTGGGAGGCATGTCTACTGGTGCCGGGCAGACTTGGGCAATGCAGTCAAGCAACTGAAGGACTCCGATGTTGGAGGTACTCGAGCCGGGAATAACAGGAAAAATCTCCCTGTCCCTCACCGCTTTCCTGAGGGCCGACAGGATTTCGTCAAGCCCGATTTCCTCGCCCTCCAGATAGCGCATCATGAGTTCGTCATCAGACTCGACAATTTTCTCCAGAAGCGCCTCCCTGGCGACTTCCACTTCGCCCCGGATGTCCTCCGGTACCTCCGATTCGGTGAATTCCATGGTTCCGTCACCCTTGTAGACAAAGGCCTTTTCCCCGAGAAGATCGACAACCCCCCTGAAGTTGGCCTCACTGCCTATGGGAAGGAAAAGCGGCACGGCCTTGTCGGAAAGGAAATCCTTTATGGTTCCAAGGGTTTTCTCGAAATCGGCATTCTCCCGATCCATCTTGCTGATGTAGAAAACCGATGCAAGCCCGAGGTCCTCGGAAAACTCCCATGCTTTCTCCGTCTGTACCTCAACCCCGTGAACCCCGCTCACAACGAAGACAGCACTGTCGGTAACTCTCATGGCCGACCGGAGATCGCCGATAAAATCCGTGTAGCCCGGACAGTCCAGGATGTGCAGGTGTCTTTCCTTGTGTTCCGCAGAAAAAACGGAGGTGTTGATTGAAATCTGCCGTTTCTGTTCCTCCGCACCGAAGTCACTGATGGTATTCCCATCCTCCACTTTCCCTAGGCGCGTCGTCAGTCCCAGGTCAAAGGCTATCGCCTCCATCAGGGTAGTCTTCCCTGATCCGCCATGGCCCACAAGAGCCACGGTCCTGATGTTTTCCGGTCTCCGTGTCGCCATACACTGATACCTCCTCTATTAGGTAAAAACCTGTTACACTATTTTTTCAATGTCGACCTTGCCAACAGTCGTGCACGCTTTATCTTAAGGGCCAGCAAAAAACCCGTCAACGCACCATTTTCTCGAGGGTCTTTCTGACTTCGGAAGGATCAGCCTGTCCCCTTGTTTCACGCATGACCAGTCCGAAGAGGTATTTCAGTTTTTTGCCCTTCGGATCTTTTCCGGAACGAATTTCCTCGATCACTTCCTGCTCGTTCTCAAGAACCCCCTGGATTATGGTGTTAAGCGTTTCTCCGCTTGCAGCTCCTTCCGTGAGTCCGAGAGATTCCACAGCGTCTTTCGCGCTGCAGCCATCGCGGAGCATTTTCCCCCACACGTCCTTGGCCGCCGTGTTCGAAAGACTGCCCTGATCTACAGCCATGAGGAGTTGAGCCAGGTTTCCGGCTGACACCTGTGGTGCTCCGGGGTCGAATCCTTCCTCGTTCATCAACCGCAGGACTTCCGTTCGGAACCAGTTGGCCGCGCGTTTGGGATTGGCACCCTTTCTGACGGTCTCTTCGAAATATTCCGCCAGTTGTCTGCCGGAAATCAGCAATTCAGTCTCCTTCTGATCAAGGTGATACTCCTTGCGGAAGCGATCTTCCTTTTCCCAAGGAAGTTCCGGAAGGCTCTTTCGGATCATCTCCTTCAACGATTCGCTGACAACAACCGGAGGGAGATCCGGCTCCGGAAAGTACCGGTAGTCATGGGCCTCTTCTTTTCCCCTCGAGGAAACTGTACGGCCGCCGGCGTCGTCCCAGTGCCGCGTTTCCTGTCTGACAGAACCTCCGTTTTTGAGGATCTCCTCCTGCCGCTTTTCTTCGTACGCAAGTGCTTTTTCAAGGGCAGTCAGGGAATTCATGTTCTTGACTTCCACCTTCGAACCCAAACGCCCGTCCGGAAAGGTCCTCGAAATGTTTGCGTCGACCCTGAGAGATCCCGATTCCATGTCTCCGTCTGAAATCCCGAGATATCTCACAAGTTGCCTCAGACGGATCACGTAGTCACGCGCTTCACCTGGTGAGCATAGATCCGGTTCCGACACGATCTCGACGAGCGGAACGCCGGCCCGGTTGTAATCTACCAGACTGCCCGCCGACCCGGCGAGCCGACCGCCTTTCGCCTCGTGAATGAGCTTTCCGGCATCTTCTTCAAGGTGAAGCCGGGTAATGCCTATCTTTTTCCTGCCCGCTTCTGTCTCGATAACCAGCGAACCTCCGCTTGCAAAGGGAATGTCATACTGGCTTATCTGGTAGGCCTTCGGCAGGTCGGGATAAAAATAATTTTTCCTGTGAAACCACGTCAGGCCTGCAACGGTCGATCCCAGGGCGAGGGCTGCCCTGACGGCGAACTCGACGACCCTGCCGTTCAATACCGGAAGCGTTCCGGGAAGTCCAAGGCAGACAGGACAGATGTTCATGTTCGGGACAGCCCCGATATAGTCGGTGCTGCAGGAACAGAACATCTTGCTTTTCGTCGAAAGTTGCACATGCACCTCAAGCCCGATGACTGTCCTCGCGCCCTGAGCCATCACAGACCCCTCCTTCCGGCAAGAGGCGCCGGTCCAAGGGCGTTTTCCACCGCTCGGGCGCACTGCAAAAGCCGGCATTCCTCCCACCGCGGCGCCACGATCTGTACCCCGAGGGGTAGTCCGGATTGGCTGCTCCCTACATACATGGAAATTCCCGGCAGACCGGCAAGGTTCACGGGCAGCGTAAAAACATCGCTCATGTACATCTGGACGGGGTCGTCAACAAGCTCCCCTTTACGGAAGGGCAACGAGGGCGTCGTCGGCATCACGATCACGTCAGCATCTTTGAAGGCCTGGTTGAATTCCCTGCAGATGAGTCTTCTAACCTTCAGCGCCTTCAGGTAATAGGCATCGTAGTACCCTGAACTCAGGACGTAGGTGCCCGTAAGAATCCTTCTTTTGACTTCGCTTCCGAAACCCGATCCCCTGGTTTTCAGGTATTGCCCCATGAGGTCATCAGCTTCTTCACGTCTTCCATAGCGGATGCCGTCATACCGAGCCAGGTTCGAGCTCGCTTCAGCCGGTGCAATAATATAATAGCAGGGCAAACCAGCCTTCCCAGCGTTTGGAAGACGAACATCGACCACGGAGGCTCCGGCATCTTGAAGTATGTCCGCCGTTATTGAAACCGCGCCTCCGAGTTCCTGATCAACTGCATCGTTGAGAAATTCCGGCACGATGCCGACTTTGAGGCCCGCAAGGGACCCCTTCCGCGCGGCTGAGACATAGTCGGGACGTTCTCCGCCCACGCAGGTAGGATCCTGCGGATCCTGGGGGCTAATAACATCCAGCATGAGCGCAAGGTCTTCCACATTCCTCGCGAACGGTCCGATCTGGTCCAGTGAAGATGCAAAAGCCACGAGACCAAAACGGCTGACCAGACCGTAGGTCGGCTTGAGGCCGTAAACCCCGCAGAACGCAGCAGGCTGACGTATAGATCCTCCCGTGTCGCTTCCCAAAGCTACCGGTACATACCCTGCCGAAACGGACGCCGCGCTGCCACCCGAACTGCCGCCGGGCACCCTTTCGATATCCCAAGGGTTTGAAGTGGGGCCGTAGGCCGAATGTTCCGTGGAACTGCCCATGGCGAACTCGTCCATGTTGCTTTTCCCCACGACAACGGCACCCGCCTCGCGCAATTTCCTGATAACCCACGCGTCATAGGGCGGCTTCCATCCCTCCAGGATTTTGCTCCCGCAGGTCGTCTGAATGCCTTCGGTGCACATGTTGTCCTTGACAACCACCGGGACGCCGGACAAAGGGCCTACCGCCTTATTCGTCTTTACGAGCGCGTCAATCTTTTCCGCCTCTTTCTGAGCCCTTTCCCTTAACGGAGTAATCAGTGCATTTAGCTGTCCTTCCTGTGCTTCGATAGTCCGGAACACCCTTTCTACAAGTTCTGCGGCACGGATGTCACCCCTTATGACCCCGGAAGCGATTTCGGCTGCACCGGGGATTTCAGTTGTCATTGTTTTCCACCTCGCCCGTGATCCTCGGTACCTTGAAGAAATCACCTTCGCTCAGCGGAGCCGCCGCAATGGCGGCGTCCCTGCATCCCCAGGGCTGAACTTTGTCGTTCCGCAGGGGGCATGGTCTTTCTTCCTCGGGGTTGAAGGGGTCTATCCCGGTGAGATCCACTTTCTCCAGGGAATGAAAATGTTCCAGGATTTCATTGAAATGTTGCTGCATCCGGCCGATCTCTTTGTCGGCCACTTCAAGCCGGATGAGACGGGCGATATGCCTGACTTCATCTTCGGTTACCATACAAAATTCCTCCTTTTGGCAGGGCCACGGGACAGGTGCTAGACATCGGCTCCGGCTTCCTTGATCATAAAGATGAATTTTTCTTCGTCGGCAACCTTGATGCCGCGTTTGCGTGCTTCGTCGAGCTTCCTTCCGGGATTGGCTCCAACAACGAGAAGGTTTGTTTTTCCGGAAACCCGGGATGCCGTGGCCCCCCCAAGGCGTCGGACAATTTCCTCTGCTTCGCTTCTCGTCATGCTTTCCAGTTCACCGGTAAATACGACAGAAAGCCCCGAAAGGGGCCCTTGCCAGTCAGATACCCGCTTCTCGGCGGTGAAACACAGTCCGGCCGAACGAAGCTTATCTATCATTGCCCTGTTTTGCTCATCCCTGAAGAAAGCTGCGACTGAAGCCGCTATTGTCGGTCCGATTCCTTCAATCGCTGAAAGTTCCTGCTCTTCTGCATTCATCAGCTCGTCCATAGACCCGAAGGACTCCGCCAGCAGTTCAGCAACGGTTCCTCCCACAAAACGTATGCCCAACGCCGCCAGTAGGTCACGGAAAGGCCTTTCCCTTGATTCTTCCAGGGACCGAAGGATGGATTTCGCCGTTTTTTCGCCGAGCTTTCTCGTTGCACCCTCCCCAGTCAACTGAAGTTGCGCCAGATCCTCTACGTACAGACGGTAAAGATCGGCGAAATCTTTTACCATGCCCGAATCAACGAGTTTTTCGACAATCTTTTCTCCAAGGCCCCGGATATCCATTCCCGACCGCGAGGCAAAATGGATAAGGCGCTCCCGTATTTGTACCGGGCAGGTACTGTTCGGGCATCTTACGGCGACTTCCTCCGGCAGACGGACAACATCAGACCCGCAGACGGGGCATTTCTCAGGCATTCTGAAAGGCTGAAGCCCTGCCGGGCGGGCTCCGAAATCCACCCGGACTACCTCGGGAATGATTTCTCCGGCCTTACGGATCCAGACCATGTCGCCGACTCGTATATCTTTCCTTTTCACCTCGTCAGCGTTGTGGAGACTGGCCCTTTTGACAATGGTTCCCGAAAGTTTTACAGGATCTAAATTAGCGATGGGTGTCAAGGCACCCGTTCTTCCGACGGAAATTTCGATTTCCCGCACGCGCGTCCGTTTTTCTTCGGGAGCGTACTTGTAGGCGATCGCCCATCTAGGCGTCTTCGCCGTCCTGCCGAGTTCTTCCCATAGGGAAAGATCATTCACCTTGACGACAATGCCGTCGATGGTATAGGACAGCTCATGTCGTTTTTCTTTCCACCGGTCGATGTACCCCAGAACGTCTTCCGGCGAGGCGGCGAGTTCCTCCGTTCCCTGAATGGCGAAACCCAATTCTTTCAGATGGGTCAGGATGTCCATCTGGGTGGTAATGCCGTGTTCTTCAGGTCTGACGATCTGATATGCAAAAAAATGCAGGTTTCTTTCAGCCGTTACCTTCGGGTCCAGCTGCCTGAGGCTTCCGGCGGCGGCATTGCGAGGGTTCGCAAAAAGCGCTTTCCCCTGCTCCTCTCTCTCCGCATTCAACCGAGAAAAGGCATCTTTTGTCATAAGGACTTCGCCCCGCACTTCAAGGACACCTTCCACGGCTCTTCGCAGCTTTAGTGGAATAGAAGGGACCGTCCGCAGGTTGTTCGTCACATTTTCACCGACGATCCCGTTCCCTCGGGTCGCCCCCCTGACGAAACGGCTGTCTTCATACCGAAGGGAGACAGCAAGCCCATCGATCTTCAACTCGCAGAAATATTCCAGGTCCTTTCTTGATACCGCCGTTTCGGTCCTCCTGAAAAAGGACCGCAATTCCTCCTCGGAGAAGGCGTTTTCCAGGCTCAGCATCGGGACGCTGTGCCGCACCTTTTCGAATTCCTCGAGAGGCTCTCCACCGACTCTTTGTGTCGGAGAATCAGCTGTTACAAGGTCCGGGAATCGCTTTTCGATCTCCCGCAACTCCCGCATGAGGGTGTCGTAGGCATCATCGCTGATCTCGGGCTGATCAAGCACATAATAGAGGTAGTTGTGACGCTCTATCTCGTTTCTGAGCTCTTCTACTCTTTGCGCCGCCTTTTTTCGATCCATGCTACGTTCCCTGTACCATCGAAAATAGTGTCACGAAGTTCTCGGCCTCATTGTCGGAAAAAGAATTACGTCCCTGATCGAGCGCGAGTTGGTCAAGAACATCACCAGCCTGTCGATCCCGACGCCGAGACCTCCCGTGGGAGGAAGCCCGTACTCAAGGGCCGTAATATAATCCTCGTCGTAAACATGGGCTTCCTCGTCGCCGGCCGCCTTGCGCCTCGCCTGCTGGAGAAACCGCTCCTTCTGGTCGAAAGGATCGTTCAGCTCGCTGAACGCATTTGCGACCTCATTTCCATAGATATAAAGCTCGAAACGATTGGTAAAATTCGGATCCTTAGGGTCTTTTTTCGCCAGCGGCGAAACCTCCGTGGGATGACCCACTACAAAGGTCGGCTGGATCAGCGTATCCTCCACAAAGGTTTCGAAGAGTTCCACCAGCACACCGTAACGTGTTTCACTGCCACCAATTTCAATTCCCTTCTCTCGGGCAAACTTCCTCGCTTCTTCATCGCTTTTCATCCCATGTAGGTCGAACCCGCATTTTTCCTTTACCAGTTCAACCATGGACGCTCGCCGGAACGGCGGTTTCAGGTCGATTTCGGTCCCCTGGTACAGGATTTTCCGGTTCCCCGTGGCGTCTGCGGCGGCTACGATGAGCCGCTCCGTGAGATCCATGATGTCCTTGTAGTCCGCGTAGGCCCAATACACTTCAAGGGCCGTGAACTCCGGGTTGTGCATGATGTCGATACCTTCATTCCGGAAATTCTTCCCGATTTCGTACACCCTGCCGAACATGCCCACGATAAGCCGCTTGAGGTAGAGCTCCGTGGCTATGCGAAGGTACAGGTCGACGTCGAGAGCATTGTGATGGGTCACGAAGGGCCTTGCGTTCGCGCCGCCTGCAATCGTCGACAGGATAGGCGTTTCGACCTCGATGGTGCCCTCCCTCTCGAGGACACCCCGCAGGGCACTGATGATTCGGGCTCGTTTCCTGAAGGTTTCGCGCACTTCAGGATTTGCGATAAGGTCGACATAACGCTGCCTGTACCGTGTCTCCGTATCTTTGAGTCCATGCCATTTTTCTGGAAGGGGGCGCATGGCCTTGGCGAGGAGCTCAAACCGGGTGACGAGGATCGAGAGTTCTCCTCTTCTCGTCCTGAAAGGGTGTCCCACGATGCCCAGAATATCCCCCGAGTCCACCCATTTCTTGAAAAAAGCATACGCTTCTTCTCCAAGGGCGTTCACCTGAAAATATAACTGAATTTGGTCCGTCTCGTCGGCCATATCCGCGAAGGACGCCTTGCCGTGCTTTCGCAGTGTCATGAGCCGCCCTGCTGTGGTTATTTCTACGTCTTCTGCCTTTTCATCGGCACCAAGGAAGTCATATGTCTCTTTGACATAGGAAACGGTATGTTTCACATCCCATTTCTCATGCAAAAACGGATCATACCCCTCTTCGCTTTTCAGGCGCACAAGTTTGTCCGTTCTCTGCCTCAGTATTTCGTCTTCAGGCATCGTTCTTTCCTCTGGGTTCTCAGACATCGAAACCGCTCCTTTCAGCGAACCTTCGCCACTTTTGAAACACTTGCATCATTTCGTTCCATGTATGGGCCTGCGCCACATCGCGACGGAACTGTGACGCGCCGCGCAACCCTTTAAAAATACTCGAGAAAAACCGCTTAAGCAAGACAAGGGCTGTTTTTTCGCCCTCATCCCGGTAAAGGTCTTCCCCGAGTCCCAGCAGGCTGTCCAGTTTATCTTTTAGCTGGATGCTCTCCCCGTCGGAAGCTGCTTGCCCCATGTTCAAGCGGATCGACTTTGGGACAAGAAAGGCATCTCGAAGGAGTCCCCGTGCAAAAAGCACCCCACAGGCACCCCCCTCCAGGTATTCCATAGCGTTTTCGGGCGTGAAGATATCTCCGCTGGCACTGATCATGCCCGGAAATTCCCTCGCGGCCTGAAGGACCGATTTCTTGTCGGCGACTCCTTCATACCGCTGCGCCGGTGTCCTTCCGTGCAGTGTCACGTGATCCGCACCCGCCCGGAACATGGATTCTATGAATCGAAGCGTGTTCAGCTGATCATCGCCGGAGGAAAGAAGCCGCATCTTGATCCAAACGGGACGTTCAAGGGTTTTCAATCCCCGGACCATGTCGCAGGCAATGTCTTTGCGTCGCAGCAAGGCAGCTCCGGCGCCTTTTTTGGTCACCTTCGGCATGGGGCAGGCCATATTGATCGAAAACGCCTCGAAAAAATCGAACCCGTCATGGAGGGCCCTTTCGGCTCCATCGCGAAGGGTCTTTGCGTTTCCCGAAAAAAGCTGTAAAACCGTCGGTGCCCCTTCCCCACCGTCCCGGAGCATTCGCAGAGTTTTACCGTTTCCATGAAGGATCCCGGCACAGCTCACCATCTCGGTATGCGCAAGGCCTGCACCCTGCCCGACAAAGAACCGCCGGACGGCAGGCAGGGTTATTCCTGCAAGGGGCGCTATCCAAAAGGGATTGGACGTAACCAGGCCTCCGATTTCTCTTTCGCTCGGTTTCATCGACCTCTGTTCCTGTCATAAATGATCCTGAGGCCTTCAAGGGTGAGCCATGGCTCGACTGCGTCGATGGCCTTCGACAGCGGAGAGATTCTTTCCGCATCGCCTCCGGTGGCAATGACGGGAGCCTTGCCGATCTCATGGGTGATTTTTTCGGCGAGGGTGTCGACGAGTCCGGCAAAACCGTGAAGGATTCCTGACTGGATCGACTCCATTGTATTTTTGCCGATGACCTGCCGGGGAATTTGGAAGGAAACTTTCGGAAGCTTCGCCGTCTTGCCGAAGAGAGCGTCAACACTGGTCCCAAGACCCGGAGCGATGACACCGCCTAGATAGGTCCCACTGTCCGATACAGCATCAAGGGTGATAGCGGTTCCAAAATCAACGATAACCAGGGGTTTCCCGTATTTCGCCATGCCCGCCACTGCGTTGACAAGCCTGTCGGCGCCGACATCTCCCGGAGTCTCGTAATCAACGGTCATACCAAAGTCAAGGGTGTAATCCACCCTGAGGCAGGTTACATCCAGGTACCGCTCTATTCCTTCGGACCAGGGCATATCCAGAGGCGGAACCACGCTTGAAAGAACCGCCCCGTCTATCGATGAGGGGTCCATTCCGGTCAGATCAAGCAGGTTCAGCAAATACACACCAATTTCGTCGGCTGTTCTGGCTTTCGACATCAGCCTCCAGTGACGTATCAGTTCGCGCTCCTGAAAGATTCCCATAACCGTCTGCGTGTTCCCGATATCCACAACCAACAGCATCGTTACACCTCCGAGGCTTTCCGATCTGGACGAAACCTGTTTCTTCATCATTTTAACCATACAGCACGATGAATGATCCTGCCAGCACGCCGGTTGCCGCTGCTCTTGCCACTTTTATCCCCGACCCTGAAAAAGACAGAAAAACCAAAAGCGCACATACCACTCCCGCCGGGAAAAAACCCGCTCCCACCTCTAAAGGCATTACCAGTGAGATGATCTCCGCGCAACCGTGAAAGCCCTTAAGAACGAATTCCGTCGCCCAGGCGAAAATTCCTGCTCCCGGGATTTCCAAAAGCATCGGAAGGACAAATACCGACAACATTGGCAAAAGAAGCCCGAAAAGAGGTACGGCGAATATGTTCATGACCATACCCACAACAGGCACACTCCCAAAGGATCTCGAAATAAAGGCGCCTGTCACATACCACACCAGCGGGATTACGACCCAGCAATATTTCGTTTTCCGCCGCGACGCGAAGGAAGCCAACACAAGGGCGGCCGTGACCGAAAGCCTCCACCCCAGATCCCAGAACCACCAGGGTCTCCAGAAAAGCATCGCCACGGCTGCAGCGGAAACGGCGTTCAGGGATCGTACCGGCCGGCCCAGCAGATCACCTGCAAAGGCTATCTGGAACATCAGCGCGGCGCGAAAGGCACTCGCCGCTCCCCCCGAAAGGAGGACATAGCCCCACATGAAAATGGAAGGGACCAGAACGCGCCGCCGCGCAATCTTTCGCAGGCACAGTGCCACGATCCCGACATGAAACCCAGATATAGCAAGAATGTGGGAAGTCCCCCACTTTCTGTGTTCCTCCGCAAGGTCAGGGTCCCTGCTACCAAGCCATGCTGCAAGTAAATATCCTCTTGTCTTCCGGGGAACGTTCAGGAGGATCTGCTCTTTCAAGAAATCCCGCCAGGCCGGAAAGGACCACCGGCAGCGACCTTGTTTTTGGATTTTCGCATTCCGTACCTCTCCCAGAACACCTCTCGCTCTCCAATAGGTTTGCTCATCAAATTTCCCCGAATCCGGTATCGGTTCAAAAAAATGCACACGCCCCGCCAGAAAGACCCGGTCTCCTTCCCGAAACAGTCCTGTTGCTGGCAGTTTGCAGCAGAAAACACCTTCTTTTGTTTTGATGACGAGTACCCGCCTGCTTCCCCAGGCTCTTTCCGAAATAACTGTTCCAACTGTTTCAAGCCGCGATGCCACTGCGTCTGAGAACGGCTTTTCCAGCCTTGACGCCGCGGTCACCGAGAAGAAAATGTAAACTCCTGTCAAGAAAATCAACATGCCCGCAAGACGTGGGCAGGGAGCAACCGTTCCTGAAAACACCAGAAACCCTATGACAAGGATACCTGTGACGCAGGCCTTCCAGACAGGCATTCCGAGCTCCATTGAATAAAGCAGGACCCCGCATCCTGCAAGGAGGACAAAGGCCGGGACTTCGGCCAAAACCGTCAGAGTCCCGCCTGCACCTGGTCTTTTATCGCTTCCAGTTTCGCCGGACCTATTCCCTTGACTGAAAGGAGATCGTCCACACATCTGAAGGGGCCCTCTTGCTCTCTGTATCGTATGATAGCTTCTGCAGTCTTCGGACCGATTCCCGGCAGCCTTTCAAGGGTCTTCGCGTCTGCAGTGTTTATGTCAATCAGGTCTTTCCGGTTCTGTGGTTTTACGGATGCCACCGTTCCCGGCGTAGTTACGCCCTTTATCGAATTATCGAGGGACGGCGGAATAATCTCGGTTTTGTCCGGAATATGGATATGCATCCCGTCTTCCAGCGGTGCCGCCATGTTAAAAGCTTCAGGCGCGGCCGAATCGGTTAGGCCCCCCGCCTGCTTTACGAGTTCGTAGACTCTCGAATCCGGTGGCAGTTTGTAAACACCCGGTCGACGGACCGCACCGGTGATATAAAGAACCCAATGTTCCTCTATGCGCTTCTGTTGCCCTGAAAGGGTGTTTTCGGTTTTACCGGGGATTTCTTCGCGGGTCAGGTGCAGTGCCGGGCCTGCCACGTGCTTCGGCTCGTCACCCCCCCATCTGCCCGTAAAAGAAAGCACAAGAAAGGCTGCGGCAGCGAGGGACAAAAAACCTCCAATGAAAAAAAGAAGTCCCTTAAGCTTCACCAGATCCTTCATCGGTGAACCGACCTCCGTCTGTGTTTTCTCTCGAAATCAGCCTGCCATGAAGGTACCATTTCCCCGCCCGTTCGATCCGCACCTGCACCAGACTCCCAAGAAGCGATTCCGGTCCTTCAAAGAGAACAACCTTGTCAGTCATCGTTCTTCCCTGCAACAGCCCCTCACCCTTCGGGGCCTTGCCGTCAACCAGTATTTCAAAGTTCTTTCCAACAAGGGCGGAATTTATCTCTGACGATATTTCAGTCTGGATCCGGTTGACCTCGTTCAGACGCCGCTTTTTCTCTTCTTCGGGAACCTGGTTTTTCATCAGGGATGCAGCAGTGCCTTCTCTGGGGGAATAGGCCGCCGAGTGCAAAAGATCAAATTTGAACCGTTTCAGTGCCGACACGGAAGCCTCGAAATCCTCTTCGGTCTCACCGGGGAATCCAACGATCAGATCGCTGGTCACGGCTGATTCCGGAAGTGTTTCTCGTATCATTTCAATAATGGAGGCATATTCTTCAAGCGAATATCCGCGCATCATGGCCTTAAGAATCCTGTCGCTCCCTGATTGTATGGGAAGGTTGATTGCCGGACAAATTTCCGGGTTATCCGCCATGGCCTCTACGATATCCCTGGTAAAATCCCTGGGATGGGATGTATAAAAACGGATTCTTTGAACAACCTTTTGGGCGGCCACGTCGCGAAGTAATGATGCAAAGGAATAGCCGTTGTCAAAATCCGCTCCGTAAGAATTGACATTCTGGCCGATCAGGCTGATTTCCCTGACCCCGTCTGCAGCCAGATCACGTATTTCACGGAGAATTTCCTCGGGAGCCCTCGACCTGAACCTCCCGCGAACGTACGGAACGATACAATAGGTACAAAAATTATCGCACCCGTGGGCGATGGTAAGAAAGGCTTTCCAGCGGTTTCCCCGCCGAAGGGGTGTACATCCGAGATCATCCAGGTCGTCGGGGTTATCTGGAAGAAACAGGGATTTCCCTCCCGCGGCCACCTGCTCAAGGCCTTCAGGGACACGTCCCAGACTTCGGGGTCCCGCTACGAGGCAAACGTTCGAAAACCTGGACAGAAAGGCATCACCGAGCCTTTGACCCATGCATCCGACGACAGCTACGAGAGGAGTTCCGCGCGAGCGGTAAAGGTGCTCCAGGCGGCCTATCTCGCTCCACACCTTCTGTTCAGCCTTGGCCCTGATGCTGCAAGTAATGAAGACGACCATCTCCGCAGCCTCTTCTGTGGTTTCTTCCCAGCCCTTCTCAAGCAGCGAAGTCCTCAACCTGTCGGCGTCGTATACGTTCATCTGGCATCCGTAAACATGTAAGGCGAATCGGCGCACTTTAAAAACCTCCCGGAACATTTTCCGTCTGACACATAATAAAGACGAAAACCAAAAAGACATGATACCATTTCCCCGTGAGTTAGCGGGTATTATCCTGACAATCCGGAGGATATGTCATGAAATACAAAAACGACAGTTCAGATACCGCCACTTGTATCCTCACGACACTGTTTCTGTGCCTTTTCTTTTCCACGAACCCCCTTTCCGCCGAGACGCCGAAGCGTCCCCTTCCCGATGTCCCCGGGTGGACAGGTGCAGTTGCCCAAACGAGGACACTTACCTCTGCGGAACAGGAAGAAGGGCAAATGACGGAACGCACCTACAGGAAAACCGACCAGCCCGAACGAATCAGGGTGATCCTGCTCGAGGGTCCCGGGACGGCGTGGCTTTCTTTCCCGAAAAACTGTACAGAGGGAAAGGATGGACCTGTGGGAACGGGAGCAACCTATATTACTCTTGAGTTTTCCGGAAAAGCCGCCGTTCTCGAGCACCACCCGGTTCTTGGCTACAGTCTCGCCGTAAAGCTGGGTCCGGAGACAACCCTCACAATTGAAACAAAAGCGGGGAAAACACTGCTTCTGGATTTCTCGGAAAGGCTCCTCCAACTGATCACTGATTGATAGCGACAAAAGGATTTTGTCTCAACTCATTTATCCGGCCGTCCTGTTCCATACGAAACAGAATACCCTTCACAGAGTTCCGCAGGACCACAGAGCCCTTCCCTGAAACCGAAGGCCAGACGTGCCATCTCTTCCAGAGCGAGTGGGAATCCAAGGTTTTCATCAAAGTCCTTCTCTTTTTTCCGGTATTCCGGGACCACCATTTCTTCGACAAGATCGACCTCCGTCTCTTTCCGAAGCAAGGCGCGAAGGACGAAAATCTGATTTTACAAGCTGATGCACTGGTCCTGAACGGCCCCGAACTGGACCGCTTGAAGGTGAATCGACAAAAGGGAAGAACAAAACCGGCGGAGGCATTTTTCACCTCCGCCGGTTTTGTCAAGGTCTAAAGTAGCATCAGGGACTTGTTTTATTCTTCAGGTTCAAACATGTCCTTTCCTACTCCACAAACGGGGCAAACCCAGCTGTCGGGAATATCTTCAAAGGCGGTTCCCGGGTCTATTCCGCCATCCGGATCGCCATTGGCAGGATCGTACACATACCCGCAAACGGTGCATACGTATTTCTTCATTGTTTCTTCCCCCTTGCCCAAAAAGTTCTTGTATGCCATTAACTGTCATTATAAGGTGCTTTCTAAAATATGGCAACGAATTGCCCCGGCTTTATCGAGGCCCACTGATCACATCATGATCCGGCACAGATACTTTTCGGAATCATCGAAGTCAGACACTCGGTTCCTTTGCAAGTCACCAAGTAATCATCCTCCACCCTCATGCCGCCCTCACCATCGAAATACATTCCGGGCTCGATGGTGATGACATCCCCTTCCTCGAGGACGTCCTCCGAGCGGGGCGACAAATGCGGCGCTTCATGAAGGTCAAGGCCGATCCCGTGACCGAGCCCATGAGTGAATTGCTTTGCATATCCAGCTTCCTCTATTAGTTTCCGGGCTGCTGCATCGACTTCAGCGGCCCGTACTCCCGGTGAAACCCGCGACTTCGCCGCCGCTTGGGCTTCAAGTAAAATTTTGTGCCTTCTTTTCCACTTTTCCGGAATCTCCCCGAAAAACAGGTTCCTCGTAACATCGCTTACGTATCCAGAAAACCGCGCTCCGAAATCAATGGTCGCCCACTCTCCCGGCCCTATCTTCCGGTTTTCCGCGCGCCCGTGAGGGAGAGCGCTTCTCGGTCCGGATACAACGATGAACTCGTGATCTTGCCAGCCTCCGTCGGCTCCACCCGTCTTTATGAAGTACTCTAAAGCAGCGGAAATATCCTTTTCCGTCACTCCGGGTTTTGTTCCGCCGGCCGCTTTCTCCAGGGCAGCACCCGCGATGCGCGCCGCATTCAAGATATTATCCCTTTCAACGGGGTCCTTGGCTCTTCGGAGTTGCGCCAGAAGGCCGGAAACATCCTTCAGTTCCCAGACACCCCCGATTTCGCTGAACGTTAAAAAAGGGAGACTTCGTCCGTCAACCCCGACACGTTTCAGGCCTTTTTTCTCGAGGATCTCTCTTGCAACGGTGCAAAGACCCCGTTTCCCCTGCAATACAATTTCGAAAGGGGTTTGCTCCGAGGCTTGCAGCCTGTACCTGTCATCGGTGACAAGAATCCCGTCGTTGGGTGTCACGACAAGGGCTGCACTGCTTCCCCGAAAACCCGAGAAATAAAAGACATTCTGCCATCCCAGTCCTTCTATAATGAAAAGTATGATGCCGTCACATCCTGTTTTCTCCAATCCTGCCCTGAGTTTCTCAAGCCGATCCCCCAAAGTTCCGTTTTTTTCAGTCATGGATATGTTCCTTTTCCAAAAGACCCCAGAGGACCTCGGTAGTATCTTGTGGCACGTTTCCCTTTGCTTCTGTAAAGACTCCGACCTGCCTCGCTTGGATACCCTCCCTGGACAGTTCAGCCAATGCCTGAGGGGCTTTTTCCGAGGGCATTGCCGCAACGAGGACTCCCGATGAAATCAAGTGAAGCGGGTCGAAACCCAATGCTTTGGCGCATCGTCTCGTCAGTCGGTGGAGGGGCAGTCTTTCTTGATCAAGCTCGAATCCAAGTCCAGTCAGCCGGAGAATTTCGGCTATTCCACCTATAAATCCCCCTTCCGTCGGGTCATGCATGTAACAGGCCCATTTCCGCAGGATCCTTGACTCCGGAAGGACGCTGATCATCTCCGTCCATCCCGCAACCTCTTCGAGTTCTCCGGGCGTCAGGACCCCGTCAAAAAGGTCCGGTCTGTCATTCGCCAAAATCGACATGCCCTCCAACCCAATATGCTTGGTGGCTATGAGGACATCGCCCGGCCTGATGCTTTCGGCCCGCAGGACCATTTCTCCCGCCCCGATCATCGTTGCTCCGAGAACAGGATGATCATATCGGTCATTGACCTCCGTGTGCCCACCGACAAGGGCTACCCCCAACTCCAGGCACGCCTCGTGAATCTCTTTCATGATTCTTTCAAGATGTTCCCTTCTTGTTTTACCAGGGAAGATGAGGGTGGTGATCAAATAAAGCGGGTCACCGCCTTTTGAGGCGATATCGTTGGCATTCACTGTGACGAGCAGTCGACCGGCTCTTTTGACGGCTCCGACGATCGGGTCTGAAGTAACAATCATGTACTTGTTTCGGTCCCATTCGATGACTGCTGCATCTTCACCAACCCTAGGCCCGACCAGCACTTCGGTCCGCTTCGCCCCCGAAAACCGGAGCACCGCCGACTCGAGAATATGGGGAGGCAGTTTACCTGAGGCCAGCGTTGCCTTCATTTCTTTTTGTTTCATCTTATTCACCTCTTATGCTGAAAAGACAACCACAATGGTTCTGACGGTATAATCCCAGTTCCCTGCTTCTCGAGACGGAAATCCGAAACCCGTCGTTTCGCCTCCATATTCGTCCTACCCATTGCAAACCATGTCTTTCCGCGACAGCCTTCCCTATTCCGTTGACAAGGGCCGGGTTCTTGTGGGGGCTGATCGTAAGTGTCGTACAAAGGGCGAAAAACCCCCTTTCAAGGGCACATTTCGCAGCTGCCTCGAACTGCTCCCGGAAACAAAGGGCACATCTCAGGCCCCCTTCTTTTCCCGTCAGGTCCCTCCCCTTGCAACGAATTGCTATATCATGGACCCACTCCGAGGGACGGTAGGGGACTTCGAAAAGCTTTTTCCCGAAGACTTTTGCAACAAGTCTGACGGCATCGCGCCTTTTCTCGTATTCCTCCAGAGGGTGCACGTTCGATCCGTAAAAAAAGCCGGCGGTTTCGTAACCTTCACCGGCAAGCTCAGGCCAAGGCACTGTCGCATCGGGAGCACAACAGACATGCAGCAAGATCTTTTTGTTTATAGTCTGAACTGTCATTCTTCGCTAGATTCTCTCCTTTTCGTCCTTTTCTCCAGACTCACGTGCTGCTATATGCCGCAGCGTCTTTGCCCCGAACAAGAGAAAACCGGTGTGCCCTGTCATGGTATCCTCCGGCCTCAAGCGCCGGCTGTTCGTTTTATAAGGCCTCAGGAGGATCTCCAGAACCTGCAGATCCACAAAATTCCACTCTTCGAGACTATCCAGAACCCGTACGACCTGATTTGTGGTCGGTACCAGGATACCGAGCCTGCGTCCACCCGCCAAAGCCTTATGGGCATGTCCAAGGTAATCCCAGGGATTTGGCACATCGAGAAACAGGGCATCCACGTCCCTTTCCTCGAAACCTTCATCAATATCCCTGACTTTGAACTCCACGCGGTGGGCGACACCCCACTTCCGGCAATTTCTTTGAGCAAGTTCCGAAAACTCACAACGACGCTCGTAAGATATGACTTTCCCACCATCGCCCACGAAATGAGCAAGAACGGAGGTTAACCCTCCCGATCCCGTTCCGCATTCAATCACACGGGAACCGGGGCCGATGTTCAAAGCAAGAAGCACATAACCCGTGTCTTTCGGAAACATGATTTGCGTTTTCCGCTTAACCCTCCGGCTGAATTCATAAATTGTCGGAGACAATAGACAAAACTCCCGCCCAAGGTGCGTCATAACGCTTTCTCCGAGGGCTTTTCCGATAATGTCTTCGTGTCTGACGACACCAAACCGGGTATCCTGCTTGGATCCTTCCTCAAGCTGAATGAGGAAGGAGTCTCCCCTTTCAGGTGACCAGATAAAAACGAGGTCGCCGGGGTTTAAAGTTGCCATGATATCACTCCCGTCGGCAGAAAACGGTCTCTGTCAGGTCTTTTCATGGAACTTGCTGCAGGGAGGATTCGTTAATTTCCTGCATCCTGTCCTCGTTGCGGGCAAGGAAATCGATGGTCCCGGGATCAAAATGATAGGACACAACTCTTCCGTCTCCCTCAAGAATAATACTGCAGGCCGTCTCGTGTGAAAAGGATTTCTTGCAAGAACGCTTCATGGGGAGGGCATCACGGGTGTTCGCCACGCGATTGCCAGGCTTCCTGCAGCTTTTTCCATATGAAACACGGGAATAACGACCTGGCCCCTTACGCCTGGATCAAAGGGGACGAAATCACTCTCCGCGTGGATTTCCTCTAAACTTCAAAAGAACAGGATGATAGGGCTTGCGAATGTCCATGGGTTACTTTGTTTTTGCCGCAAGAAGACCTTTCACTGCAATCTGAATGTCACCGGCACCAAAACGGTTTTGGGTGCGGCGCGGCTAAAGATCCAATGATTGACCGCCTGCAGGGCAGACCTGTCCAGGGCGTCGAACCCGCTGGATTCTTCCACCATAATGTTTTTCACCGAGCCGTCAGCGGACAGGGTAACCCTTAAAAGAACCCGTCCCTCCTGCCCGCGCCTTCGGGCGATCAGGGGATACACAGGCATGATTTTCTCGACGACCAGATCATCGGTAATCAGGGGAGGAACCAAAGATTGCAGGCTTTGACCTGCTTCTGTATTGTCTCTTCCGGTATGGCCCGTTTTTTCGCTTCCAGGTTCTGTCTTCCTGCCGCCAGGACCATTTTGTGCATCCTTTTCGGCGGATATTTCCCGGTGATTTGCTGCTGTCGGGGCATGTGCAAGAGGTTCGCCGTTTTCCCTTTTATTTTTCTCGCCTTGCTCGAGCTTTTCTTCGGAAGCTCCATCCCTTTCTGCTTCACGGTGTTTCCCTGATTCCGCCAATCCTTCAGGTTTTTGCGGTTTCAAAGGCTTGGACAACAGTTTTTCATCAGGCAGGATTGCCGCCCCGTCGTCTTTGGTTTTTGGCAGGACCCTTTCAGCCTTGTCCCTGTTTTTCGCAGGCTCCACCGCTTCTTTCGGGTTTTCATTATTTTCCTGATCCTGCCCGCCGGAAACCCCTCCTCTTTCCTCTTCTTCCCTTTCACCCGTTCGTTCACTATTCTTACTTTCAACTGCAAGGACAAGCGCAACCTTTACGGGTCCTAAGCCGGGTGTTTCTGGAACAGGCAGTGAAAGCCGGCTCAAAGACACGAATAAGGCGGCGTGGAAAAACAGACTTACAAGGATAAAAATCCACAGCCGGTTCACGGAGCCGGGCTATCCTCCACGGCCAGGTCGACCTGTCCCAGGCCGGCTTGGCCAAGCGCGTCGAGTACCCCGACGACATCTCCGTAAGCTGCGCTTTTGTCAGCTCGAATCAGAATTCTCTCGCCCTTCGCCTCTTCCGAGAGGATTCCTGCCACTTCCGTCGGCGTCAGTTTTCTTTCCTCGTAAAAGACCTCGCCCTCTTTCGTCACCGTAATAACATGTATTCCAGTCTCGGCAGCCCCTCCCGTACCGAAAGGCAAATCCACAGGAATTGTGGAAGCGGCAAAAGATGTGGTGAGAACAAAAAATACGATGAGCATGAAAAGTACATCGATCAGGGGGGTAAGCTCTACATCAGTCGTATACCGCTTCCTCATTTGGGCCTGTGTCACCTCCAGTCACCCGGCGCACCGCATTGACGAGTTCATCTGCGGCTTTTGCCGCCCTCGGTCCCGGGTGAAACAGGGAATCCGCCGATACTGTTGCGATACGACCCTTTTCGACCGCCTTGATGGGCAACCCGTCAAGGACCGACTTGAGATCTTTTTCAGAAAAGGTCATACCTGTCGAAGCTGCCGCGACGACAAGGACATCGGGGTTTCGGACGAGAAGACTCTCCCTGTCGATTACCGGAAAGGTGTAGCGGATGTCGCCTGCAGCATTGGGAAGGCCGATCACATCCATGATATCGTCGATATAATTGTATCCTCCTGCAATTGTCAGCGGATCGTGCCAGACCACAACCATTACGGAGGGGGGGAAACCTTCAAACAAACGGTTTACTTTCCTTCTTACCGTCTCCAGTTCGTCGAGTATTGTTCGCCAGGCTTCCGCCGCAGCTTCAGGCTCCCCAAGTTCCCTGGCTATGTGGTCCAGCGCAACGTGGATATCATTGAAGCGCCGGTGGACGACAAGTCCCAGGACCGGGATCCCCAGGCTTTCAAGGCGGTCCAGAATCTCCGCATGGAAGGTCTCGACTCCGATAACAAGGTCAGGCTCAAGGGCCAGTATCTTCTCAAGGGAAGGGTCGTAATACCCACCGACTTTCGGAAGATCCGCCACATCTTCGGGAAACAGGTCAAAATCGGTCACACCGACGACATTATCGCCGAATCCCATCGCGAAAAGCGACTCTGTAACGCTCGGGGCCAACGAGACGATTCTTCCGGCACAGTTTTTTTGCCCTGAATCGGCGCCGCCGGCAAAAAACAAAAGACTCCATCCAAAGATGGCTGCAAGCAGAAACCCTCTTTGCAGAACCTTCTTCATGACCGGTTAACCCTGTCGCTACCGAGCATTTTTTCCCTGAGGAGAAAATCTACTCCTCGCCACATTGCCTCCTCGTTCCGCTCGACCCGGCTGACCAGATAGGCGTGACAAAGGATGACGGGAACCGCAACGGTAAGTCCAGCAACGGTCGTCAGCAAAGCTTTCCAGATCCCCTCGGCCATGACGTGCATGTTCGCTCCACTCATTGTCGGGAGGTTTCTGAAGACATCTATCATGCCGAGAACCGTTCCGAGCAGCCCCAAAAGCGGGGCCACTCTCGCGATAACGGAAAGGAACCCGAGCCCACGCTCCCACCGGAACAGTTCCCTCCGCACCTCTTGTTCGGCAAGGCTTTTCAAAGCTTCCGAGTCGGCTCCCCAATGCATGATGGCCACCCGGAATACCCGGTGGAGAGAACTTTCCTTTTCGTTTACAAGATCCATTGCTTCTTCTTTTTCACCGTGATAAAGGTGTTTGCCCAGGGCAAGTTCGAGTTTTTCCGGATCGGTCGAAGCGGACCGATAAAACCACAGCCTTTCAAGAACTATCGCGGCCGCAAGGACGGAAAGTCCGACGATTCCCCATATAACCGGTCCCCCAGCGGATAATAGGGTCATCAGAAAATCTCCAGCTCAGACGTCAGCTGCTACTCTTGCAACAGCTTTACGGCGGCACGCACAAGATCATCCGCCGAAAGTCCCATTCTTTCGATGACCTCGGAGGATTTCCCGGAGTCCCCATATCGATGCACACCCATCCGCAGCAGTCTCGCCGGAACACCCCTTTCAGCAAGGGCCGAACCCACCTGGCACCCTAGACCGGATGCCTTGTTATGATCTTCATAGGTAATAATCCTGCCGGTGGCCGCCGCATCCATCAGTGCTTCGTCGTCAATCGCCAGTGGACACCCTATATGATAAATCTTGGCCGAAATACCTTCTTCCCGGAGCTTTTCCCAGGCGGTAACAGCCCTGTAAGCCATGTGTCCGCTGGTCATGATGGCCAGGTCCCCTCCGTTTCTGAGGAGGTCGGCCTTTCCGTAGCGGAACCGGTAGTTACCGGCAAAAAGCGGTTTCCCCTCTTCGGTGGTCAACACGGGCACCTTGCTTCTGCCCATGACAATGCAGATATTGCCGGGCGTTGTCAGGATATAACGGGTCATCCTGTCTGCCTGGTTCGGGTCCGCAGGCACGAGAAGCTTCCACTCGAAGAAGTTTTTCAAAAGTCCGATGTAATCAATGCACTGGTGCGTTTCTCCGTCCTCTCCGACATCAAGGCCAACATGGGTAAGAGCAAGTTTAAGATTGGTACCGTTGATGTCGTTAAGTCTTTGCTGGTTATACACTTCCGCAAGACCAAAAACACCGAAATCGGCCCACAGGCTTGTACAGCCGGAGATAGAGGCCGCTCCGGCCACCGTCGCCGTGGCATGCTCCTGTATGCCTGTTTCGAAGAACCATTCCGGACATTTCTTCGCGTACTCCGAAACCTTGACGGACCCTGCAAGGTCGCAGTCAAAAACCAGCAACGGGCCTTTCCCCTTCTTTCCGTAATTTGCTTCGCCCACATCGGCGAGGGCTTTACCAAAGGCGGAACGGCAGTCAGTGAGTTGACCGGCATCATAATCTCTGGGGGTTCCTCCGTCGAGTCTCACTTCAGGAGCTTTCGTCGGGAATATACTTGCCGGGAGCGGACTTTCCGCCCGTTTCTTCCGGTATTTGCCAAGGAGTCCCAGGTTACCGCCAAGCTCCTTCATGGCTATTTCATATTCTTCATCTTTCGGAGCCTTGCCATGGTAATCGGGAAGACCCTCCATAAAGGAGACCCCCTTTCCCATGACGGTCCGACACAGGAGAACCTTCGGGGCTTTGGAAAGACAGGCATCGTAAAGCGCGCCATAAAGTGCAACCGGGTCGTGACCGTCAACTTCACCCACGTCCCATCCGTCAGCTTCCCAAAGTTTTTTGATATCGGCGGCCATGATGTTTTCCGTTCGACCAGAAATCTGGATATGGTTAACGTCGACAAGAACGGTCAGGTTCGAGAGACCATGATGCCTGGCGATCCGCCTTGCCTCAGCGACCTGCCCCTTGACCTGTTCTCCATCTCCCATGAGCACATAGACACGGCCCTTTTCCTTTCTGGCTTTTTTGGCGAGGGCGAAACCGGCTCCTGCTGCAAGCCCCTGCCCAAGGTTCCCGGTGGACCAAAATACGCCGGGCAGTTGACGAACCACATGCCCCTGGTAGGGGCTTCCGGCTTTCCGGAAAAAGGCAAGAACGTCCTCTTCCGGCAAAAACCCGTAGCAGGCAAGGACGGAATACACCGCTGGAGAAATATGTCCGTGGCTTACTACGACCTTGTCCATGTCCTCCGCAGTTTTCGTTTCATCCCCGATTTTCGCCACACCGTAGGTCAGCAGGCACATCTCCATACTCGAAAGCGACCCCGCAGGATGGCCGCTGCCCGCAACAGCCGTCATTGTCACCGCGTTGATCCTGCAAAGCCTTGCCGCCTCGCGCACTTTTTCAGCCAGTCCCGGCTTCAGAGTCCCTTCAGGAAACCCCTCCAGCGCCGCTTTCAAAGTTTTCAAAAATAAACACTCCTTCCGGCAGGACCCTTTTTGGTATTCCCGAAACACGTTCAGTTACAGGATTATACCTCCGATGCCAAACAAAAAAAACGGCGGCCCCGGGGAGCCGCCGCGATATCTCCGCCACTACCTTCAGGCAATGGCTTCTTCAGGAGGTGTGTAAGGAAGATCAAAAGCTTCTGATACTCCCTTGAACGTCACTTTACCCTTGTACATGTTGAGTCCCTTGCAGATGGCCGCGTTCTCCTTGCAGGCCTTTTCCACACCTTTGTTTGCAAGCTGCAGGCCGTAGGGCAGGGTGTAATTGTTCAAGGCAAAGGTTGCCGTCCGCGAAAAGGCTCCAGGCATGTTCGCAACGCAGTAGTGGAGCACACCGTCGACGACGAAGACCGGGTCGCTGTGTGTGGTCGGTTTCGAGGTTTCGGCGCATCCTCCCTGGTCGATGGCAACATCGACGATAACCGATCCGGGTTTCATGATCTTCAGATGTTCTTTCTTGATGAGCTTTGGAGCTTTTGCACCAGGAATCAGGACGGCGCCGACGACGATATCTGCTTCACGGTAAGCCGCTTCCAGGACAATGGGATCGCTGTAAATCGGAAAAACATTTGCCGGCATGATCGACTCAAGATACTCCAGCCTGTCCGGATTGATGTCAAAGATGGAAACCCGGCAACCGAGACCTGCTGCAACCTTTGCCGCGTTCGCACCCACGACGCCTCCGCCGACAACGACGACATTCGCCGGGGCCACGCCCGGAACACCCGTCGGCAAAAGGCCCTGACCGCCGTTTGGCTTTGCAAGGAAGTAGGCACCCATCAGCGTTGACATACGTCCCGCGATTTCGCTCATTGGCTTAAGGAGCGGAAGTGATCCGTTGGACTCCGTCACCGTTTCATAGGCGAGGGCGATGATTTTCTTGTCCATGCAGGCCTTGGTAAGCTTCTCATCGGCGGCAAAATGGAAATAGGTGTAAATGAGCTGGTTCTCTTTCATCAGGTCATACTCCTGGGGCAACGGCTCCTTCACTTTAACGATCATGTCCACGCTGTCCCAGACTTCTTTTGCCGTATCGAGCAATTTCGCTCCCGCTGACGCATACTCTTCGTCGGTAATCCCCGAGCCCAGGCCTGCGCCCTTTTCGACAAAGACCTCGTGACCGGCTTTGGTGTAAGCCTGCACGGCCGCAGGGACCAACCCAACGCGATACTCATGGTTCTTGACTTCTTTTGGACATCCGATTTTCATGAAACCCTTCGCCTCCCATAGATAGGATTTTTTAACATGCGTTCATTTTCACAATTTCCCACAAAAAAGTGTACCCTCCAGGCCCGGTGCTGCACAGGTGTGAGATACATGAAAACTATGCCTACACGTAAACCCGTTCCACCCTTTTGGTGAAAAGATTTGGAATCTCGTAATTTATCGTTTGCAGGATACCCGCGGTTTCCTCGGGCGTGACCGTTTCCGAACCCTGTCGGCCCACGAGTACGACCTCGTCTCCAACGTCCGCCTCAGGTATGTTGGTCACATCCACCATAGTCTGGTCCATGCAAATGCTTCCGATCACCGGCGCTCTTTTCCCCCGGATCAGGACATCGGCCTTCATCGACAGCAGACGTGTGTATCCGTCGTGATACCCTACGGGAAGGACGGCAACCCGTTCATTTCCTCTTGTCATATATTTCAAGCCGTAACCGACTCCGCTTCCGGGGGGCAGTTCCCTCAGGACGGCAATTTGCGTAACGACCCTGAAAACAGGTTCCAGATCGAAGGGGCGTTCGCACCATCCGGAAGGCCACATTCCATACATAATAAGCCCCGGACGAAGGGCATCGAGATGCATGTCAGGACAGTTCACCGTTGCTGCGCTGTTGCAGCAATGGCGCAGCCGAAACTTCACGCCTTTCGTCCGCAGCGTCGCAAGGACCTCGCCGAAACGGCGAAATTGTGCCCTCGTGTAATCGAGGTTTCTCTCGTCGGCCGTGGCAAAATGGGTGAATATTCCCTCCATTTCCAAACCGGTGAATCCCAAAAGCTTTTCGACTACAACGGGAGTTTCGGAAGGCAAAAAACCGATTCGCCCCATGCCGGTATCCACTTTCAGGTGGAACCGGCCGGCCTTTCCGGCTTCTGTTGCCGCCCTGCTTAAGGCCTCCGCAAAGGAAAGGTCCGTTACGGCGGGGGTGATATCCCTTTCCACAAACTCCCTGGCAGCCTCTTTCGGGGATGGACCCATGACAAGAACCGGAACAAAGATTCCCGCATCCCGCAACGCAATCGCCTCGTCAGGCGTCGCAACGGCGAGGCGCGTGCACCCGGCCTCGATGCAGGCTTTCGCGACTTGCTCCATCCCCATGCCGTAGCCGTCAGCCTTGACGACGGCCATCATTTGTGCAGTGGGGCTGACAAACTCCCGGATCCTCGCAACATTCCGTTTCAGGTTTGTCAGGCTGACTTCCATCCGCGTCGGTCGGAACATGGTGTCCCCCTTTTCATTTCGAAAGGGCGGAAGCGGAAACTCCCGCCCTTTCGAAACCTTTCTTCTGCTCAACTGGTTCTATTTCTCTGATTCCGCCTTTATCTTTCCTTGTGCCCTCTTCTGGTCGAAATCCTTGACGATCTTGCGCATTTCATTGGAGAGCCAGAGCAAGGCCACGAGGTTTGGTGCCGCCATCAACCCGTTCATTGTATCGGAAAGATTCCAGATATTCGCCAGGAACTGGCCTCCACCGCCCCAGGCGCCGACAACAACGACGGCAATCCAGAGGACCTTGTAAACAGGGGTCACCTTCAGGCCAAAGATATACGTCGCCCCTGTCTCACCGTACCAGTACCAGCCGAGGATCGTCGAAAAGGCGAACATGGCGAGGCCAAGGGAAAGGATCATCACCCCGGGTTGTCCGAGTACGGTGCTGAAGGCCGTCAGCGTCAACTGGGCACCCGTCAGCTCCGGATAATCGATCAGCGTGCCTGTGGTCAGGATGCCGATGCAGGTGATGGAACAAATGACAATGGTGTCCATGAACACTTCAAATAACCCGTAACAGCCCTGTTTGGCGGGATGGTCCGTAATGGCCGTGGCGTGAACCATGGGAGCGGATCCGAGGCCGGCTTCGTTGGAGAAAACACCGCGGGCGACGCCCTTGGTCAGTGCCATCTTGATCGACCATCCGGCAATGGCACCAGGCATGGCCATGGGATCGTTGAAGGCATAATACACGGCATTGCTGATTGCCTGAGGGATAAGATCAGCGTGAAAAACGATAACGAGAACACCGCCGATAACGTAAAACACCGCCATGGCGGGAACAAGATAGGTCGTGACGTCGGCGATCCGTTTCAGGCCACCGATAATAACCAGGGCTACCAGTATCGCCATAGCGACACCGGAAATCCAGTGGGGGACACCAAATCCCAGGTTGAGCGCTTCGGCCGTGGAATTGGCCTGGATGGCGTTCCCGATACCAAAGGCCGCAAACATGGCAAAGAATGCGAAAAGCCAGGCCAGCCATTTCTGGCCGAGGCCCTTCTCCATGACATACATGGTGCCTCCTCGCCAGTTGCCCTCGGCATCCTTTTCCCTGAATTTGACGGCAAGGGCGACCTCGGTCATCTTTGTGGCCATGCCGAATATCGCCGTTATCCACATCCAGAACAGGGCACCCGGGCCTCCAAGGTGGATGGCCGTTGCTGCTCCGGCGATATTCCCCGACCCCAGAGTTGAAGCCAGTGCTGTGGCCAGCGCCCCGAAAGCGGAAATTGTTCCTTCGCCTTCCGCCTTTTTACCGAGTTGACCGAAAATCTCCTTGAACATGAATCCGAAATACCGGATCTGGGGGAACCCGAGGACAATGGTCAGGTAAATGCCCGTACCGACCAACAAAGCCAGCATGGGCGGTCCCCATACGATACCGTTAACGATTCCGTTGATTCTCATCAACGCTTCCATGTCAGTACACCCCTCCTCTTGTCTTTCTTTTGTTCTGCGTTACCGCTCTCTTTGCTCTTTCCAGTTCCCCGAAGTTTTTCAACCCTCCCCTCATTAAAAATTTTCCAAACTATATGATAGATTATAGCAGGTGCCGGGGAACACACGTCGTGACAGCCTGTGTTCTTCAGGGATTCTTTTTAACATACATGAATGAGATGAAAGCCGTCAAAAAACTTACGTGTTGTTATTTAGTTCACATATCAAGTCAAAAATTCTAGCTAAACCATGACTTCCCTTTCACATTCCCGGGACTTGCAAATATTCCCGTTTTAATCCGAATCCGTCTCATTCATCATTTTTTACCCGTCACGACGGAGGAAAGGGAAAGCAGGTGTGCCTGGAAGACCCTTTCACCACCTCGATCGCCGTCTTCTTACAGGTATTTCTTTTCACGCAGGATTTCCGTCGCTTCCGCAACCCGGGCCGAAGCTACCTTAACGACGGGGCCCGTACATCCCATAGCCGACTCCGCATAGATGCCGCTTTTCCAAAGCTCACGCACAGCATCTTCGATGGAGAGCACGTCCACCCCGTGCAGCTCCTCATCGGTTGGTTCGGCGGGCGGAACCTTAATATCCACTTCCTCTGAGACCTTCGGTGCAGGTGCCGTGGCGGAGAGGATTTCTTCAAGCCCCGCCGTAGCCGCATGGTCGAGTTCCTCTTTGACCCGCTGTGCCACTTTGCCCTGTACCACATCAGCGGTAAGACGGATGGCATTCGAAATAACCGGTGCACCGGAAGCCCTGGAAATGATCGACACCACGTGCTTCCAGTTTTTCCCCACCGAAGGTCCGTATCCCCACCCGAGGGATTCGTAGCTGCCGCCGGTGGAATACGCAGAAAAAAGCTTCATGAGCACGTTCCCCGTAAGAGTGTCCGTCACACAGACATCGACGGCGCCTGCCAGGATATCGTTTCCCCTGAGAACCGCTCCACCGTCCTTCCGTACGCTTTCACCGAAGCAGATGTCGTATCCTTTTTCGGCAAGATCCTTGAGGCACCTGTAAACCGTCTGGGCTCCGTCAAGATTCAGGATTCCAACGGTCGGGTTTTCGATTCCCGTTGCTTTCGCAACGGCGATACCATAAAGGGCGTTTCGAACCATGGCCTCTATCCGAGAGATTGCACTCGTTCCTGTAGTGGAGGAGATAAACATAGGGTTTCCCCTGGCTGGAGTCAGGACTCGGCCTACGGTGGTTACGCCAAGAGGGAAGGGATAATGCAAGGCGACGGCACCGTCGATGCTGCCCTCTTCCATGGCTTTTTCCATACCCTGCGCCACAGCCTGTTCGTCTTCGGCCGTTTCGATCCAGTCAAGCCCCTGGGCTTCTCCCCTTTTCGGTCCGATCATGACGACCTGAACATCCCTGTAACCACGAGAGGCTTCCAGCGCCCCCCTGAGAAGCTCTTCGGCTCCCAGCTCGCTCCCCGAAGCCATGAGGCCAATTTTCGTGACAGGACCACCGGTACGGGCCCTGTTTACTATTTCTGCGAGTTCTTCTCCAATCAATTTCCGAAGCTGCGACATGAAAGACACTCCCCGTCAGTCTTTCCGAAGCCCTTCGGCAATCTCGGCCAAGGCATCCAGCAGGGTTTCCCTGATGTCTTCTTTCGTCAGGCCTTCTGGAGCCTGCTGTTCACCGGGTTTTTCTATGACGAAGGACGCACCGTCCGAAAGGTTCGTCAGCCTTGCAAGAAAGAGGCTCCCCTTTCCGATAATCATCACCCGTTCCATCTTGTTCGAGAGTATGGCGTCGCAGGCGTGGCCGATGAAGGGAACACCCGAGGGAATATGACCCTGGGTGTGCGCAAAGCCGGGTATACCCTTTCGGGAAACAAAATCGCTCATGGCGCTTTTTTCAAGTTGCCCTTTCATGACGGCCAAAGCGGCTATCATCTTGAAGTTCGCCGTCGGCACGTCTCCTGCTCCGGCTGGCACGGTGATTTCCGGTATTTGCAGTTCTGCTGCATATTTGTCAATATCGTCAAATCCGAGGCCCAGCTTCTGGAGCGGATCCCATACCAGCGCCCCGGTGATCGCCTGGGGTGATGACCCTGCAGCAACGTTGTGTTTTCCCACCGCATCCAGCCGTATGACAGGCGCCTTTCCGTCCTCGGGGCCCAAAAGCACGGCAAAACCTCCGAGACAATCTTCCAGTGCCGGCATGTCCTTGCGCACATGGTCTCGGCTGTTCATGTAAAGCTTCGGGACAGCGCCTCCCGCCACGACGGCAACATTCTTCCGGATACCGCTTGCCACCTGGACTCCTGCTGCAATCACGGCGTTTACGGGACCGGCGCAAAAGCTCCTGACATCGAATCCGCTCGCGTTGACGCATCCGGCGATTTCAGCTACGGCCTTCGCGAAGTTGCCACCGCCACGCTGGTTGGCGTCACCGGCAGCTTCTTCGGAACATTCGACAACGAAGTCGATATCCTCCGGTGAAACTCCCGAATTCTTTATCAAATGTAGAAGAGAAAGAACCGCACCTGCCTTGGAGGCAATGTTCTCCATAAGAACGTAGGACGAAAGGCATTCGTCCGTCTCATGGCCTTTCCGGCTACACCCGACAATGTCATCTTCCAGGTAAATCGGAAGGGCGCCATGCTTTTCTATCTCTTCTTCGATCTCCGCCGAAGGGTGTCCCTTTTCAAGTTTCTTCAGCTGTCTTTCTCCGAGCAACGGGTGTTTTGCCAGTTTTTCGGCGATAGCCGCCGCAAACTTCTCCTCCAGCCAAATGATGTCAAAGACATCACATATATCCATGAGACCGATGAATTCGTCTTCAGGCATGATTTCCCCGTATTTTCCCTTTCTCGATGCCTGCTTGAGCCTGTTTTCGTACATGGGCTCAGGCTGCCGGGAAAGGGTTTCGAGATCCATGGCACCGATGTAGGCCTGGTTCGGTGCGTAGGAACAGGCTTCTTCGAAAGTCTGCATTTTATCCTTGAGCTTCTTAATATATTCAGTCTCTCCGCGTGCTGTCCGTTCCGTAAAGGGAGTGATTCCGTAATGAAAGGCCAGATGGGGAACGTGATTCAAACAATAGGCATATCCCTGGATGGAAACATTCGCCATAACCCTTTCCTCCTCCACACAAGACACTCTTGTTCTGCCGGGCCCGGCACCGTCTCGGCTCCGGGCCCGGCTGTCAATCAAGCATTCTTAGTCGTTGAATACAGTCTGGTCGTCTACCGGCGTCTGCAAGGCAAAAAGCGCTTTCTTCACGAGAGCCTTGCGCAGTTTCTTTTCCTCGGCCGGTGTCTTCTCAGGGTCACCCAGAGGATGCGGAATGGCAACCGCCGAAACAATCCTGTTCGCACCAACCGTCAGTGAAATGGGAACGATGGTACAGACGTGAACCACCGGAAGCCCTGATCGCTCAATTTCCTTTACAATCGTTGCACCGCAACGAGTGCAGGTCCCTCAGGTGGATGTAACTATGACGGCATCTACGTTATGGTCCTTGAGCTTCTGGGCGATTTCACTTCCGTAACGCGATGCGTTGGCAACTGACGTCCCGTTCCCGACGGTGCTGTAAAACACTTCGTAAAACTTCCCGATCACGCCTTCTTTTTCCAGTTCCCTCATCGCGTCGACGGGAAGCACCCTGTTCGGATCATCGTTCGCATAGGTCGGATCATAGCCGCCGTGGGCGGTTTCGTGTGTTTCGGCCGAAATGGTTTCCATACCCTCCAGGCTGTATTCACCATATTTCGATGCGCTGGAGGCCTCGATATGGTCGGGGTTCCCTTTCGGGACGATTCCGCCAGATGTCACAAGGGCAACCGTTGCCTGTGACATGTCCCCAATCGGCGGATTCGGCGGCACCCTGTCGAAGGCCGGCATGGGGTACTCCGTAGTGAACGGCTCGCCTTTGAGTTTCTTGACGAGCATATCCAGAGCTCTTTCGGCGCCGATCTTTTCAGCAAAGTAATTTACCCGGACGCCTCGAGGAATGTAACCTTCCTCCTCGGGTTTCCCCAAGGGTTCACCCTTGAGCTGCTTGAGGAGAATCCGTGCCATGGCCGGCACGGCGTCTTTCATTCCCCTTGCGCTGTCTGCCGTTTCGACAATGTACGCGGATTTCCTGTACATGTCGACTCCGGGATTTCCCCTGTACATGCCGGTGACTGCAGGAATCGAGAGCTCCTTTGAGACGGTCTCGCAAACGTCGCCGCAGGCTGTTCCGTAGCGTCCGGCATTAAAAGCAGGCCCAGCGACCAGACCGTCGGCTTCGAATTTCTTCACCAGTTCCAGAACTTCCTGCCTGGCTTTCTCGATGTTGTCGGCGAAGTAGGAATCACCGCAGATAATTGTCCCCACAACTTCGGCTTCTTCCCCGAAAGCCTGATTCAGGGCCATACCCGGCCCTACAGCCCCATTCCGAGCCTCAGGCGGAACATTGGCTTTGTCCTCGCCCCCGATCCCGGCGAAAAACTGGTTGATATAGTGCACTACCTTAAAGGCCATCTACCCACCCCCTTTCCAGGAATTGTCTTTCCCTATACCGAATACTTGCTGTACTGGTTTCGTATGCCTTTCACGGCAGTGGCGAGGGCCTCGCCATCGAGGACCATTTCCATCATGCCGATCTGGTCTTCCCAGACGGCCTGATCGGCCTCTTCCCTTATTTCCGGCTCGAGTACGTGGTACACGGCGAGCCCCAACGGGGCTCCTGCCAAAGGACCTGCAAAGGTCGGATCTCCGTTCGTGACCGTTTCCGCGTAAATCTCTGCGCCTTCCGCATCGGAAGAGCCCAGGATCACGACAACGTTCTCCGGTCCGAACTTTTCAGCGGCGTCTTTGACACGCTGCTGGTTCTGCAGGTCCATGGCTCCAGCGGCGGTTCAGACGAAACACTCGGTGACGGAAAACGCCACCTCGCCGCCGCAGTTCTTCAGGCTTTCCTCCATGGCCGGCCCGGCAATACCATCCCGCTCACCAAGGAGAATCAGTTTCTTTCCCGAAAGCTTGCCCATGAACGTCACCTCCTGTTTACATTTCAGATTGTGTAAGCTGAAATTCTGCTGAGGCCGAGCTCGCTTGTGGCTCCCGTAATCGCCTGGATTTCGACCTCGATGGAACCATCTTTGCGGAGTGAGCCATCGAAACCGCCGGCAATCACGTCGGCTGTTTCCGCGAATCCTATGATCTTCTCGAGCTTTGGCAAGACCACCGTCTTGTTGGCGTTTCCCGCCGTTACGACAGCATCAGCCTCCTGGCATGCATCCGCCAGTGATTGGCTTGCGCCGTCCCTTCCAGCGTACTCGTCGGTCACCAGGACCGTCCTGATTCCAGCCTGCTCCGCCTTCCGGCAGTTCATGATCAGGTCCGTGTCGGGGTTTCCGAATCCTTCCTCCGTGATGACGAGCCCCTGGACCCCAAGCATCTTCGCCAGTTTTACCGCATAGGAGGAACTGCGTTTTTTGTCGGCGAGGGTCGTATTCTCGTTGGTGATGATGCAGCCGACAAAATTAAACTCCTTGCCGTGCCGTGCATACATTCCCCTGATAACGGGATTGTTCTGATGCGCAAAGGTGCTGTTTTTGTCACAGGCCGAGACGCAGTTACCCGATACGATTGCGCCGTCGATGACTTCGTTGGGATGAATGAGCGTCGGAAGGATTTTTTTGGCGTCGACACCGTACACATAGGTGTCGTGGAGAAGGCCCTGGGACTGCAGCATATACAGGTAGGCCACCTTCGGAAGGCCCGGGT
>JBNGDE010000005.1:0-34806 GCA_049974925.1 Thermovirgaceae bacterium | reverse complement strand
CGGTGAAAAAGGACCCATTCCGGCCGGAATGATAGACCCGGGGCGAGCGGACAAAGACTTCCTTTGTGCCGTGTGTGTCTGCGAAAGCGCAACTTTTAATTATTTTACCGGAGGAAAGTAGCAGGTATCATGGAATGATCAAAGAAATCGGTGATGTTTTCAAAAGGCTTTCAATAAAGTATTTTCCCGATTCCTTAATCTTTGCCGTTATCTCATATTCATTCCCTTTATTCTCGGCATTACCACCATCATCACACATCAATTGGTCATGCAGATGTGACTCAAAGCGACGCCGGGCTATTTCCTGCTGGAAATTACCGGCCTGAAAGCCGAGTCTATTATAGACTATACCGCCGTGATCATGATTTTGTCGGGTACCGTTTACATCATCGGAATCGGATCTTTCCTGCCTCTGAGTTTCTCGGTCACAAATTCTGTTTGGCAAGGACGAGCGCAGGTCAGATGAAGGGAGGAATCGTTCAATGAAGGAATTTATCGCAGCAGGATGCCAGTTCACCATCACTCCAATGGACGTGAAAAAGAACATGGAGAAGGCCCTCGGCTTTCTGGAAAAAGCCGTTACGGAACATAACGCAGACCTGGTTCTCTTTCCGGAGACCGTAACGACGGGTTTCACCCCCCTTCCGAAAGAAAATCAGCAGACCACCATCGAATCTCTCTGGGAAGCCGTCAGCGTCGTCCCCGGGCCAATCACGGAGCCCGTACAGGAAGCCGCTGCACGGCTGGGGGTTCACGTGATCTGGCCGACGTACCGCAGAGGCCCTTCCAAGGACATCGTCTACAACTCCTGCATGGTCATAGACGACAAGGGCGAGATCTTGGGGGGCATCTATGACAAGACCCACCCCTTTCCTACGGAACGAAAGGAAGGTGGAGGCTGGACCACGGCAGGCGAGAAGGCCGTAGTGGTGGAGACGAAACTTGCGAAAATAGGCCTGACCATTTGTTACGACGGCGACTTCCCCGACCTGGCGACTGTCGAGACCCTGATGGGAGCCGAAGTGATCGTCAGACCCTCAGCGTTGCTCCGGACCTACGACATCTGGCAGTTTGTCAACCAGGCTAGGGCCTATGACAATCATGTCTATTATCTCGCCGTCAATTCCGTCGGTGTCGACGGCTCGGGCAACAGCTTCTTCGGGAACTCCATGTTCGTGGATCCCACCGGTTGGAAGCTGGCCCAGGCGCGAGGAAACGACGAAATTATTTCGGCGAAGCTGGATCCGGATCCCATCCGGTACGTCAGCCATGGGACAAAATCGCCGATGATTTTCGACCATGTGGAAGACCGCAACGTAGGCGTCTACAAGGACTGGATCCTCAAGGAAGGGACCTGTGCTTTCGAACCGGCTAAACGCATCCCCTACAAGAAAAAACAGCCCTAGGGTCCCTGTGATCGGACAGGAACTGAAAAAGGCGGAGTCTCGAAGCCTTGTCTTTTTCAGATGATTTCTTCCCAGTGGTGTCGCTCGCGGAAAATGTGGATGCAGTATGACAGAACGAGGGCAACCGGTGGAGCCTGTGCCGCAGGTTGATGCGAAGGGAGTCTTCGATTTCAGGGAGGTAATTGCGGACGGTATTGTAATATAGTATTGTAATACAGCACCTGTAATACAGGTGCTGTTCTTCTTCGTCTTTTTCGCATCGAAGTCGGTTTGTACGAGCCCTTGGGCGACTTCCACCAGCGGGGACGGCCATGCGGATGAATGTCTTTTCGATAAGGGGGCCCCAGAATCGTTCCCAGGGGCCGCCTGCTTCCGGGAGTCCAAATCTTTTCCTGAAAATGTATGCAACACAAGCTCGCCAAACCGACAGATCCCCGGGACGGGTTCGAATTCCGGGAGCCAGGTGAGAGCCCGTTTTGCCTCCTCCTATGACCGCTGGAGCTCCCGCCAGCCTTTGGCCTCGCTGCCAATGGCGACCCAAAACCCCTGTTTTCCGGCGAAACACAGGAGATGTTCGCGTTGCCGCTCGAATTCCAGGTGGGAGACAAGGCTGGTCCACTGGATGGCGATCGTGTAGAAGATCTGTTCACTGAAGCGATTTGAAGGACTACGAGTTTCTCTGGCAGTTTGATGCCACGTTTTTTGCGCGGCCGAGGTTCCTTCCAGAGTTGTTGTACCTTCCGGGGCAGAGGTTTTGCAGAAACTGCTCCTTCTGAGCCGGCCATTCACGAATAAAGGCGTTCACTTCAAGAAGGGTGCCCCGCAGTAAACCCATGGCACAAAGAATCATCCTTTCCTGCGCTTTTCGCCTCTTTTGCCGCGTTGTTCATACCAGTTGAACAGGATGGGTATGACTTCGCGTTCCCATTCATCGGTAATGGCCTTTTCGAAAGAGAAGGAGGCCGCCACTTTCCCGACGTAATAGGGGGACCTGCTAACCGGAAGGAAGGGGCCGTAGTAGACGACAAAATCGTCGTAGATGATCCATTCCAGTGTCCCGGCATCCAGTGATTCTTCCGATTCGGGCAACGCGCCGGGTGAATATTTCCTGACCCTGCGGGCTCCCTTGCTATCGCCCGTAAAGACGAAGGCTTCTCCCGTTTCCTTCAGTGAAACCATGGCGTAACGGAGATCTTCGTCGACGAAGATGTCATGGAAGCCCCAAAAGGGTGGATCGAATACCAAAAGCCTTTTCCCACGGCTCCACTCGATAAACCTGTCGAGTCGGGCCGCCCTGGCGGAAATTTCATCCGGGGTGATGGGCGGCCGGTGCTTTCTGAAAAGCCGGGAGAGCAAGGCAAAAGGATCCATCTTCAGGACGTGAGGAAAGAGAGGACATGTTCAGAAAGATCGTCCCACGTCAGGGGAAAGGTCATGACGCTTCCAAGCTTGACGCTGTTCTGCTTCTTCTTGTTGAGGCCGCCGAAGAGCCCTTCTTTGGCCTGTTCCGGAGAGAAAATGCTGAAACGCCTGTTGCCTTTCTGTTTGGTAATGTCACAAAGGATCCAGCGGAAGGCTCCATCGGCCATAGCGATCCGGCTTTTGTTCAGGAGGAGAAGCTCCATTTCGTTTCCCGAGCCTTTCTGATCCCCGATGTCGACGGTCTTCGGCCGGGACCCCGAGTAAATTTTCATGTTCAGGAAGCGGCTTTCCATGTTTCCGTCCCTGAGAACAAAGACGGCCAGATCGAAGCCGAAGTCGGGAAGAATGAAGAATTCCTCGATGATCTCTTCCCGCTGGGCCTGCGTCAAGGTTTCCATGAGTTCCTGCAGCAGTGAATTTTTGAGGGATTCTTCCGGTTTTGATCCTTTTACGAGATCCGGTTCCAGGCTGAACGCCATCGCGGTCACCATCCTTGTTCCGTATTTTCTCGTTCGTTTCCTTTCTTTTTGTAAAAACCGCGAAAAGGAACCTTCCCCCTCTTTCGCGGGGCGGTTTCGACAGAAATCGCTTCTCAACAAGGGTACAGGTTACGGGATGTATCTGCAAGTGACGGGGATTTGGGGAAGAGAGCGAAAATGCCCTATACTTCAGGCATCCCTTGTATTCCGGGAACGAAACGATTCATTGGGAGGTTACGCCATGAAGATGTCGCGCCTTTTCGCGCCGACCATGAAAGAAAATCCCAAGGGAGTCTCCGATCCCGCCCTCCAGCGACTGATACGGGGCGGATATGTTGCCTCCCCGGAAGTTCCCGAAAAGCTGTCTCTCTATCCTTTGGGGAAGTGCTTCTGGAGGAAGGCGGCAAAGCGTGCGGAGGAGGTGCTCCGGTCCGTGGGATTCCAGGAAGTCCGGTTAGACAACTTCGGGAAGCAAATGCCCCCTGTTTTGGCAGGATACATCAAAAGTTATCGTCAACTGCCGCTGTTGTTTCATCAGGCGTCGGACGACGGATTTGAACTGCGTGCCCTTGAAGAAGACAGGGCTACGGCTTCGGACAGGGTCTCGGAACTGATTGAAAGGCTCCGCCGGAATTTTTCGACGGAAAGCCGGGACGCCTTTTCGGGAGAAACCGTTTCAGAAAGGGGCAGGGAAAGCTTCGTGGCGATTCCCGTCCGAAAGACCTCCCCCATTTCCAGGCCAGGCTATCGGTGCACTGGTTGTCACTGGTGCGGTGATGAAAATTCCCCCCTGGACGGCGCGGCCCCGGAAAATGAGGGGATACCGGAAACACTTGAACCTGTCGACACCCCCGGGGCGGATACGATCACCGAGCTGTGCAGGCAGCTTGGTGTTCCTCCCGAGAAGACGCTGAAGACCATGTTTTACGCCGCGGAGGGAAAAGGCCGCAAGGAAATCGTTGTCGTCCTCGTCAGAGGTGATCACAGGATCAGCGAGAAGAAGGTCATGAACGCCCTCGGGGTTTCCTCCCTGCGGTTTGCGGATCCCCTGGAAATCAGAGAGACCGTGGGCGACCTCGCCGGCTACCTTGGCCCTGTGGGTCTTCCGAAGGGGTTGAAAATCATTGCCGACAGACACGTAAAGGGTGCTGTCAATATTGTCACCGGAGCGAACGAACCGGGTCGGCATCTGGTCAATGTCTGCTGGGGACGCGATTTCACGGCTACCAGCGTTGAGGATGTCATCTGTTTCGAAAAGGACTGTCCATGCCCTCTATGTGGAGCCTCCCTTGAGAACACCGTGTTGGCTCCTTTCGCCTGGGCGGTTATGCCTGACCGTTTCCTTTCGGAAGAGCCTGAAGTCTTTTTCCAGGCCGCCGACGGCACCAAGAAACGGCCCATCCTGTGGTCGGGCCGCATCGATCTTGATGCGGCCTGTCTGGGGCTGGTCCCGGAGGAAGGGCCTTTCCCGGTTTCCTTTGCCCCCTTTGACGTTTATGTGGTTGTGGCTTCCCTCAAGAACAAGGATGCCGTCAACGCCGCCGAGAGAATCGCAAAAGAATTAGAAGACGTCGGAATGGACGTGCTTCACGATGAGCGGGATGAACGGGCGGGGGTCAAGTTTTCCGATGCAGAGATCATAGGTGTGCCGGTGACCGTCGTATGCGGTCGTGATGCCTCCGAAGGAAAGGTAGAGCTGAGGTTTCCCGACGGGAGAAAGGAACTTGTCGACATGAATGGCCTTCTTTCAATGGTGCGCGATGCCCTCGTAGGCAAAAAGGCGGAAGGGGGAAATCGGTAGTTTTACCCATACCACCCGAGGTATCCGGGAGTATCCTTTTGAAAGAAACGAGGTAGCAACACGATATCCGGAGGTGGATAAAAATGGGTAAAAAAGCTGTTCTTCTGGCGTTGGTTGGAATCATGGTCTTTTCTGTGGTGGCCTTTGCGTACGGCGGCCCCTTCCAGGGGGCGGCGACAGGCCCTTGGGGAAAGCCTTTTCAGTGTTATGGTCCGAGTTTTGGTACCGGAATGATGTGGGACGGACCCGATGGAGGCCGCTTGGCGTATCGTCAGGGGAACTGGCAGCGGGGTTTCCGGGGCGGAGCCTGGAGGCAGGGAGTTGGTACCCGGGTCGAACTGCCCGCGGAAATCACCGCAAAGATGACGGAGCTGCAGAGAACGCATCTGGAAATGCGACTTGCCCTGATGCAGGAAGATCCTGATGTGACAAAAGCAAGAGATCTTTTCGGGAAATCACAGGAAATACGGAACGAGATTGCACAGTGGCGTTTCGAGCAGGCCCTAAAAGAGCTGCAGAAGTCAGAATAGAAATTCCAGCGGAGGAAGAAAACATCGTGCAACCGGCGAGGGAGGGGGTCCTTCCCTCGCTTTTTTGCGTTCAAAAGCATGTGGCTAAAAAAACCCAAAAATAACAAATATTTGACAGAAATCAGAAATATTATTTGTTCTTCACCTTCGGGAAACTTGCCTGATCTATATTGACCTCTATAATAGGCAACGTATTGGTCAAAATAGGTCAATATAGTTTTGTAAATTTTCCATTTAATTGGGAGGGTATGAATATGGGTCGTACAGTTGGAATCGATCTTGGAACAACCAATTCCGTCATTGCCTTTATGGAAGGCGGGCACCCGACGGTTATCACCAACGCAGAAGGCGGCCGGACGACACCGTCTGTCGTCGCTTTCACAAAAAACGGCGAACGGCTGGTGGGGACCCTTGCCAAACGGCAGGCTGTTTTGAACCCTGAAGGGACAATCTATTCGATCAAGCGGTTTATGGGCCGCAACTACAACGAAGTCGAAGAGGAGATGAAGATCGTTCCCTACAAGGTTGTCGAGGGGCCGCACAACTCTGTAAGGGTTGTCGTCGGCGACAAGAAGTATGCTCCCGAAGAAATCAGCGCCATGATCTTGCGCAAGCTGGTTGACGACGCGGAGGCATACCTGGGTGAGAAAGTGACCGATGCGGTCATCACCGTGCCGGCTTATTTTAATGACGCGCAGCGACAGGCAACGAAAAATGCCGGCAAAATCGCCGGGCTCAACGTTCTGCGCGTCGTTAACGAGCCGACGGCAGCTGCCCTTGCCTACGGGATGGAGAAGAAGGAAAACGAGGTCGTCATGGTTTTTGACCTTGGTGGTGGGACCTTCGACGTGTCTATCCTGGAAGTGGGCGAGGGGCTCTGTGAGGTTCGCGCCACAGCGGGCGATACGCATCTCGGTGGCGACAATTTCGACAAGTGTGTCGTCGACTGGATGGCCGAAGAATTCCGCAAGGAACAGGGGATCGACCTCAGGAAAGACAAGCAGGCTCTTCAGCGGCTTTACGAGGCGGCGGAGAAAGCGAAGTGTGAACTCTCGTCACGGTCGAGCACCGAAATCAGCCTGCCTTTCATTACGGCCGACTCAAACGGACCGAAACACTTGAGCATGACCCTGACACGGGCGAAGTTCGACCAGCTCACGGAACACCTTGTGAAGCGGTGCGAAGGTCCCGTGAAGCAGGCTCTGAAAGACGCGAAACTCGAAGAAAAGGATATTTCCGAGGTGATCCTCGTGGGTGGTGCGACGAGGATGCCCTCCGTCCAGGAGCTGGTGAAAAAGCTGACTGGCGGCAAACAGCTCAACATGAGCGTGAACCCCGATGAGGTCGTTGCCCTTGGTGCAGCCGTTCAGGCTGGCATCATCAAGGGTGAAGTCAAGGACGTCCTTCTCCTGGATGTGACACCCCTTTCGCTGGGTATTGAAACCCTTGGGGGGGTCATGACGAAGATCATTGAACGGAACACCACGATACCAACGAGGAAGTCCCAGATCTTCACGACCGCCGAAGACAATCAGTCCGCTGTCGACGTGATCGTTCTCCAGGGTGAACGTGAGATGGCGGCGGACAATAGGAAGCTCGGGAATTTCAAACTGGAAGGGATCAGACCCGCGCCGCGGGGTGTTCCGCAGATCGAGGTAACTTTCGATATTGACGCGAACGGAATCCTCAACGTTTCAGCGAAGGACCTCGATACCGGCAAGGAACAGAAAATCGAAATCACCAATTCGACGAACCTGGATGAGCAGGAGATCGATCGCATGGTGCGCGAGGCAGAACAGCATTCGGAAGAAGACAAGAAAAAGCGGGAATGGGTGGAAGCCAGAAATGCCCTCGAGACATCGAACTACCAGCTGGAGCGGGAGATAAAGGAGCTCGGCGATTCCCTCCCGCCAGAAGAAAAAGGTATTGCTGACCGGTTGGTGGAGGAAGCTAAGGAAGCCATCAAGAATGAGGCGGAAAAGTCGAGGCTCGAGGAACTGACAAAACAGATCAGCGAAAAGATGATGCAGCTTTCCCGGTATCGAAAGCAGGAAACTTCCGGTGACCAGTCTGCTTCAGGGACCGGGGCGGGTGGTTCCGGCGGAAACGACGAGGACGTGGTGGACGCCGACTTCAACGAAGAATAAGGCGTTTGACGGACTGTCGGTGACAGGCAACAGAGCATCCCTCCCGTCGAGGCCCCCCGCAAGACTTTTGCGAAAAGGGGGCCTCGGGCATGATCGAGGCCAAAGGCGGGCGAAAACGGGCCAAAGGGAGGAAATATCATGCAGTACAAAGATTATTACAAGATTCTCGGTGTCGACAGAAAGGCCTCGCAGGCGGAAATCCAGAAGGCTTACCGGAAACTGGCGAAAAAGTATCATCCCGATACAAACACAGATTCGGGAGCGGCCGATAAATTCAAGGAGATCAACGAAGCCTACGAGGTCCTCCGTGATCCTGACAAACGAAAAAAATACGATGCCCTTGGTTCGAGCTGGCGGAACGGCCAGGACTTTACACCGCCGCCCGGATGGGAGAGTGTTTTCGAACAGGCGGGAGGGCGGCGCCGCTATAGTGGAAGTGGGGGAAGTATTTTCAGCGACTTTTTCGAGGCCTTTTTCGGTGGTTCCGACCTCTTCAGACAGGCGAACGGCCGGGATATTTTTGGGTCCGGATTTGATGAAGGCCGTTTCGGGCAGGGGCAGGACTTTTTTGGAGCGGAGTTCAGACGCAAGGCGCGTTCTTCCGCGAAAGGCCCCGACCACGAAGCGGTCCTGGAGCTTTCACTGCAGGATATCCTTTCGGGAGGGAAAAAACGTATCACCCTTGACGTCGGAGGAAGGCAGAAAAATCTCGAAGTGAACATCCCGAAAGGTTTGACCGACGGTTCCCGTATCAGGCTTGCCGGCCAGGGAGGGAAAGCCGTCGTAGGCGGGCCTTCGGGGGACCTCTACCTGAAAGTCAGGCTGCGCCCCGAGCAGGGCTTGAAGGTTGACGGGTACAATATATTGAAAGATCTCGATATTTCCCCATGGGAAGCTGCGCTCGGAGGTTCAGTCCCGGTGGACACTCCTACGGGAAGAGTAACACTTCGGGTACCGCCGGGAAGTCAAAGCGGTCGAACGCTGAGGCTCAGGGGCAAGGGGTTGCCCAGGCGTGACGGCGGAAACGGGGATATGCTGGTCACCCTGCGTATAGTTGTGCCCAAACACCTTGATGAGGAGGAAAGACGCCTTTTCCAGGAGCTTGCGGAAAAGTCGCATTTCGATCCGAGAAGTTCTTCAAAAGGCCGTTCTTAAAGGAGGATGCAATCCATGGACATGAATAGACTGACACAACGCTCCCAGGAAGCCCTTTCGGATGCGCAGAAAGAGGCTATCAGGCGGGGGCACCAGGAAGTGGACAATGAACATCTTTTGTTTGCGCTTTTGAATCAGGAAAACGGTTTGATTCCCAGAATACTGGCAAAAATGGATATTTCCACGGAAGCATTGAAAGATTCCGTCGAGAGGGAACTGGACAAGCGGTCGAATGTCCGCGGTCCCGGCGTGGAACCTGGAAAGATCTACATCTCGGGGCGCCTTTCAAGGATCCTTGTTGCTGCAGAGGAAAGTGCCAAACGTCTGAAGGATGAATACGTTTCGGTGGAACACCTTTTCGCAGCCCTCATTGATGAAGGGAATGCCGGGGCCGCGGGGAGGATCCTGGCGGAATCCGGAGTTACGAAAGACGGGTTTCTCAAGGCCTTGCAGGATATCCGGGGACGGCAGAGGGTGCAAAGTGCCGACCCGGAAAGTACCTACGAAGCTTTGGAACGCTACGGTCGAGACCTGGTCGCCTTGGCTCGCACAGGCAGGTTGGATCCGGTCATCGGCAGGGACGAGGAAGTGCGGCGGGTGATCCGTATCTTGAGCCGGAGGACGAAAAACAATCCTGTTTTGATCGGAGAACCGGGAGTCGGAAAGACGGCCATCGTTGAAGGTCTCGCTCAGCGGATCGTCCGGGGCGATGTCCCTGAGGGCCTGAAAGACAGGCAGATTGTGGCTCTCGATATGGGAGCCCTCCTTGCCGGTGCAAAATACCGGGGCGAGTTTGAGGAACGCCTCAAGGCCGTGCTAAACGAAGTGAAAGAAAGCGAAGGCCGGGTTCTTCTGTTTATTGATGAACTCCACACAATTGTCGGCACGGGAAAGGCTGAAGGAGCCATAGATGCCGGCAACATGCTCAAACCCATGCTCGCCAGGGGAGAGTTGCACTGTATCGGTGCCACGACACTGGATGAATACCGGAAGTACATTGAGAAAGACGCGGCGTTGGAGCGGCGTTTTCAGCCTGTGCTGATCGACCAGCCGAGTGTTGAGGATACCGTTTCCATCCTACGCGGGCTGCGCGAGCGATTTGAGGTGCACCACGGGGTCCGGATCCAGGACAATGCACTCGTCGCCGCGGCGGTTTTGTCAAACCGCTACATAACAGACCGGTTCCTCCCCGACAAGGCGATCGATCTGATCGATGAGGCCTGTGCCATGATCAGGACCGAAATCGACTCCATGCCCAGCGAACTGGACGACGCGTCCAGGCGGGTTATGCAGCTGGAAATCGAGGAGGCTGCCCTGGAGAAGGAGACCGACAAGGCTAGCAGGGATCGGCTGGAATCCCTCAAAAGGGAGCTCCAGGAGGCAAGAGAACGCGTGGATGTACTGAGGGCCCAGTATGAATCCGAAAAAGAGGCCATAAAGTCGGTGCAAAAGCTTCGCGAAGAGATCAAAAACGTCAGGGAACAAATCGAAAAGGCCGAACGGGACTACGACCTGAACAAGGCGGCGGAACTCAAGCATGGCAGGCTTCCGGAACTCGAAAAGCAGCTTCATGAAACCGAGAAACATATCTCCGAAATTCACGGGGAATCGAGACTTCTCCGGGAAGAAGTCACCGAAGAGGAAATTTCCCAAATCGTTTCGAAGTGGACGGGAATCCCCGTTTCAAGACTTCTGGAGGGAGAGCGGGAAAAGCTCCTCAGACTCGACGAAGTGCTGCATCGTCGTGTCGTCGGGCAGGACGAAGCCGTGGAACGTGTCTCCGACGCCGTCCTGCGGGCGCGTTCGGGCATAAAGGATCCCAGGCGGCCCATCGGGTCCTTCATTTTCCTCGGCCCCACAGGCGTCGGGAAGACGGAGCTTGCTCGGGCTCTGGCGGAAGCCCTTTTCGACACGGAGGAGAACATTATCCGGATCGACATGTCGGAATACATGGAACGTCACGCCGTGGCCCGGCTCATCGGAGCTCCCCCGGGGTATGTGGGGTACGAGGAGGGCGGACAACTGACGGAGCGGGTCAGGCGGAAGCCCTATTCAGTGATCCTCTTTGATGAAATAGAGAAAGCCCATCACGACGTGTTCAATATCCTGCTCCAGATTCTGGACGACGGCAGGTTGACCGACAGCCATGGCAGGACGGTGGATTTCCGGAACACCATCGTTATCATGACCAGCAACATCGGGGCAACGACATTGATGGAAGGCATCACGGAAAGCGGGGAAATAGCCGAGGAGGCCAGGAATTCCGTGATGTCGCAGCTTCGCAGTCATTTCCGCCCCGAATTTCTCAACCGGGTGGACGATGTGGTGCTCTTCAAGCCCTTGCAGAAGGACGAGATCAAGCAGATTGTGGGCCTTTTGACGGCGGATCTGGGAAACAGGCTCCAGCGTCAGGGGATCGGCTTTGAAATCACCGAAAAGGCAAAGTCCTTTATCGCCGAACAGGGCTACGACCCGGTGTATGGTGCCAGGCCGTTGAAACGGTTCATTGCACGTGAAGTGGAAACGCCCATCGCCCGTTTCCTCATCGCCCGTTCCATGGGCGAAGGCTCCAGGGTGATCGTCGATGCTGGGCCGGAAGGGCTTGAGATCCGCTCGGATGGGAACGTTACGAAATAAGGTAACCTGGAAGACAAACCGAAAGGCGGGCCGTCAAGGCCCGCCTTCTTTTACTCTTCCAGAACAACCGCAACTATGACGCCCATATGGTCTATACTTTGGCCCAGGAAGCTTCCCGGTTGAGGCCGGTTATGCCGAAAAGCTTCATACTTCAAAAATGGACGTGATCCGATGCACATCGCCGTTTTGCTCAAGCAGGTTCCAGATACCGACGAAGTCCGCATGGACGAAAAAACTGGAACAATGATCCGCGAGGGAGCGGGAACGATCATCAACCCCTTCGACCTCCATGCTCTCCAGGCGGCCCTGGATTTACGGCAGCACACCGGGGGGAGGATCTCCGTCATCTCCATGGGGCCGCCGCAGGCCGAAAAGGCGCTCCGCGAGGCCATCGCCCTGGGGGCTGACGATATTCTTTTCCTGAGCGATCCACGCTTTGCCGCGGCCGATACCTGGGCCACCACAAAGACCCTTGTCGCGGCCATAAGGAAATATGGACCCTTTGACCTGATATTGGCCGGAGAGAAGGCCACAGACGGTGAGACCGGTCAGGTCGGTCCCGAGGTGGCTGCCATGCTAGATCTGCCTTTTAGCACATACGTGAGCGGTCTTGTGGTTCAGGAAGACGGCAGCGTGAACGTTTCCCGGACCGTAGAAGAGGGCATTGAAAGGCAACGCCTGCCCTTGCCGTGTTTGCTGACGGTTCTGAGAGATCTAAATGAGCCTGTCATGCCGACTCTGGAAGGCAAGAAAAAGGGGCGCAGAATCCGGATCCAGAGCAAAAGGCTTGAAGATCTTGGCCTTGATCCCGAGGAAGTGGGCCTGGCCGGCTCACCGACGAGGGTGGTGCGGATCTTTCATCCCCAGGTGGAAAGAACGCCGCTTTCCTACCGGGGAAAGGATCTTGGTAGGGGCATCGCACAGCTTGTGGACGAACTTGAAAGACGCGGGCTTTTGACCGGGGGTGAACGTTATGTCGACGGCCAAAACGCGTGACATACTTGTTGTCGGCGAAGTCAGGACCGGCAAGGTCCACAGTTCGACGCTGGAGCTGACGGCGAAGGCGAGAAGCCTTGCCGATGCTCTTGGTGAAAGGGTTTTTACCCTTCTGATGTATGACGAACTCGACTTGTCTCCTGATGCTGTGGGGGAATACGGAGCAGATGTGGTGCTCTGCGCGAAAGATAAAAGACTGGGAGTCTTCAATCAGGAGATCCAGGCTCGAATTGTGGGAAAAATCATCTTGGACATCAATCCGACGATCGTCCTTTCCCCTGCCACAACAGCCGGGAGAACCGTCATGCCCGCTGTGGCGGCCGAACTTGGGACCGGATTGACGGCGGATTGCACGGGGCTTGAAATCGATGGTGAAACGGGCCATTTGCTTCAGACCAGACCCGCCATCGGGGGGAATGTCATGGCGACCATAAGGACTCCGGAGCACCGGCCGCAGATGGCGACGGTCCGCCCGAAGACGTTCCCGGTGCCGGCCCCCGATTCCTCAAGGCGCGCCGATGTCAAAAGCGTTCACCTTCCGGCGGAGGTGTTTCAAAGCAGGATAGAACCGCTGGGGTTCGAAAAATCAGGCGAAAAGGATGGAAACATCCAGGACCGGGAGGTCGTGGTTTCCGGCGGGAAGGGCATGAAAAAACCCGAGAATTTCGCCATGCTCCATGAACTTGCCTCGCTTTTGGATGGCGGAGTGGGCGCGAGCCGTGCCGCCGTGGACAACCGGTGGATCGGATATCCTCACCAGGTGGGATTGAGCGGCAAGGTCGTATCACCGAAAGTCTACATGGCGGTGGGGATTTCCGGGGCCGTCCAGCATCTTGCGGGGATGCAGACGGCGGATTTTATCGTCGCCATAAACAAGGATCCCGAAGCCCCCATCTTCAGAGTGGCCGACCTCGGGCTCTGTGGAGACCTTTTCGACATCCTGCCCAGGCTTGTTGAAGCCCTGAAAGCCAGGAAAGGGGGCTACGGGGCATGATGGAATATGCACCGGTTGAAAAACGCAACACCAGGGACCTCGAAGAGATTCTCGGATCCCACAACGTCGCCGTTGATGAGGAAAAGCGGCAGACCTACTCCCGCGACGAGGTGGGAATCCAGTTCTGGGACAGGCTCTACTGCGCTGAAGTCGTCGTTTTTCCCGAAAGCACGGAACATGTTGCGGCGGTACTCGCCTACGCGAATGACCGGAAAATACCTGTGACCCCCCGCGGTGCCGGAACGGGACTCTCGGGAGGCGCCGTCCCCACGTGCGGCGGCATCGTCATGGCTTTCGACAGGATGAACCGGATTCTGGAAGTGGACCTCGAAAACCTCACCATTTCCGCTGAGCCCGGCGTGGTGACAGCAGAAATCCAGGCTGCGGCCGCCAGGTGTGGCCTGGAATATGCCGGCGATCCCTGCAGCGGGGATGCATCCTTCATCGGAGGCAACGTCGCCGAAAACGCCGGTGGCAACAGGGTTATCAAGTACGGGACAACAGGTGCCAATGTCCTGGCCCTTGAGGTGGTCCTTCCCTCGGGCAGGGTCTGCTGGTTCGGGGGCAAACGCCGGAAAGACGTGACCGGTCTGGACCTGGTCCACCTTCTGGTCGGTTCCGAGGGAACCCTGGGCGTGGTGACGAAAGTGGTGCTGAAACTCGTCCCGCGCCAGGAACACGTGGTGGACCTTCTCGTGCCTTTCGCCGGGGTCGACGAGGCCATTTCCTTCGTCCCGCGGGTCATCAGGGAGACAGGATTGATCCCGTCGTCCCTGGAGTTTATGGACAGGGCCTCCCTGTCGCTTGTGTCGAGGTATCTCGGGAGCTCCCTTCCCTATGCCGATGCAGCCGCTCACCTGATCGTGCAGCTTGAAGGCGGTGATCCCGAGGTATTGGCCGATCAGTATGAGCAGGTCGGGGACCTTTGTTTCGAAGGCGGTGCCCTGGAAGTTTTCGTGGCCGACAATCGGAACTTCCGTGACCAACTCTGGAAGGCAAGGAAAAACATCGCCGAAGCGGTCATCGCCTTCTTTACCAAATACGCCAAGGAAGACCTCGTGGTTCCCACCAGCGCCGTGCCGGAGCTCATGAAGGGCATCGGGCGTGTCTGTTCTTCTTACAACCTTGAGAGCGCGAATTTCGGGCATGTCGGGGATGGCAACATGCACGTAAACATCCTTGCCGGGGAAGACCGGGACGACTGGCGTGAGGTTATCGAAGAGGCGCGGCTGGACCTTTACAGGCTGGTGGCAGGGCTTGGCGGAACCCTTTCCGGTGAGCATGGAATAGGTCTGAAACGGAAGAAGTATCTGTCCCTCTTTCTTGATGAACAGCAGATGGAATTAATCCGGGGCATCAAGAAGGTTTTTGATCCAAACATGATTCTGAATCCTGGAAAGATAGTGGATTGAAAGACCTTCGGGTGACCAAGAGAAGCGGCTGATTGCTGTCAAGAGCTCGAATGAAATGATATAGTATGTGGATGTGATGCACCGGATCGCTGCGGGACTTTATGCAGCGTCCGACGGGGAGGGATCAGAGTGAAAAAGGAAGGGAAAATCCTGGGCAACCTGAACTGTACATCGGATCTTCGGTGTTTCGTTGAATATGATATGGAGTCCTTCAGGGACCTCATTGACGATTTCGAGAGCAATTGGGTGGAGAACCTCGTAAATGAAGCCGATGATGACGACTCGGGCTGCAGAACCTGAGGCGTATAGTGTCAGTCCCGGAGGTTTCGGGACGTTACGGAAAATTGAATGAACGAAGAAGGCGCCGCGCCCTCAGGGATCGGCGCCTTCTTCGTCCCGGTTCACGTGATTCTTCGTTGGTCTTTCAAAAAAGTGTGAGGAATTCCTATTCCCCGGGAGTGAGGGTTCCGGGAGGGAAAATTTGTTCGCAGCTGTTTTCCCGGAGATTGACCTGGTACCAGAAGCCTTCTTCAGGGCCCGTGGCAAATCCGTCCTCGTTTATCCGCTTGATCCTGTAGCTCACGATGAAGGTGTCTTCTTCACCTGTCGGTTCTATGCCCCATCCCAGAAGCTTGAATTTCCCCTCCCGGTTGACGGCCGAAACGAAACTGTTCCGGCGTTCTTCCGACAGATGTCGAGCCTTGACCAGTTCTATGGCCTCAATCTTGGCGTCGACTTTGGTCATGAAAAATGAGAAGACGGCAAGACACACCAGGAACACGCCAACGATCAAAAGTGCGATTTTCAGCCTCAGCAGCTTGTGTTTTGAAAGGGCCATTTCCTTCGGTTCACCTCCCGCATTGGGCCCGGGCCATCTTTGCCGCCCGCCGCAAAAAAGGGAGCGTTCTCACGTTCCCCCTTTTCAGCGCGGAAGCAAAAAGCCGCTCCCCATTTCATCATCCTTTTGCTGCAGGAGGTAATTGAAGCCCGTGATACTGGCCCTCCCCCTGATAAAAGGAAGAATTGTCCGGTACCCGCCGATGACAGGACCTTCCTCGTAGGACCCTTTGAAAAGGCTTCCTGTTACGCTTTCATGCTCAAAAGTTTCTCCGGGAGCCAGTTTCCCCTTTGACGCGAGGATGGCCATCTTTGCGCAGGTCCCGGTTCCGCAGGGGGACCTGTCGACATTGCTCTCACCGAAAATTACGCAGTTTTTCGTCGGTTTTCCCTCGCGTTCGAGGCTGAATTCGGTGAGTCCTACCGAGTTGATATGCTTTTCCGTTGGGTGCTCTACCGTGACGGTCCTGTTGACTTCCCGGAGTATCTCCAGGCCCGTTCTCAGCATTTCCGGAACTTCCTGTCGCTCCAGTGTGAAGCCGAGATCCTCTGCATGCACTATAGCGAAGAAGTTGCCCCCGTAGGCAATGTCAAGGCGAATTTTCTCCCCGCCGCGGGAGGGGAGGGCGACCTCGACGTCAGTGGCGTAGACGAAAGCGGGAACATTCGCGAGAATGACATCCCCGACGACGCCATTCTTTACTTCCACATCGAGGGAAACCTGTCCCGCGGGAGTGTCCAGGATAACCGTTGTGAGGGGTTCCTTTTTGGGGACCATGCCCAGTTCGACGAGAGCGTTGGCTGTGCCGATGGACCCGTGACCGCACATGGAAACACCATCGCCTGAATCCATGAAGAGCACGCCGTAATGGGAATCCTCCCTCACCGGCGGGGTCAAGAAGGCACCGAACATATTCGAATGCCCGCGGGGCTCGTGCATGACAAAATCTCTGAAATCCCGGAGGTTATTCCTCAGGTAGGCCCATTTTTCGCCCATGGTCTTTCCTTGAAGCCATGGCCCGCCTCCGAGGATGATTCGCGTGGGTTCACCACCCGTGTGTGTGTCGACAACAGCCGTTGCCCGTGTAATTTCCATTTGTGGGCCTCCTTTGACGGGGAATTTTCATGCTTTACCGAAAAACCAGCACGAACCATAAAGAGCGATCATGTCGCTTTTCGCATTTTTCGACGTTCGATACAATCTTTTATATTCATTATAGAGAGTGTCCTGGCACGGCGCAATTTGGTAAAATTTTTTTCAAAGCACGGATAAAGAACGGATAAAGAGCACAAATCAACGGGTTCATTCCGAAGCAGGGCACAGCCCGCCCAAAGTGGTGCAGATGCCGCCTTATGGCAGAAATGTCACTATGGTAGATCGCGGCGCGGGATTGCCAGCGCGGACGGGCACAGCGCGAGCCCGCCACGGGATGTGCAGCAAAGTTCCGGCGGCAGCATCCTGCCAACGCTGTCAACGGCGTCGATGGTTTCATCCAGGGGAATCAGGTTTTGGTACCCGCCCAGAACGAGGTCTGCGGCCAAAAACGCCTGGGAAGCCAGCGCCGCGTTCCTGCTGTGGCAGGGGATCTCCACGATGCCCTGCACGAGGTCGCACACGGACCCCATGACGTTCTGGAAAACAATTGCTGCGGCATCACAGGCCTGCCGTGCTGTCCCCCCGGCGGCCTCCACGACTGCGGCTGCCCCCATGGCTCCGGCCGCGCCGATTTCGACCTGGCAGCCGGCGATTTCCGCTGCAAAAGTGCTTCGTCTGTCCAGAGCAAGCCCTATAGCTCCGGCAGCCCAGAGTGATGACAATGCCTTTTCTCGGCTGAGACCGAAGTCTTCCATAAGGGTTGATACGACCGCGGGGAGAACTCCGGCGGATCCTCCCGTCGGGGCAGAACAAACCACGCCTCCCGCGCCGTTTACGTGCATGACGGCCATGGCCTTGACAGCGGTCCGGGCATGAGGGCCGCCGAGAAACATCTTTCCCCTCGACTCGGCTTCGAAGAGTTTTTGGGCCACAGGCATCAAAAGTTTCATCTTCAAATCGTGCTCTTTCAAGCCGCGGCTGACAGCCTCAAGCATGACGGAGAGCCGGAAATCCATTTCCTGCTGCAGGTTTTTTGGAGGAAGATCCAGAAGAGCCGCTTCGTAGGCGAGAGCCGATGCGCCGAGGGACAGTCCCGACTCTTCGGCCTCATCAAGCATTTCCACACTGTCCGCGAAGGGTTCTTTCCCACGAAGAGGCAGCATCACAGGGGTGGCGAAACTCACAGAAAGCACCCCCGGCATCTTTTTCACTTCTTCAGGAAATTCCCGGGGCGGCTTCAGGAAAGAGGAGCAGAGGCAGGCGGTCCGCCCTTCGGTTTCCACAATCCGGGCGTTGGCATCCCACCTTTTCAGCATGTGGAGGGTGTCCGCGGCTCTTTTGCCTTCCGTTTCAATGAACATTTCGTAGCGGTCACCTGTCATCAGTACGGAAAAACCGTTGACCGAAGCGATTTCTATTGAGCCTCCCCCGGCGGAACGGGCGTGAAGCCTCAGGGTTTTCCCGGCTTCTCCGACAAGTTCAAGAAGTGTGCTGTTGGGATGATCTGCCTCCGGAAAATCCCGGAAGCCGAAGGAGAGGTCGAGTCCTTGCCGTGAAGCCGCTTCGAAAATTTCGGGGAATTCGGGGTCCGTCAGTTCCATTCCCAGAAGGCCGGTGACGAAGGCAAGGTCGCTTCCCTGGTCGTGGTAGCAGACGGCGAGGGAACTGTCCGGGTGGAAGAAAAAAGCCGCTGCCACGGGTTTTTCGCCGAGAAGGTCCCGGGCCATTCTGCCGATCCGCCAGGGTCCCGCCGTATGGGAGCTCGATGGACCCCGCATGATGGGTCCGATAACGTGATTGAGGATGCTGACCCGTTTCATCTATTCCCCTCCTTCAAGGCCACTTTTCGTCTAACCACTGCGTGTTCGCGCCAGGTTCGTTCTTTGCTGTTCCATCATATGGGGAAAGAGCAAATCCCGAAACCCCGCATGATAAGAAACCTGTTTTGCCGCATCAAACAAAAACCGCCGTTTCGAAAAGTTGGACCCTTTGACGCACAAACAGATATCTGATATATTATATACAAAAAGATTTGGGGGCATGTCGGTGAAGTCTCAAGCAGAATTACTTTCGGTAAAGTCCCTGCGTGAACAAGTGTACGAATTTCTGCGGCGAAAGCTGGATTCCGGGGATCTCAAGCCCGGTTCGTTCCTCAATCTCAACGAGATGAGCGAAAGGCTGGGAATCAGCAAGACGCCCCTGAGAGAGGCGTTGATCCAGCTCGAGATCGAAGGCTTCGTCACCTTCTATCCGCGGAGGGGCATACAGGTCAACCTTTTGACAGAGCAGGACATCCGGCACTTCTACGAAATCATCGGGGCCCTTGAAGCCGCTGTGATTCTCTCGAATTTCGAGAAATTCGGCGAATCCGAAATCAAGCGGCTGGAAGAGGAAAACAGGCTCATGAGAGAAGCCCTGGGCCGTGACGATTTTGATACCTTTTATGAACACAACATCTCCTTCCACAATGTTTACCTCGACTTTTCCGACAACCACATCCTTGTCAGGACGGTGATGAATCTCAAGCACCGGCTTTACGATTTCCCGAGGCGAAAAGGTTTTGTCAAGGAGTGGGAAATCATATCCACGGGAGAGCACCAGCAGTTTATCGAGCACGTAAAAGATGGTGACCCGAAAGCTGCGGCGGAATATATCCGTGATGTGCACTGGTCATTCGAAGTGCAGGAGCGATTCATCCGACGATACTATACGGAAGCGGTCAACTCGGGACTGTTTTCCTGAGGTGAACGACAGGGAGGTCCTTCGTGGCGACCGGGACAATTTTCGATATCAAACGTTATTCCATACATGACGGTCCAGGAATCAGGACATCGGTCTTTTTCAAGGGATGCCCCCTGCGGTGCTGGTGGTGCCATAATCCGGAGAGCCAGTCGCCGGAGCCCGTAGTCCTCTACAGGCCGGACAGGTGCATCGGATGTGGAGCCTGCGAGGGCGCATGCCCCGAGGGCGCCATCCGTCTCACCCAGAAGGGGTTCACGGCTGACTCAAAGCTTTGCCGCTCCCATGGAGTGTGTGCCGAAGTGTGTCCTTCCGGAGCCAGGGAGCTTGTGGGTCGGACCGTCGATGTGCCGCAGGTGATGAAAGAAATAGAAAAAGACCGGCTTTTCTATGATGAATCGGGAGGCGGGGCGACCTTTACCGGCGGGGAGCCGCTGATGCAACCTGAATTTCTCGAGGAACTCCTTCGGGAGTGTCGACGTGTTGACATTCATACCGCCGTGGACACCACAGGTTACGCCGAACCGGAGATCATCCGGACCGTAATCCCCTACACGAACCTTTTCCTCTACGACATCAAGTTTGCTGACCCGGTGAAACACCGGAAATATACTGGAGTATCCAATGAACTGATACTGGACAACCTGAAGATGCTCTCTGATGAAGGTGCGGAGATTTCGGTGCGGGTTCCCGTCATCCCGGGCATCAACGACGACAAAGAGGAAATGGCAGCCATAGCTGGCCTTGTTTCGGACCTTCCGGGTGTGGTGGAACTCGCCGTACTTCCTTATCACGGGACAGCGATTCAGAAGTACGAACGATTCGGAATGGAGTACCTCCTCGGGGATCTGGAAGCGCCCCGGGAAGAAAATATAAAGACCCTTGCCAGGTTTTTTCGCGGCATGGGGCTGAACGTCAGGATAGGGGGATGAACCATGAATGAAAGGATACAGCGCCTGAGACAGGAAAGTTTTGAGACACCTGTAACGCTCGATCATGAGCGGGCGGAGATCATGACTGACTTTTACCGGGAGAACATCGGGAAATATTCCACGCCGGTGATGCGCGCCATGGCGTTCAGGGAGGTTTGCGAGAAAAAATCGATCTACATCGGAGAGGACGAACTTGTCGTCGGTGAACGAGGGCCGCGGCCGAAATGCGTCTCCACCTACCCGGAATTGACGTGCCACTCCATGGAAGACCTGGATATCCTGGATACGCGCGACAAGAACCCATACAAGGTTTCCGACGAATGCCGGAAAGTGTACAAGGAAAAGGTCATACCCTTCTGGCGCGGCCGAACCATGCGGGACAAGATTTTCCAGGACCTTGATGACGAGTGGAAGGAATCCTATGCTGCGGGTATTTTCACGGAGTTCATGGAACAACGGGCTCCCGGTCATACGACCCTGGACGGGAAATTCTACACCAGGGGCATGGAGGATTTCAAAAGGGATATCGACGAGTCGATTGCCTCCCTTGACTTTCTCCATGATCCGGAAGCGATGAAAAAACGTGAGGAGCTCAAGGGTATGCGTATCGCCTGCGATGCAGTGATCCTCTTCGCAGAGCGGCACGCCGAGCTCGCCGAACAAATGGCTGAAAATGAGGAGAACCCGCAGCGGAAAGAGGAACTCAAGCGGATCGCCTCGGTCTGCCGGTGGGTCCCCAGGAACGCGCCGAGGGATTTCTGGGAAGCCCTCCAGATGTACTGGTTCATGCACCTGGGGACCATCACAGAACTCAACGGATGGGACGCCATGAACCCGGGGCACCTCGACAGGTATTTCTACCCCTTTTACAAGAAGGATACAGAGGCGGGGATGCTGACGCGGGAGCAGGCCAAGGAACTGCTTTCGGCCTTCTGGATCAAGTTCAACAACCATCCCGCACCACCGAAAGTCGGGGTCACCGCAGCCGAAAGCGGGACCTACAACGACTTTACCAACATTAACCTCGCAGGACTTTTACCTGACGGCACCGACAGCGTCAACGATATCTCCTACATGATGCTGGAAGTCATCGACGAAGTTCACCTCCTGCAGCCCCAGGCGAATATCCAGCTCAGCAGGAAAACGCCGGACCGGTTTCTAAAGGAAGCCTGCAAGGTCATCCGCAAAGGGTTCGGATATCCTTCGGTTTTTAACGCAGATGCCGTGATCGAGGAGATGGTCAGGGCCGGGAAATCCCTCGAAGACGCCCGTGAGGGGGGGACCAGCGGTTGCGTCGAAACCGGCGCTTTCGGGAAGGAAGCCTATATCCTGACGGGATACCTGAACACCCCGAAAATTCTGGAAATCACCCTGAACAACGGCATCGATCCCATGACAGGCCGGAGGATCGGAATCGAGACAGGCGACCCGGGGAACTTCCAAAGCTACGAGGAGCTTTTCGAGGCGTTCAAAAAACAGCTCCACCACTTCGTGGATATCAAGGTCAGGGGAAACCAGTATATCGAACGGATGTACGCCGAGCACGCCCCAGCGGTTTTCCTTTCGGTTCTGATCGACGACTGCATCAAGAAGGGGAAGGACTACAACGACGGTGGGCCCCGATACAACACGAACTACATCCAGTGCGTGGGCATAGGAACTATCACCGACAGCCTTTCCGCCCTCAAGAAACACGTTTTCGAGGAACGGACCTTCAGTATGGATCAGGTCCTCGATGCATTGCGAAAGGATTTTGACGGAATGGAGCCCCTTCGGATGACCCTGACCAACAAGACGCCCAGGTACGGCAATGATGACGATTATGCCGATGACATTATGAAGGAGGTTTTCAACTCCCTGTTCAACGAAATCGATGGGAGGAAGAATACAAAAGGCGGAGAATATCATATCGACATGCTTCCCACGACCTGCCATATCTATTTCGGGTCCGTCACGGGTGCCTCCCCCGACGGGCGTCATGCCAGGATGCCTCTTTCCGAAGGGATTTCGCCCGTCCAGGGCGCCGACAGAAAGGGACCCACGGCGGTGGTCAACTCGGCGGCCAAAATGGATCACCTCAAGACGGGAGGAACGCTGCTCAACATGAAATTCCTGCCGAAAGTCCTCGAGGGCGAAGAAGGCATCGCGAAACTCGTTCAGCTCATCAGGACCTATTTCCGTTACGATGCCCACCATATCCAGTTCAATGTGGTGGATACCCGGACGCTTCGGGACGCCCAGAAAAACCCCGAAGAATACAGGGACCTGATCGTTCGCGTCGCCGGCTACAGCGACTATTTCGTGGACATCGGGAAAGACCTTCAGGAGGAGATTATTTCCAGAACGGCTCAGGAAACACTCTAAAAAAGCCGAGAAAAGCGGGATCGAGGGGGCGGCGGGCCAATAACGGTCCGTCGCTCTTTTTTGGTTTTGAAGGAAAAACAATTTCCCGGTGTTACACTTACACTGCAAAGAGACCTTGACTGCCTGAAAGGAGCTGAACACAGATGGGCGGTGTGGATTTTCTGAAGATTATTGTGCTTATGGACGACAGGAGCCCGGCGACGGGCGACCTCGTCGCACAGCATGGTGCCTCCTACTTCCTCGAGGTCGGAAGCGGCGACGAAATCAGGAATATCCTTGTCGACGTCGGTCAGTCTTCTGGAATGCTCTTTCACAACATGGAACGATTGTGCCTCAGTCCGGAGATGGTTGATGTGATCGTCCTGACACATTGTCATTACGATCATACGGGAGATCTCGCGGAGGTTGTCAGAGCTGTGGGGAAAAAGGATCTTCCTGTTGTCTCCCATCCCGCGCTTTTCCGGTCTCATTTCGCCTGGAGGCCCTGCCTGCGCCACATCGGCGTACCCCATGGAAACGGGCCTGCCGAGGTGGAGGAAGCCGGAGGGAAGCTTCTTTTGTCTTCCGACCCCGTTCCATTGATGGAAGGCGTCACTACTCTCGGGGAAGTTCCTCGCAGGACGGATTTTGAAGAACCCGGCGTCAAAGCGGTTACATCTGTGAATGGCAAGCTCGCCGAAGACCTCCTTGCGGACGACACGGCCGTCGCCATTCATGTTGAAGGCCGAGGCGTCGTTGTCGTCACGGGCTGCAGCCATTCGGGAATTATCAATATCCTCCGGCACTCCATGGAGCTTTTCCCAGGCATTCCTCTCGATGGTGTGATCGGTGGGTTCCATCTGATCAAAGCCGATGACGATCGTATTGAAAAGACCATGTCGGCCATGGCCGAAATGAACCCTCGATGGATAGCGGCCGGTCATTGCACCGGTTTCAACGCTCAGGTGGCCCTTCGGAACCGGTTCGGCCAGGTTTTCGAGCCCCTGTTTGCGGGCATGGAGGTAACGGTTTCAAAATCCTGAAATTTCCTTGTGATCTTTCGAACCGTCGGGCGGCGCAAACTCAGGGCGCCGCCTTTTCTGTATCCAGAAGGCGTCGGAAAGACACCTGCTGTGGCCCTGTCGGCAGTACGGTAACAGGTGTATGATAAATATCAATAAAGGTTATCAAAAGAGGTGGCAGTCATGAGTATTTTCGGTCCCGTACCATCCAGGCGGCTTGGCTTTAGTCTTGGGATCAATAACATCCCTTACAAGGTTTGCTCATACACATGTGTTTATTGCCAGATCGGGCGGACATTGCGAATGGAAATCGGGCGCAAGCGCCACAGTAACCCGCAAGGGCTTGTGGAGCTCGTGAGAAACAAACTCCGGCGGCTGGAGGAGATGGGAGGAAAGGTCGACTACCTGACAATCGTTCCCGACGGGGAACCGACTCTCGATCTTGCCCTCGGAGAATTAATCTCGAAGCTGAAGGAAACGGGTCTTCCCGTTGCGGTCATCAACAATGCATCCCTCATCTGGAGGTCCGATGTGCGGGAAGAGCTTGCCCTTGCGGACTGGGTCAGTTTGAAGATCGATGCCATCTCGCAAGATCTGTGGAAACGCGTGGACAGGCCTCACCCGTCCCTTTCCCATGATGACATTCTTGACGGGATGGAACAGTTTTCGCGTTCCTACAAAGGGACTCTGTGCACCGAGACCATGCTCGTGAAAGACCTTAACGACGGGCCTGTGGAGCTCGAAGGTATCGCGCGCTTCATTGCTTCGAGGCTGAACGTTCATACTGCCTACATATCCGTTCCAACCCGACCACCAACGGCTTCATGGGTCCGGATGCCTGAAGCGGATGCCGTAGTAGCGGCCTACGCCATTTTTGTGGAAAAGAAGATACCCGTGGAGACCCTAACGGGATATGAAGGCAATGCCTTCATTATCACCGACGATCCCGCCGAGGAAATCCTGAATATCACCGCCGTGCACCCCATGCGAAGCGACGCCGTCGAAGAAGTCCTGAAACGACGGGGAGCCGGCGACGAAACGGTGGAAAAGCTCGTAGATGAAGGGCGAATCAGGAGGGTTACCTATGGGAAGTGGACCTATTACGTGAGAATAATGGAGGAATCCAGGGATGTCGAAGTTCCCTCTTGAAGTGCTGCAACGCCACGTTTATCCCTATACGGTGAGAAAGGAACATGACCCTGCCGTCATATTGGGGTCCACCTTCGGCGAGGACGTGGCCGTCACTCAGGTGGGTGGTGACCTTCTGCTTTCTCATGTCGACCCCATTGTGGGTGCCGTGAAGGGGATCGGCTGGCTGGCCGTTCATGTTGCCTGCAATGACATCGCCGCAAGCGGCGTCAGGCCGCGCTGGATCCAGCTTCTCGTCATGGTGCCTTCTCCAAGACATGTGGATCATGTCGAGAAAATCATGTCTGATGCGGCCAGGGCGGCGGCCATCCTCGGGGTGACAATCATCGGAGGTCATACGGGGTATTCCGCGGGACTTCTGCGCTCCCTTGTGGCGGTGACGGCCCTCGCGCCCGCGGAAGGCCGGAGGGTTGTGACAACGGGGGGAACGAAACCCGGTGATTTGATTTACGTTACAAGGGGTATCGGACTCGAGGGAACGGGTATTCTCGCCTCCGATTTTGCCGAGGATGCTTTTTCAAGAGGGCTGGTTCAGCAGGATATAGACGATGCCCTTAAGCTGCTCGAGTCCGTCAGTGTCGTCCCCGAAGCCCTCAAGTTGGCGGATCTGGGTGCTACGGCCATGCATGACGTGACTAGAGGAGGTGTTCTCGAGACGCTTCTTGAAATCGGATCCTGTTCCGGAGTGTGCATGGATATTACTGCTTCGGCCCTTCCGATTCCTCCTGTGGTGAAGCGTTTTGCCGATGCCTTTGATTTTGATCCATTAAAGATGATCTCTTCGGGTTCGCTGGCCGTCACATTACCGCCGGAATGTGCCCGGGAAGCGGAAAAAAGCTTTGAAAAAGGGTTTTGTGATTTGAAAAGGGTGGGAGTCGTAACTGAAGGCAAAGGCGTCTGTTTGCGCGAAGAGGACGGGAGTGTCAGCTTTTTCACGGAAATGGCATGCGAGGAAGATGAACTGGCCCGGATGTGGGAGCTTTTGGCGCCGGAAGGGAAAAAGGAGTGACAGGATCATGATACGGAAGGCCTTCCCCTATGTTATTCCTTTTACCGCAAGCCGCCCTCCGCATCGAGGGTGATGTCGAAAACCACGACTTCCGGGCGCGAGCTGGTCCTGATGGGTGGGCCCCAGGTGCCCACACCGCAGCTGATGTAATACAGCGTATCTTTTTCCCTGAGAAAACCCCAGTCTTCTTCGAAAATCATGTCTGTAATGACATTGAAAGGGAAAAGCTGACCCCTGTGAGTGTGGCCGGAAACCTGTAATGCCACTTTTGCTTCGGCCGCTTCTTCGAGATTTATGGGCGTGTGATCCATGACGATGACGGCAAGGTCATCGTCGGTCTCTTTGAGAATGTCCTTCAGGGGCGTGCGCTTTTCTCCGAACCGTTCCGCCTCGATGTCCTTTCTTCCCACCAGTGTGAAAAGTCCGTTTATTTCCAGGGCTTCGTCGAGGAGGACTTTCACGTTTCCCGATTCGATGGCGTACAGGGCCTCCTCGGTATCCGTAAAGTATTCATGGTTACCCGGTACGGCGTAAACGCCCAGCGGTGCCGAAAGCCCGGCCAAGACCTCGGAAAGACGCTCTTCATGAACATGGGTTACGTTACCGTCAACGGTATCCCCTGCCATGAGAACCATATCAGGCTCCGTTTCGTTGATGGTGTTCACGATCCGCTAGAGCCAGTGATTATTGACCATTAGGCCTGCGTGGATGTCCGAAACCAGGGTCACCCGGACAACCTTCCCGACATTGTCGCCCGGCAAAGACAGGTCGTAGCTTCTGACAACGGGTCGCACGGCGTTGTAATGACCCCCGGCGACCACCAGGATGATAAACAGGGAATAGGCGGCGAAAAGCCCGAAGCCCGGTTTTTTCCGGGTTAGCCGGTGCGGTTGCCGGTCCGGGGTCTTCAGGGAGCGAAGAAGAAAGGCAAGAATTTGCCATAGATCACTGATTGCGAAGAAGAAAAGGGAATAGACCATGATACCGAGGTACCAGTTCCCCACCCAAAGTATCCAGTCTGTAAAGGCGGTTTCCCGCAGGGTCGAGCAGAACCACCCTGCTGGAAAGGCGAGAAGGAGTGCGATCCACAGCGAGCGGGAAATGATCTACCAGGGTCCGCGGAAAGGGAGTAAACGGAAGATCCTGCTGGTAATGTACCAGTTGGCAAGCCCATAGATGATGAAAAAAACCAGAAGGAACAAAAGCACCTTTGCGAAAACACCCTTTCACTGTTGCAGTCTGTTTGCGAATTTCGCCCGATCAGGAAGTCTCCAGTCAATCATACATGATCCGGGAAGACGCTATACTTGAACCGGAGGTGGTTTCATGGAGCTGGAAGCTGTACACGCTGGAGGATCGACCTGGTATGTTCCAGGCCCGGTCAATGTCGGGGTCTTTGTCGCGGAAGACAACCGCGCCGTTTTGGTGGACAGTGGAGGTGACGAGAGTTACGGGCGGAAGCTTTTCAGGCTGATCGAAGCCCGAGGGTGGACCCTTGAAATGATCGTGAACACTCATTCCAATGCCGACCATATCGGCGGGAACGCCTACCTTCAGAAAAAAACGGGATGCCGTATCGCCGCCACGAAGAAAGAAGCGGTTTTCATCGAAGACCCGCTGCTTGAACCGGCCTTTCTCTGGGGAGGTTTTCCCTTCAAGGCCCTGAGGAACAAGTTCCTTCAGGCCCAGCCTTCAAAGGTGACCGATCGTTTGGTTCCCGGTGAAAGCATTCCGGGTTTTCAGCTCGAGACGGTTCCTCTGCCTGGGCATTTTCTGGAGATGATTGGTGTCAGGACGCCCGACGAAGTCTTTTTTGCGGCCGATACGGTCTTTACGGAAAAAATCATCGAAAAATACGGCGTCACTTTCTGTTTTGACGTGGGAAAGGCCATTGAAACGCTTGAAAAACTGCCGTCAATTCCTGCAGAACTTTACGTTCCGGCGCACGCCGAACCCGTCCCGGATATCACGGCCCTTGCACGGCTGAACCGGGAGGCCCTGGAGACTGTCGGTGAGACCGTTGCCGGCCTTTGCAGTGAAAAGCCTCGATGTTTCGAGGAGATCCTCGAGGCTGTGATCAACCGGTGGGACCTTGTCCTTGATGTGAATCAATACGTTCTTGTGGGCTCTACATTACGGGCTCACCTGTCCAGATTGTCTGATCTTGGCAGGATCAAACCTGATTTTGACGGGGGAAAGATGGCGTGGAAAGCGCTGGGCTGACTGCGTCCGGGCGTTTCGGATCCCACTGAAAAGCGGGATCTCTTTAGTTTTTTGAAAGGTTGCAGAAACCGCAACCTGAAGCGCAAAAAGGCACTATTACTTTTGTCCGGATCTTTCAACATGGTTGAGGTTGAAGGGTGACCTTCCAGGGGGCGAGAAGCGTTGAGACCAGGTGCAGCGGAGAGCGAAAGAGCGAGACCTTGGAGGTCCCGCTCTTTCGTGTCTCGTCAATATTCCCACTCGAATTCCTCGACGCCGGCTTCCATCATCCGTTTTTTGAGGTCTGAAGCGTATTCTTCCAGGTCTTCGGGCGTTTTGCCTTCGGCCCGGGTGACCAAAACGGGCTGGGTGTTTGAGGCCCTGACCAGACCCCATCCACGGGGATAGAGGATCCTGACGCCATCGACAGTTATGGCATCGAAATCTTTCAAGGCGCTCTCCTCGATCTTTTCGATGACCTCGAACTTGGTTTCATCAGTGCATGGAACCCTGGTTTCCGCAGTACTGTAATAGACTGGAACGTCGGAGAGCATTTCCGACAAGCTCCGTTCGTCGTTGGAGAGAATCCGGAGCAGCCTTCCCGCTGCATAGAAGGAATCGTCGAACCCATAGTACTCGTCAGCGAAGAACATGTGTCCGGAGACCTCCCCCGAAAAGAGTGCATTAAGTTCCCTCATCTTGGCCTTGATCAGCGAGTGCCCGGATTTCCACCAGACCACCTCTCCGCCGAGGCGTTCGATTTCATCCACAAGGGCCTGGGAGCTCTTGACTTCCACGATGGCTTTTGCGCCCGGATTCGAGGGGAGGATCTCACGCCAGTAGAGCACCATCAGGATGTCGCCCCACACGACGTTTCCCGTATCATCCACGACCCCGATCCTGTCGGCATCACCATCAAAACCCAGGCCCACGTCGGCTTTTTCCCGACGGACCGTTTCGATCAGATCCACGAGGTTATCACGTTTTGTGGGATCGGGATGGTGATTGGGGAACCTGCTGTCAGGCTCGGCAAACAGGGGGACTACCCCGCAGCCGATCCTCTGAAGATACTCGTTTATAAAAGGGCCGGCAGTTGCGTTTCCCGAATCGGTGACGACCTTGAGTTTCCTCGGTCCAAGTCTTGTCTTGGACACGAGCATGTCAATGTAGGCGCTGCTGATATCTTGTCTCAAGAGGGATCCCTTTTTCGGGGAATCCAGGAATTCACCTGCTGTGATCATGCGATGGATATTGCGGATCTGGTCGCCGTAAAGGGTCGTCTTGCCCAAAGCCAGCTTCAAGCCGTTGAACTCCGGGGGATTGTGGCTTCCCGTGATCATCACGCCGCCTTCGAGATCAAAGTGGTAAAGGCTCCAGTACAGAATGGGTGTCGTGACGGTGCCGATGTCTATGACATCGACGCCGGCCGCAGTAACGCCGGCAATTACGTCCTCTTTGATCCGGGCGGTGGATGGTCGAATATCCCCACCCACGGAGATTTTTGATACGCCTTGCTTCGCGAGGAAGGTGCCGTAAGCGTGGGCTATGGCCCGGACGTTCTCAGAATTCAACTCCTCCTCGGCGTTGCCCCTGATGTCGTATTCCCTGAAAATATGTGCCGGAAAGTTCATCACATCAACCTCCCTCCGCGTTCGTCCGAACAGGAAGTAATCCTTCCTGTCTCGTCCGGTGCGGTAAATAGCAAAAATGTTCTTTTCCTTTCACTATAACATTTCGGGACCCTGTCAGGATCTTTTCACGGAAAATCCCGGTCCCTTCCCTTCAGGAAAGTGACGGACGACCCTTCTTTCCTGTACAGTCTCTCGAGACGGCGGCGCAGCTCGTTTCTTTTACGGGACCATTCCCGGGCCTCCATGTAGGGCCGGATTTCCCGGTGGCTTTCCATGGCCTTTTCGGCGTATTGGAGGGCCTGTCCATAAAGGCGGAATTTGTGTTCGAAAATCTTCGAGAGTTCCACCAGGGCAGTGATTCGGGACGAACGGTCTTCAAGGCTGCGTTCGAAAAGTTCGGCCGCCTGTTCCCATCTCCTGCGGCGCTTTGCAGTGAAGGCTAGCCGAAGGCAGGCTTGAGTCGCCTGTTTTGAAGCATCTTTTTCGGCCAGCCGCCAGAGTTTTTCCGCCTGCTGGAGTCTTCCTCTGGAAGCCCAGAGATCGCCCGCCCGCAAGAGGTCCTCTGTTTTTGAGGCTCCCCCTGCAAGGAGTGTGGCAATGTATGCCTCAAGGGAAGCAAGGGAGAGGATGTCCGTCATGTTGTGGATAAAAACCCCCGATAGAGGGGCCGCGTCGCCGGTCCGAAGGAAATCGGCGTAATGTCGGGGGACAAGCCATCCCGGAACATCGGAACGGGACCTTTCGATACCCAGGATAGCCTTTTCTATGGTTCCCAGCTTGCAATCCGGAAGCCGGCCTTTCCATATCGATCTGGCCAGGTATAAAAGGTCAAGGTGCCCCCTTGTCTCATCGGGGGGCACCTTCTTGTTCAGGATGGACCGGGCCTGGAGTATGGGAAGGTCGAAGCGCTTGCCGTTGTAAGTGACGAAACCGTCAGCTGGAGCGGTCCATTCAAAAAGATGACGAAGCCATGTGCTTTCAGCTTCAGGAGTGCATAAAAATATCTGGCGGATGACAAAAGAGTCACCAATAATCCTGCCCGCTCCGGCGAGAAAGGCATATGTCCCTGTGCCACCGGCAAGGCCGGTGGTTTCCAGGTCAAGAAAGACGGGGCTGGATGTGGCGCCCCACTCATGGAGGATTTCTTCGGCGCCGTAAACATCTTTCAGGGAGATGGTCCCGTGTTTGCCGGAGAGGGGGAATCTCTCCTCCACGAGAAAAACACCGTCATCGAGCCATTGCCCATCGGGGAGTCCCGATATCCGGTGAGGTCCGCCCCGGGCGATGTCGGGTTCCACCGGGCCGAGAAGCCGTTCAAGGCGCCGGAAGCGTTCAGTTCCCTCAGTCATCGTTTTGCTTCGTCTTTCTGTCTTTGGACGATGGTTCCCGGCTTTTTCCCAGAAGCGTATCCAGAAGAAACCGGGTGTCCCGCTTTGAATGCATCTGCGACCCCAGGGCACCGACGCAGGCCGGGCATCCTTCCTCGCAGGGGCATCCCGCCAGGGCTTCGGCAGCAGATTCAAGAAGAGTTTCCCTGAGCCCGTAAGCGGCTTCCGCAAGGCCGGCTCCGCCGGGATAGTTGTCGGCCAGATAGACCGCCGGACCACCGAGGAAGGGGTCGCGCACCATGCTGTGGATACGGAGGTCGTGGCGGTCGCACATGAGAAAAAGCGGAGCCGTCCCCTTCAAAAGATGGGCAAGACCCGTCAGGGCGGAGCTCCGGCGGTCTTCGGACCATCCTTCCCAGACGATTCCCGTGGGGAGAAGAAACCAGCAGGCCGTGGTGTGCATCTGGTCCTCAGGCAGGTGAATATGACCGTACCCGATATTCTCGTGGGTATGGAGACGGATTTTCTTGTAAACCGACGGTCTGGAGGCGAGCAGGACCTCACCCCAGCCCCACTGGTTCTGGTTCTCGAAAGTGTCGAGAACCTGGAAACGGACCGCCATGTCGGCATCGGTGTAATAGTCCACATCCACTTTCCTGACGTAACACCGCATGCCCTCGCTGTCGAGTTCCGTCACCTGGTAGGACTCGCCGCCGTGAAAATAGATCGCTTCGGGGTGGATCAGCATGGGAGCGCTGGGCCGGTCGACCTCTCCGATTACAACGGGATTTGCCGTCTCGGTGATGTCTATGATGACGTAGTTTTCACTAGTGGCGCTTCTCATGGACAGTGACTCGGCGGGGAAGGAATCGGCCTGCCAGTGATACCTGCCTCCAGCCTGGTGGAGAACCCCCTGGGAATCGAGGTATTCGAGAATCTCTTCGGGGTCCTCCTCTCCGAAAAGTTCGCCCTTCTCGAAAGGGAGTTCGAAGGCGCCGCATTTGAGGTGGTTCACGAGGATGTACAGGTTGTCGGCGTTGATCCTGGCCTGTTCCGGGGAAGCACCGAAAAAGTATTCGGGTCGGGAGGCCAGGAACTGGTCCAGGGCAAAAGACGACGCCACCAGGACGGCGGCGGAGGTTCCGCTTCTGCGTCCCGCACGGCCCGTTTGCTGCCAGGTCGAGGCCACGCTGCCGGGATACCCGTGGAGCACCGCGAGCTCGAGGGAGCCGATGTCGATCCCCAGCTCGAGGGCGTTGGTGCTGACCACGCAGGAGAGGGATCCGTCACGCAGACGCCGTTCGATCGCCCGGCGCTCATTGGGGAGGTAACCGCCGCGGTAGCCGGCGACGGAATCCGCAGGAAGACCGCTTTGGCGGAGGATTCTCCTGATGTAGGTGAGAAGCAGTTCGACGTTGATCCTGGATCTTGTGAAGACGATGGTACTGATGCCGTTTGAGACGGCATCCCCGGCGATGCGTGCCGTTTCTTTCAGCGATGATTTCCTGATTCCGAGCTGGCTGTTCACCACGGGAGGGTTGTATAGGACGATCCGTTTTTCCCCGCCCGGCGCGCCGTTTTCGGCGACGATTTCAACCGGGGCCTCCAGCAGCCTTTCGGCGTGGTCCTTCGGGTTGCTGATCGTGGCGGAACTGCAGATAAACCGTGGGTTCGAACCATAGAAGGCGCAGATACGTTTCAGCCGCCGCAGGAGATTCGCCACATGAGACCCGAAAACGCCACGGTACATGTGCAGCTCATCGATGACCACATACTGCAGGTTTTCAAAAAGCTTGATCCACTTGGTGTGGTGAGGGAGGATGCCCGTGTTCAGCATATCCGGGTTTGTGATCACGATATGCCCTGCGGCGCGCAGCTTTGTTCGCGCCGACGGGGGGGTGTCCCCGTCGTAGGTGAAGGTCCTGACGGGAGCGCCGGCTTCCTGAATTAGCCCGTACAGTTCCGTCAGCTGATCCTGGCTCAGGGCCTTGGTGGGAAAGATGTAAAGCGCCCGGGATGCATCGTCTTTCAGGATCGCGTCGAGGACCGGAATGTTGTAGCAAAGTGTTTTCCCCGAGGCGGTGGGGGTAACGGTCACGACATTGGCTCCGGAAAGGGAGGCTTCGATGGCTTTTGACTGATGGCTGTAAAGCCTTTCGATGCCCCGTCGGGCTAATGCCTGACGCAACCTTCCGTCAATATCCGGCCATTCGCCGAAGCGGGGTGGGCGCTCGGGAAGAACCCGTTCGGCCGCAATATCCCCACCGAAAGACGAAAGGGTACCCAGAAATTCATCGAGATTTTTTCGGCGTTTTTTCAGCAGAAGCCTTGCACCTCCGAACCAAGTCTAGCAACTTTCCCTTCTGACGGCGAGGGTCCTGAGGCGGTTGATGGCGGCCGATACTTCTTGGGGCCTCGGCCTCGCATATCCAGCCTGCGGTCTGCCGAAGGGAAAGATGGGTTCACGTTTAGCAGCCACGAGCTTTTGCATCCGGGCATCGATAATCATGAAGTTCGTCGCAGATGTGTCTTCATCCAGCAGAAACAGTTTTGCCCCAGCCTCGAGGTCCTCCATGATATTGGCGGCCTGGGAGGTGTTTCCCCGGGTGGGAAGGGCATGCTTCATGGAAACATACATTCAAGGGGAAAGGCAAGGGGCTCCGAAGGGACTTGAGGAAACCGGGGGCCCTCTGGACTGGACCCCCGGTTGTTCTATTTCTTTTTCAACTGTCGGACCACGTCGATGACCGATCCGTCCCTGTATTCGACAACACCAATGATCCGGTCTTCCACCTCGACGGGCGCCATCGGTCCTGTCAGTTTTTCGGCTTTTTCCACCAGGTCGTCGATGGAAACCAGCGGAATCTCCGGATCTGATTTTGCGGCCTCTATGAGGTCCTTCCGGTTGGGGTTGATGGCCACTCCAAATTCGGTCACTACTGCATCGACGACTTCACCCGGGGTGGTCACCGTGTAGACGGTATCGACCACCGATGGGATCCTTCCCCGCAAAAGGGGCGTGGTGATGATCGTCAGCTTCGCGCCGCTGGCCGTGTCCTGGTGGCCTCCGATGCCGTGAAGCAGTGCTCCGTCCGCCTCGGTGTTGACGTTTACGTTGAACTTCCTGTCCACTTCGGTTGCTCCGAGGACCACCGTATCAAGCATGTTCACGACGCAGCCCGCGTTCCACGGATTGGCGTACCAGTCTGCGGAAATTTCGATATGTCTGGCATTCCGTGATATGGACTCGACGGCGGCCAGGTCAAAGGACTGGACGTCGAGGATCTGTTCGAAAAGCCCCTCCTCGAGCATGTCCACGAAGAAACTCGTGATGCCGCCGAGTCCGAAGCTGCCCTTTATGCCCCGTTCCCGCATGGCTTCCCTGACATATGCCGCCGCCGCGAGAGAAATGCCTCCTGCGCCTGTCTGGAAGGAAATACCCTCCCGGAAATAGGGGCTTGCCTCGATCAGGCGAGCCGCGTAACGGGCGATGAGAAGCCGCATGGGATCCCTGGTGACCCTGGTCGTTCCCGAGACGA
>JBNGDE010000004.1:0-36911 GCA_049974925.1 Thermovirgaceae bacterium | reverse complement strand
TTCCACGCAGGGCGATCCCCTGGGCTTTCAACGGGGCCCCCTGGGTGGCCGCCGCGACGGCGCTCATGGTTGTCCTGTATGTTCCCATGGGCTCGCTGCAGCCAATACTGGGGGGGCATGGTGATCTGATCCTGATCCTTTACCTGCTCGGACTTTCTGCAGTGGCAATGGCAGTCGGGGGCTTTTCTAGCGGTTCCGTTTATGCAAATGTGGGGGCACAAAGGGAAATGGTGCTGATGATGAGCTACGAGCTTCCGCTTGCCGCGGTCATCGTATCCCTTGCGTGGTTTGCTTACAGGTCCGGAATGCCGGGTGATCCCTTCAGCCTGGAAACATATGCAAGCATGTCTGTATGGAGTGTCGCGGGATGGACGGGAATCTTTGGAATCCTCGGACTTCTCGTGGCGCTGATGGCCGTTGTTCCGGCGGAAACGGGGAAAGTTCCGATGGATATCGCCGAAGCGAAAACGGAAATCCTTGAGGGACTGATCTGTGAATATTCAGGCCGGAACCTCGCCATGTTCAAAGTCGCCTTTTCACTGAGGACCCTAGCCATGTGTGCTGTCGTGGTTTCCCTCTTTTTCCCCTGGTCTTTGGGACTTTTGCTGGGGCTCAACGGAGTGCTCTTTTTCGTCGCAGATTTCATTTTCTTCTGGCTGAAGGTCCTGGTTGTCCAGGTTCTGGGTGTGACCATTATCCGGACGACCTTTGGCCGGTTCAAGATATGGCAAGCGTCAAGACTGTATTGGTATCAGATCGGCGGGCTTGCTGCGGCCGGCATGGTCCTCTTGACTCTTGACGTAATACTGTAAGGTGGTGTCGAGATGCTTAATAAAATGCTCATTCAGATCTTGAGACAGGGAGCCAAAAAGCCATCGACAAACCCCTTTCCGGTTGCGCATATGCCGGACAGTCTCCAGGAAGCCCTTGCGGCCGCAGAAGAAGGAGCGATCGAACTTCATCCCCCAGTGGAAATTCCGGAACATTTCAGGGGAAGGATCGCCTGCGACAAGAACGCATGCATCGGCTGTAAAATGTGCATCAGGGTTTGCCCGGCAAACGCCATAACATTCCTTGCCGAGGAAAAGAAAGTCGAGTTCCATATGGACAGATGCTGTTTCTGTGCGCAGTGTACCGAGATTTGTCCGGTAAAGTGCATCTGGATGACGGAGGAATTCGCTTTTGCTTCCTATGAACGAAAGGCGGAAATTGTTACCGATTCGGGGAAAAAGCCCGAACCGCCGAAAGATGATTCAGGTTCAAAACCGGAGGCCGGCCAGGAGGCGAAGTCTGGTGAGAATGGGAAAACCACTTATGAAATAGATCCGGACAAGTGCATCGGTTGCACGAAATGCTCCCAGGTCTGTCCTGTCAACGCGATAGCGGGTAAGGTCAAGGAAGCACATGTCATTGACGAAAAGACGTGCATCGGATGCGGAGCCTGTGCGCAAGCCTGCCCTGTTCAGGCGATTCACCCGAAAGGCTAGCAATGCACGCAGAGAAATGCCAGGGGCCGGCGGTGATGTCGGCCCCTTTTTTTTGAGGAGGTAGCGAAAATGGAACAGGTTTCGGTTCTTCTCACAGGGGGGACGATTGCCAGTGGTTTTGGAATCTCCGGCAAGGAGCCGAAAGAACAGGTTGCTTCAAGACTTAAGGGTTATCTGAAGGAGTTTTTCGACGATAAAGGGGCGTCCATTCTCTTTCGGGAACCATGGGGTACTGCTGGGCTTGACAGCTCGAATCTTGACCCGGGGCACTGGTATGAGTTGACAAGGATTATCTCCGAAGATTTATACAGTGGCAGCACCGGGTTTCTTGTTCTGCACGGGACCGACACTATGGCATATTCTGCAGCCTGGCTGGCACTGTGTTTCTGGGGAGCCGGAGTACCGGTCATACTGACGGGAAGCCAACTGACGCTGGATTACAATCCGGACGATGTGACCGTCAATATCAGGGGCGCGGCCCAGGCGTTGTGTTCGAAAATCGCTGGAGTCTGGGTGTATTGTAACTGGAAACTGATACAGGGAGCCAGAGTACACAAGGCACGAGCCAGCCATCCCGATGCGTTTGTCCCCGTCAACAGCGTACCGCTTTTTTTCAACCCTGAATGGGCTCACGGGGGCGGAAACAGGCAGTCTGAGCTCAGAGGCAAGATGAGGTTCGACAGGGTCAGTGAAAGTTTAAAGACGCTTCTTTCCCTGAATCCGAAAATCCTGAGAGAGCGTGCGGCAAGGATCAGATGGCTCTTCTGCGCGCCTGGATCTGTTCCTTATGCCGGCGGAAAAGAGCGGATTCTGCTGTTGTATGGTTTCGGCGCGGGGAATGTGCCGTCACCGGTGCTCGAAAGCATACGAAACCGATATGGAACAAACGAAAAACCTGTGATCATTGCATGTAGCCAGGCGGAGGGGGATGTGAAAGATCCTTCTTCCTACGGCGGGGTAGGAGCGGCTCTTCTGGCTCAGGATGGTTTTGAGGTCTACAGTCAGATGGATTACCCTTTTGAGTTCATTCATGCATTGAGTGTTTATGCACTTTCCGTTGATGACGAAAACCCTGGGAGTGTTCTGTCAAAATTTCTCAAACTCTACGGAAGTCCCCACGGTTTTGATCTTTGACAGGTGGGAAATCTCGGCAGAAGCGCAAAAACAGGGCCCCATCGACAGGTGGAACCCTGTTTTTCTTTGATTTGATCAGAGCTATCAGAGGAGTCCGTAGTGTTTAAGCCTTCGCGACGTTTCGGTTTTACCCAACGTCGAGGCGACTTCGAAAATTCCCGGACTGACTTTTGTTCCTGTAAGAGCCATCCGGAAAGGCATGGCCACATCTTTCATTTTGAGACCCCTTTCTTTGCTCCATTCTTTGGCAAAAGCGGCCATGTCGTGGGGGTCCCAGGAGTCCATTTCAAGAAGCCGCGAGAAAAATCCGCGAAGCAGATCCTTCTGGGCTTCGGTAAGATCCGAGCCGTAGTATCTGCCTTTCACGACATCAAAAGACAGGAAATAATCACTATAGGCTGCGACTTCCCTCAACGTTTTGCCGCGTCCCTGAAGAAGCTCGAGACTTTCGGCGAGAAAGGTATCTTCGTGCTCTGCAGGATTAAGGCCCATTTCTTCCCAGAAAGGCTTAACGAGTTCGACCCGTTTTAGCGGGTCCAATTTCGAAATATGCACCTGGTTTACGGCATCGAGCTTTTCCATGTCGAAGACGGCGGCTCGTTTTGTGACCCTATTGAGTTCGAAAAGCTCTACGGCCTCTTCCCGGCTGAAAATCTCCCTGTCGTCGCCCGGAGACCAGCCGAGCAAGGCAAAATAGTTGAAAAGACCTTCGGGTAGGTAACCCATGTTCCTGTATTCATAGACGCTTGTGGCTCCATGTCGTTTCGACAGTTTTTTCTTGTCCTTTCCGAGAATCATGGGGAGGTGTGCGAAACGCGGAAGCCGCCACTCGAGCGCCTCGTAAAGCAAAACCTGTTTCGGGGTGTTCGAGATGTGATCTTCCCCTCTGATCACGTAGGTTATGTCCATCATGTAGTCGTCCACGACGACGGCGAAATTGTAGGTGGGTGAACCGTCGCTCTTGATAAGGACCGTATCTTTGAGGGTGTCGCTTTCCATGGAGATTTTTCCATAGACAATATCCTCGAATACGACGGTTTTCCCTTTCGGGGTGGAGAAGATGACGGCGTCTCCTTCTTTGTAGGCGAGCCCCTTGTCGAGCAATTGCTTGGCGGTTTCATGATACAGGTCGGTTCGCTCCGATTGACGGTAAGGCCCCCGGGGTCCGCCTGTAACGGGCCCTTCATCCCAGTCGAGGCCAAGCCATTCCAACCCTTTCATGATCGTTTCCTCGAACTCCCTGGTGGATCTGGCCCTGTCGGTATCCTCTATTCTCAAAATGAAAGCTCCGTTGTTTTTTCGAGCCCAGAGCCAGTTGAACAAGGCGGTATGGGCACCTCCTATATGCAGGGCTCCTGTAGGGCTCGGTGCAAACCTGACCCGGACATTTTCAAGCATGGATTTCACCCTTCCCGAATGTGTTTGTGCCTTTGAAATGTTTCATGTCGAAAGTTTCTCGAATCAAGCGCTATGGGTGATAGTATTATATCCGCAGGTAGAAATCAAAGGAGTGAGCATTGTGAATGAAAACCTTGTCCTACTCGTTGACGGACACGGACTGGCATACCGGGCCTTCTACGCGCTGCCGGAATTGACTGCACCGGACGGCTCGCCCACCCAGGCAATACTTGGTTTTGTAAACATGCTTCTCAAGACTCTTGATGAAAATGAGCCCTTGAGGGTCGGCATCTTTTTTGACGCTGCCGGTCCGACTTTTCGCCATGAAGCGTTCAGGGAATATAAGGAAAACCGCCAGCCGGCACCTGAACCCTTCATCGAACAATTGCCCGCCATCAAGGATATTTCGGAGGCCATGGGGTTCAAGGTTTACGAAAGAGAAGGTGTCGAAGCCGATGACGTCATCGCGGCAACGGCGAAAAAAGCCAGGGAGGAAGGATACGATGTACTTGTCCTTACGGCTGACAAGGATATGTTCCAGCTTCTTGACAACGGCGTCAGGGTCATGCGTCCCGTCAAGGGTGTGAGCACCTTCAAATTGTACGACCGGAAACGTTTTATCGACGAATACGGTTTTGAAACGGAAGCCATGGCTGATTATCTCGCCCTTGTCGGTGACAGGGCTGACAATATCCCTGGTGTCAAGGGCATTGGCGAAAAGACGGCAAAAGAGCTGCTTTCCCGGCACGGAAGTCTCGAAGGGATATTCCATGCGCTTGATAGCCTGAAACCTCGCGTGAAGGAAACGCTCCAAAAACAGCGCGATGAAGTTTTGGCGTCCCGTGAGCTTGTCAGGCTCCGGCTCGATTCACCGCTGGCTCCAGACGACCTTTTGAAAAATGAAACTGATGTCGAAAGGCTTAGAAAGCTCTGTGAGCGGTTTGCTTTGAAGAAACTGGCGGAATACTTCGGCATTAACGCCGATCAGGTGAAGAAAGAATTGCCTGGGGACGGACCGGTAATGACGGAATGGAAAACGGACAAAGGGATGATATTTGAAAGCGGGGGGCCCGTTTTTCTCGCATGGAAGGGCGAGGGGAGATATCCCTGTGCTTTTCGGCTTCAAAGTATATTTGCCGGGACAAAGCAGGGCGAATATGCCGATATTTCAAGTATGAGTGCAGAAGAACTGTTTGGAAAACTTGAAACAGAGCGAGTAAAACCTATAGTCTTGTGGGGCTTCAAGGAACTCTGTACAGCAGAATCCCGATTCCGTGACCTTTCATCGAAGATATGGGACGCGAAGATAGCACACTATCTGTTGCATCCGGACAAGCCCAGTCACACAGTGGGCATTGCAAAGGACACCGAAGGTCCGCAAGTTTGTAGATATCTTGCCGAAGCGTGGTCCTCGATGTCCACTGAGCTGCGTGAAAAGGGGCTTCAAAAGGTAATGGACGAAATAGATATCCCCCTTTCTCCTGTCCTGGCGTCGATGGAAACTTATGGTATCAAGGTGGATTGCGGGCAATTGGAATCCCTCAGAGAGGAACTCAAGGAGAGAATCGAGGACATTCAGAAGAAAATCGACGAGAGAGCGGGAACACATATTAATCTGAACTCGCCTAAGCAGGTGGGTTGGCTGCTTTTCGAACATCTCGGGTATCCCCCTGTTAAGAAGACGAAAACAGGCTATTCAACTGATGTCAGCGTTCTTGAAGAACTGGCATCATGGCCTTTGGGACGAAACGGTTTACCGGGCATGCTTCTGGAACACAGGGAGATCACGAAGGTCCTGACAGGATTCGTACAGGTTCTGTTGAAAAGCATCGACCCAGCTACGGGCTGCGTTCATACCATTTTAGAGCATACAGTCACAGGCACCGGCCGTCTGAGTAGCAGAGACCCGAACCTGCAGAACCTTCCGGCTTACGGAACCTGGGCTGGCAGGGTGCGTGAAGCGTTGACACCACATGAGAGAGGAAGGGTTTTTGTGGCGGGGGACTATTCCCAGATCGAACTGAGGGTGTTGGCTCACATGTCGGGAGAAGAAAAACTGGTTGAAGCCTTTGCCGAAGACAGGGATATTCATTCCGAAACGGCCAGATGGATCATGGGTGACAGCGGCGAGGATATATCTCCCGAACGTCGTCGTGTCGCGAAAATGGTCAACTTCGGGTTGCTCTACGGGATGGGACAGTACGGGCTGGCCCAGAGGCTTGGAATCAGCCGCCAGGAAGCCTCGGAGTTAATAGAGCGATACTTTTCCGCTTTCCCGCGTGTGCGTGCTTTTCTTGAAGACAGTGCCGAAGAGGCGAAATCGAAGGGATTTACCGAGACCCTGTTCGGAAGGAGGCGACCTCTTGAGGAAGTGACCACTGCTGAGGGAAGGGGAAATAATGCCCTTAAAAGAGTGGCCATCAACACACCGATCCAGGGAACCGCCGCGGATATTGCGAGAATCGCCATGATCAGGCTTGCCAAATCCCTTGAAAGGCAAAGTGGTTCGCCAAGACTGGTCCTTCAGGTCCATGACTCCCTTGTTTGTGAATGCGACGGGTCAACTGCGGAAGAAACAGAACAGGTCCTGAAACAAGTTATGGAATCGTCGGTGTCGTTGTCGGTACCCTTGAAGGTTCAGACAAAGTCAGGCACATCCTTTTCAGAAATCTGATCTTTGACAGCCCTGGTGACACTACGTATGATATGATGCGCTGACTGCAAAAGGAGAACCGCGGGCGAGGCTTGAGGATTTGAAGGAGGACGATCTGTTGTGCTGATGCGAGCGCTAAGGACCAAGACACGATCGATTATGCTGATAGTCGCCATAGTATTTGTTCTGTCCACGCTGGGTATTTACATGATGCGAGGCAGTGGTGGGGGAAACGGCGGGGAAAGCCCTCGAGATAAAGCCGTTGCTTCCATCGACGGGAAAAAAGTCATGCAGTCTGACATCGAAAGGGGTGTCAGGAACATGGCTCAGCAAAACAGCTACACGAAGCTGAACGAAGAAAATATCGTAAAGATGAGAAAATCCGTTCTTGACAATATGGCGGTTTATGAAGAGCTGAAAAAGGAGACGGCGTCCCGGGGCATAAAAGTTGAGAAATCGGAAATCGACGAAGCTGTCAAGAGGATTGAGGAACAGTTCCCCACCAAGGAAGCCTTCCAGCAATACATGGACAACAACAGAATACGCATGAAGGACCTCCGGGAAGAAATTGAGCTCAGGCTTGCCCAGCAGAAACTCCTGGAACAGGTTACACAGGATGTTGTCGTGTCAGAGGAGGAAGCGAAGGAGTTTTATGACCAGACCAGTGAATTCTTCTTTACTCAGCCGGCGGGTTACGAGGTGACCTACGCGCTGTTTGACTCCGCCGAAGTTGCGGAATTCGCAAAGGAACGTCTTCAGGGTGGAGAAAACTGGGATGAGGTCATGGAAAGCATCGAAGAAGAAGGCGTCCTCGACTGGGTTGCGTTGGAAGACCCGGCTTTCGTATCCGAACAGGAGTTCGAAGTGGGTGAACTGAGACAGTTCACGGACCTCGAAATGAATGAAATCGGGGGCCCTGCCGAATTTGGTGAAGGCAACGTGCTCATTTTCGCAAAACGCAAAAAACTCGAGTCCAGAACTGTCCCCTTTGAAGAAATCAGTGGCGACATCGTTAAGATACTGAAAAGCGAAAAAATCCAGCAGAATGAACAGGAATTTTTCAAAGAACTACGAGAAAGAGCCGACGTGAAGATTCACGATGAAGGTTATTTCCCCGTTTTGGAGAATACCCTTTCTGGTGACGAAGGAGCCGCTTTGCCTGAGGAACGGGCGGACGAGGCAGTTTCTGAAAAAGACGTTGAGGAAGACGGCAAAGTGGAATGAAATGCCTTGACAGAGTAATTGAGGGTGCATAGAATAGACCGAGCACGCCACAAGGTGGGGTGGCCGAGTGGCTGAAGGCACTCGCCTGCTAAGCGAGTAAGGGGGCCAAAACCTCCTTCCAGGGTTCGAATCCCTGTCCCACCGCCAAGGAATCAAGCTATGCGCGCCGGTAGCTCAACTGGATAGAGCATCGGACTACGGATCCGAAGGTTACGGGTTCGAATCCTGTCCGGCGCGCCACTTTGGCATAGAGGCCAGTCTCGCAGAGCTGGCTTTTTTTTACGGGGATATCGACGAAAGGCTGCTTCAAGTGCTACGGGCGAGGTCTTTCAAATGTTGCAATGTCTCCGGCTCAAGGGTTTTCGAAACAAATGAAGAATAAACCGTATTGTTGTGCAAGAGGGGTTCTTTCGTGATTTCCGGAGTGACTAGGGCTGCTTTCTGAAAGGTCCGGGTTTGTGGAATCGGGGAATATTGTGCGGTTTTCACCTTCACTCCGATGTCTTTCACGATTTGTATGTTTTTTTCCATATCCTCGGGTCGTTGCCCCGGCAGTCCCAGGAGCACGTATGTCTCGATTTCGTCGTTTCGGTATCCGGCTTCTCGCAGGTGCTTGACGGCGGAGGCGAAAGAATCCACGTCGGTTTTTTCTCCCTGCATTTTCCAGAGAGTCCTGTCGGCGCCTTCGAAACTCAGTCTGAGAGTTTTGAAGCCTGTAGACTTGAGGATTTGCGCGCAGCGGGAATCGATCATGCGGACGTGAAGGCCGTTGGGTGCGTGAAATCGCATCGTCGGGAAATCCCTTTGAAAATTTTCACACAGAGGGTAAAAACGGGATTCCTTGTCTATGAGGAGGGCGTCGTCATAAAAGGCCGTATCCTGAATAGTTCCGGATCCGGATTTGACCTGATGCCAGATCTCCGCCATTACCTCTTCGACGGTCCGGGCTCTGTAGTGAGGCCAGAGAAATGAGGAGGCGCAATATCCACAGTTCATGGGGCATCCGAAGGACGTCATGCTGACGGCGTATCCTGGTGCCGGATAGAGCTCTACTGCAGGCCGGATCATGTCAAGGTCGAGCCGGGTGGTCTGGATCATGTCAGCCCCACTTTTTCGGGCATGTTCAGGGCAGAGACGGGTATAGACCCCGCCGAGCATGATCGGGACCTCCGGGAATACTTCTTTGATGAGGGAAATCGCCCAAAAAACGCCAGGGTACCAGTATGTCATCATGGAAGTGACCAGGATGATGTCCGGTCGCGGAAAACTTTTGAGCCTGGAAATGAAAGATTCTTTTCCGGTTCCAAAGTGATAGAACCTGCGAGGAATCTTTTCGTAAGGCTTCGGCTTTGGAATCAGCGTCTTTGCCGGTGCCGTCCGCCCATAAGTCTTTCGTTTTCCGCCGCTTTCGCTGATACAATCAATGAGTGCAACGCTGTTGCCCTGCTGACGGAGAGTTTCAAGAATATACAAAAGTCCCAGGGGTTTTGCCCACAGGTCAAAGAAGGCAAAGTCCTGTACTGGAGGGTTGACACCCAGGATGTTACAGTTGTGGAGGTTCCTGAGAAATCGGGAGTAGTCGGCCATTTTACGGGGATTATAGCATGGGGAGGTATCCGGCCGGGTACTCTTTGAAGGAGACCCCATATTGAATAAAATCCGTCGTCTTTATAACAAGCGCATCACGGGCAATTTTGGCATCATCTTTTTGGTAATATTTTACTTTCTGCTGACGCTGTACATGGAGAGTTACCACATTGATGACCCGGAAACAAGCGGGTGGATACTTTACGCCTATTTTGCGGCCTACACGTTGTTACCTCCTTTCGTCGGATGGATCGTTGAAAGAATTTCATTCTAGTTTCATTCACGCCTTTTCGGGACAACTTTCACGGTAAGCAACGCTGCGCTTTTGTCTTTTGGGGATGTTCTTCGGTGGGGGCATGGGATATGGATTCCTTATGCTTCTTTCGCTGATAGGGGATACCGTCCCTGACAAAATCGGGCCGAAGGCCGCATCGATGGTCTGGTTTCTCATGGCGGGATGTTTTCCGTGTCTTTTGTTATCAGAGGCTACCTGGTCATAGGGCTTTCTTTTACGGAAGTATACAGGATCATCTTTGGATGTATACTTCTTGCAGCTCCCTTTAGGCACCGCATGTTCATAAAGCCTTTCGCGAAAGGTTTTTGAGCAAGCAAAAGTAATGAAGCATCAACAAGAAGGAGGGTGCAAAATGAAGTCAGGTTGTTTTTTCAGGAAGGTTTCAAAGTATGGTTTTCTCGGTTTGGTCTTCGCTTTTGCCGCTCTCGTGCTTTCATGCCAACCCGTGCCCGCCAAGCCGGAGAAAGCCCAGGAAAATTTTTCGTTACTCAGGATAACGGAAATCAGCATCAGGGGATCGAAATTGCATATACGCGGAGAAACGGATCTTCCAAAGGGCTCTTCGCTTCACCTGATACTTGACTCAGGGGCCGGTATTTTTGATGCAGACAACCATGGGAAAAAAGTAAAGATTCATGTCAATAGCCATTTCTTTTTTGTTCAGGTGGATCTTCCAAAAGGCCGGGAGAAGGGAAATCTCTTCAGAATCCGGCTCAGATTCGACCCATCCGGTCAGCAGGAACGCATCAGAAAAATCGTTGGACTGAAGGGCGAAAACCTCAAAGGCAGGCTCGTCGTGGAAGAGGAAGCACGGAGGATGTTGCAGTTGGAAAAATTCCTGTTGTTTTAAAAAGGGATTTTGACCTCATCGGCAACTGTCGAGATCGAGAAGGTCATCCAGAGAAACGGCCAGGTAAAGGCTAAAGGCGTCACGGAGATTTTTCAGATCCCTCCCTGTGATCTTCCGGATTTTTTCTATCCGGTAACGTAGGGTATTCCTGTGTATGTTCAGCCTGTGGGCTACGATTCCAGGTCTGCAGGGATTTTCTTTCCAGGCGTTGATCGTGTCCCGCATGACATCCCAATCAGGAAGATGCTTCAAGGCGCCGATCTCCCTCGATGTAAAGGATTTTCCCCTCCGGGTGTTTACCGACAACAGAAGTTCTTCAAGGCGAAAATCGGAGATTTCGAAAAAACCGGGGGATTTGTTTTGTCTTGTGCCTATCATCAGGGCATTCCAGGCTTCGCAATAGGAAAGAGGCAACATTTCCGCCCTCGGCGAAAGACTCCCGGAACCCATGGAGACAGAGCTCCCAAGTTTCGAAAGCTGCTGTCGCAATGCCAGGTACAGTCCTTTCAATTCTTCCTGATGGATTTTCCCATCCTCGAGACCTTCTCCTGTAACTTTTCTGAGAACGGTAAACCTTCCGTCACCGGATTCAGCGCAAAGATCCTGCCTTTCATTGAAAACAGAGCGTATGACGGCGAGAATATCTGTTCTGAAAGGACTGTAGGGGAAATATTCGTGTAATGAATGCTCTCCGGTAGAAGGATTTTCGCGAAAGACATCGAGGGCAATTCCTGTCCTGGGGCATTCCAGGTCGAAACCCAGCTCGCGCCCGCGCGCGACAAGAAGGGATATGTCCTGCTGGTCCGGATCAAAGGAGGCTATTTCGAGGACAAGATCCTCGAGAGCCCTCTCCCTGGCGAGAGAAGATTCAGTGATGATTTGCTCCCTGAGAAAAATTTCGGCGTGTTTCTCGACCAGTTGCCCAAAGGGCGCTACCTCCCGGTGGTCCCCGGCGATGGCGATGGACCCGAGCACTTTCCCGGAAAGTGAAATAGGAAGAGTCACACCTGGTCGCACTGAAGGAAAAAGTGAAGCCGTTTTTTCATCGGTGAAGACCTCCCGACGGCCTGACATGCACTCGAGTGAAGGTACGTGGAGAGTGCCTATTCTGGATCGGTCATTCGTGCCGATTACGATTCCCGCCTCGTTGGTAATGAGAACGTCGTAGCCGATAATTTTATGGGTCGCCTCGCATATCTTCTGTGCAAACCTCTCAAGCATCACTGCCGCCTTCCTTCGCGGTATGAAAGATCTTGAAGCCGCTTTAGTCTTGCATTCTGGATATGTAAAAAGTATTTCACATTGTGGGAAATTGTGCAAATGAACAAAACAAGAGCCTTTCAGAAAGGTCGATTTCTTGCTTTTGGACATAAGAAGTTGCAGGCTGATTGCCTATACTGGATTTTGGGCGGGAGCGTTTGAAATTGTTTTTTTGAAGTGAAGGCTGAGAGGGGGATATTTCGGTGCGACTGGAATTGAGAGACGTCTTTGTAAAAGACGTGCAATGGGGAGAAGAAACGGGTATTGAAAACGGAGTCCTCCGCGTAAACCGAGATGATGCGATCGCTATTGTATCGGATGAGCCGGGGCTTGGCGATATTGGACTGGAACTTGCAAGGCCGGGTGAAAGCGTCCGGATCATTCCGGTCAAGGACGTGATCGAACCGAGATGCAAGGTCGAGGGACCGGGTGAAGTGTTTCCCGGATTCGTGGGAGAGACCCGAACGGTGGGAAAAGGAGCAACGCTGGTACTGAAGGGTGCAGCGGTGGTTACATGTGGACCTATCGTTGCCTTCCAGGAGGGGCTGATCGACATGAGCGGTCCCGGTTCGAAGTACAATCCTTTTTCCCAGACGAACAACATCGTCCTCACCGTCAACCCTCCCGAAGACACCGAGAAACATGCCTATGAGGAAGCCGTCAGGATAGCGGGCATTCGGCTTGCCTGGTATATCGCGGACAAGTGCCGTGACGCAAAACCTGACGAGACGCGCGTTTTTGAGAAGGGCAGCATTCCCGAAGAGAACGAGAAGTACCCAGAACTTCCCAAGATCGCCTACTTTTGCATGTCCATAACCCAGGGATTGCTTCACGACACATTCCTGTACGGTGTGGACATGAAACACACTCTGCCGACGCTGATTCATCCCAACGAGAAGATGGACGGTGCCATGATTTCGGGGAACTGTGTTTCCGCCTGTGACAAAAACACCACTTACTACCACCTGAATGATCCCATCGTCATGGAGCTGTACAGCCGGCACGGAAAGGATCTTAATTTCCTTGGCGTGATCCCGACACCGGAGGATACTAGACTAGCCGGAAAGGAACGGGCCACCTCCTATAACGCGAATCTTGCCAGAATGCTCGGTGCAGACGGTGTCGTCATCTCGGAGGAGGGATATGGAAACCCGGATACGGACCTTTGTATGAACGCAAAGAAATGCGAGGATTTCGGCATCAGGACCGTTGTCATATCGGATGAAGCCGCCGGAACCGATGGAAAAAGCCAGGGCCTTGCCGACGTGACCCCGGAAATGACTGCTTTCGTTTCTGCAGGCAACGTGAACGAAATGGTCGAACTGCCGGCCATGGAAAAGGTCATAGGCTACCCGGAAGCGATCGCAAACCTGTCAGGTGGCGCTGAAGAAAGTCTCCGGACTGACGGATCCATGCATGTGGAACTGCAGGCCATCATCGGATCGACGAACGAGCTCGGGTTCAGCCGGATCGGCGCCCGCTGGGTCTAGGGAGGTAAGCGGTATGGCTTTGAAAGTTGTTTGTTACATAAACCAGTTTTTTGCCGGCCTCGGTGGCGAAGAAGCAGCTCATACAGGGCCTTCCCTTGAAAAGAAGGCCGTCGGACCGGCGAGACAGATCGGCATGCTGCTGGGAAAAGAAATGGAAATCGAAGGAACGGTCATCTGTGGTGACAGCTATTATGGAGAACACACTGATGAAGCGAGGGCCGAATGCCTTGAATACATCAAGCAGTTGAAACCGGACCTGTTTTTCGCGGGACCCGCGTTCAATGCCGGACGATATGGCGTTGCCTGCGGAGATATCAGTGCGGCAGTCGGGGAAGAACTGGCAATCCCGAGTGTGACAGGGATGTATTGCGAGAATCCTGGTGTCGAGCTCTATAGGCGCAGAACCTATATCGTGAAAACCGTTGACAGTGCGAGGGGGATGAAGCAGGCTCTTCTAAAGATGGTGGAACTCGGGAAAAAGCTTGTTTCCGGGGAAGCAATGGGAACGGCCGAAGAAGAAGGCTACTTTTCCAGGGGGATCAGGAAGAACTTTTTCCATGAAAAAAACGGTGCCCAGCGGGCTGTTGACATGCTCCTTTCCAAAATACGGGGGGACGAGTTCCAGACGGAATATGAAATGCCAGTCTTCAAGCGTATCCCGCCTGCCAAGCCGGTGAAGGATCTTTCAAAGGCAACGATTGCCCTGGTTTCCTCGGGGGGGATCGTACCCAAGGGGAACCCGGACAAGATCAGGGTTTCCTCTGCGGAATCTTACGGCAAATATGATATATCGGGGATCGACGACCTGACTCCGGAAATTTTCGAATCCATTCACGGAGGCTATGATCGCGTCTGGGCAAATGAAGATCCCGACGTGGTCCTCCCGGTTGATGTTATGCGCGAAATGGAGAGGGAAGGCGTATACAAGAAGCTGTACGATTATGTCTTTACCACCACGGGAACCGGTACAGCTGTCGCCAACGCCGAGCGGTTCGGCCAGGAAATCGGTGAGCAGCTCAGGAAGGATGGTGTGGATGCAGTTATCTTGACTTCAACCTGAGGCACCTGCACTCGATGCGGCGCATCGATGGCCAGGGAGATAGAGGCAACTGCAGACATCCCCGTCGTCCAGATTGCGACAATAGTGCCGATCATGCTTACAGTGGGAGCGAACCGGATCGTTCCGGGTATCGCCATTCCGCATCCCACAGGGGATCCGGCCAAGGGAAAGGAAGCAGACAAGGCAGCCAGGCGGGAGCTTCTCGAACGCGCCTTCAAGGCCATGCAGACGGAAATTTCGGACCAGAGGATTTTCAAAAACTGACCCGCAGACGGCATAGCCGGGGCACGGTGCATACAGAAGTGAAAGGGCTTAAATCCTTCCCCTTCTGTATGCTGCAAGGCAAGGTAATTGTATAATCGGGTAACTGCCGCCTTTAGCCGGACAAGGAGGACTGGAGCCTGTGCTGTGAAAGACATGATTTTTTTAACGAATAACCCACTGGTGATGGACGCCTTTCGTGAGAAGGCCGAATACCACGAAACGGTGCCCCGGTTCCTTCTCGAAAAGGGCATGGAATATGTTTTGGCCGGCTGGCGGCTTGTGCTTGCTCCGTTGCCTCCAAACGCTGCGTTGATCAAAAGCCCCTACAGGACACTTGTCATCAAGAGAGGAAAATCAGAAAAGGTGTCTGTGAAAGATGTCATGCTTCTCGAAAAGGCTATCCAGAAAACCAGCGACCTTGGGACCAGGGAAGTATCCGGAAAAAACAAAAGCCTGTGTGAAGATTATGCGTACTTGGACCTGGATCATTTACGGAACGCCCTTGGATAAAAGCGACGGTAATAGGATATCCTGGTGGCAAAGAAACAACGATGTGCAAGGGTAATGAACTATTGTCGGGAAGGTACCCAAGGAAGGGGTTTTGCCCGGTGCCTCGATTGCTTGAAGAGTATCAAACCAGGCTAAAAACGGATCCCGATGCCGGGAAAGTCCTTCGCAGACCCCAGCGCCAAAGGCGTGACAAATGAGAACTTTTCTGAAGAAGGATCCCGCTTCTCATGCTTTTCCCGGTACTTGTCGCAAGACGTTTCTCCCTGTGCTGCTGGCAGGGATGATTTTTCTTGTAGGAACTTTTTCCACGGCTGAAGCCGTTGTCCGGTCCATACGGACCGGAATGCAGCCGAAAGGTCCCCGAATCGCCATTGATCTTGATGAAGCCGCCGATTACGGGGTAATCAAAAAGGATAAGCGTTTGTATATCCAGGTAAAGTCCCGCCCATCCCAAGGTCTTTCAAGAACCGGTAAGTTGCCGAGCAATGATCTCGTCCAGGGGTTCCACATTTTCAGCGAAGGGGAAGATACGATCATCGAGGTTGTTTTACACGGCAAGGATCTGGAATTCAGGCATTTCACGATGTCCAGACCTGACAGGATTGTCATTGACTTTTTCCACTCCGGGGAACAGCCGCCGCCGTTGCCGCAACCTGTCGGGATGGTTCCTGCAACGCGACAATCCGAGGCGACCGGACAGGAGAAAACCTTTGAGGAACGGTTGGGTCTCGTCCGCTCCCGTGAAGTCGATGAAGGATTTGTTGAGAACCTGGGGATTCCGCTGACGGCGAAAGAACTTGTTTTTGACGAATCCAAAGAGGCGCAAGGATTCGAGTTTGTTATTCCACGGGACTGGAAAATCATGAAAGGGTGTTCCGTTGAGCTTGTCCTCTCCGGGACGTGGCCGGTCGGTCTCCTTGCACCGCCGTTGGATGTTTTTCTCAATGGCTTTCCTCTTGAAGTGATCTCAATTGAAGAAAGAGACGGCAGGGAAAAGATTGCCACGTTTACGATGCCGCCTCGGCGTTTGAAGGCAGGGGCTAACAGGCTCGTGCTTTTCGGAGGCGGAAGGGAATCCGGCTGCGGTCTTCTCGTAAAAGCCGATTCACGAATCTTTTTGAATGCAAGATTGAAGCATGACCTGAGGCTGTCGGATTTCCCCGGAGCTTTTTCGTCGGGTGAAACGAAACGCCGCACGGTGATCGTCATTCCGGAAGGGTTTTCGGCAGAAGTTTACGAGGCAGGTCTTCGCCTGATGCAGGCTTTACAGCAGGATGGGCGGAACATGACTCCCAGCGCGGAGCGGCCGCTTCCGGAGATTGTCGCCTTCCCGGTTTTGAAAAGTAAAGTCCTGGCAGGCAAGGATCTTTCGGGTGATCACATGATTTTTTTGGGCGACTTTGACTCCTTTGGCGAGATGGTGGCTTCCGCTTTCGGAATTCCGGAAAAGGCAATGGGAAAGAAGGCTTTTCTCTCCTGTTTCTCGAACCGGGAGGGTGCATCCCGGCTTCTGGTTGCTTCCGAAACAACCGGGATACTTGCGGAAGCAACGAAAAGGTTTTTGCAGGGCAAGAGTGAAGACGGACTTGACCGGTCCCAAACATGGATCGAGACAGCGGGGATTCCCTCTCGAGAGGATGGGAAAGAACAATCCGTCCAACAGGAAAAGGAAATGACGATTCCAATTACCGAAGAAGAAACCCTCTTTAAGGGGGAAGGCCGGCACACGAGGACCTTCACCCTCGATATGGGTTTTCTCCCCGAAACGGCCAAGGACTCAAGACTCGGCGTGATCGTGCGACACTCACCGAGACTGGACCGGGAAGCATCCTGGATCACCTTCACGGTGAACGGCAGGAAGTCTGAACCTGTTGCGCTTGATTTTCCGGGCATGGGAAAGAAGATGCTTGTTCTGCCGGTTATTCCCGGAAAAAATGAGCGGTTTCTTGATGTTGCCATGGAAGTAACTCTTGAGGCCCGGCAAAGTTCGGCAGCAAACAGCGCATGGGAGCCCTGGTGTGTTCTGGAAAGAGAAGGAAAAATTGTTTTTCTCCTGGGAGAGATGTCTCCAGAGCCTTTCCTGGAAAATATTACAGCTTTTATCAGGGGGAAGGCCCTTACCGTTTACGCGGCAAAATCCGTGGACGAAACTGCCTTGAACATGTTGAACTCTTTTCTTGCGGGATTGAAAGGTCTGTGGGGCAACCCACCGGAAATTTTCGTCAGACCTCTTGATGTGTATCCTGGAACACAACGAAAGGAACCGCGTTTGGTTTTGGGCCGGGCCGACGAAATATTGGGAATGGATATCCCCCTGGCTGTGGGATACGACGAAAAAAATCTCCGCTTTTTCTCCTCTCCATTGAGGATTTCTGTTCCAGAGGGATACGCAAAGAAATCAGTCCTTTTTCAGCTCTTTGAAGGGGATGGGAAAAGTCTTTTACTTGTGGTGACATGGCCTTCGGAAATACCGTGGTCGGAAAGTTTTCAGAAGACATTGCTTGAAGGAAAAATCGAAGGCTCCATCTGTCTTGTGAACGAAGAAGGAGAGACTGCCCCGAGGATTGCCAGGTTGCGCGAAACATTTAAAACAGGAAAATTTGACGGGGGATTCTTGCTGGGATTTTTCATTATCGCCGCTTCCGGGGTTCTGTTCGGCCTCATGTACCTTTTCATGAAACACAGGACGAAAAGCTGAGCCCCCGGCACGGGGAAGTCATGCCAGGACATTGTAAAAACGGCTTCAAGGAAAAAGGAGCGAAACGCCGGTGAACGGGGAATCTGACGAAATGATCAAATCTTGGATGACCTTCGCCCTGGATTTGGCTCGGCGGGGCGGTGCCGAGGGAGAAATCCCCGTCGGGGCCGTCGTTGTTCAAAGCGGCAGGCTTGTCGGCCAAGGATTCAACAGGCGCGAAGGGACATCGGATCCCACGGCTCATGCGGAAATCGTCGCCATCCGTCAGGCGGGGGAGAAACTTGGACGCTGGAGGCTTGACGACTGCGACCTCTACGTAACCCTCGAACCTTGCCCGATGTGTGCCGGAGCACTTGTTATGGCGCGAATGGGCAGGGTGTTTTACGGAGCGAAAGACCCGAAGTGGGGTGCTTGCGGGACCTTGTACGATATCCCGCAGGATGCGAGATGGAATCATACATGTAAAATACGGGGTGGAATCCTTGCGGAGGATTGTGCTAAAATGCTTCGGGAGTTCTTTCAGTCCCGCAGAAAGCGGGAAGAACAGGGTGGAGAGATGGCCGAGAGGTCGAAGGCGGGCGACTCGAAATCGTCTAGGCGGTGATGAGCCGCCTCGTGGGTTCGAATCCCACTCTCTCCGCCAAACGAAATCCCCATTCACAATCTTGCGGAGAAGTGGCCGAGAGGTCGAAGGCGGGCGCTTGGAGAGCGTCTGGGCGGTAACGCCCCGGGGGTTCGAATCCCTCCTTCTCCGCCATTTTTTGGCTGTCGGCCTCTGATCGAGGGACACAGACCCTTGACCCACCAAAAGTCCGGCCATTGCATGATCCGTTACGGTTTTTCACAGGGGGTCCAGCCCTGTGCGGCAAAGACCCGCGAACCCCGCCAGGCCCGGAAGGGAGCAACGGTAAGCGGTGATCTTTGGGTGACACAGACTCTCTGGGCCCCCTGTAGAAAACCGTAATTTTTATGGGGGAGCCGGCAAAATGGATGCACCGTTTTATGGCTACATAAAACCGAAAAGGGAAATAACCCAGACCGGGGAATTTATTCTGCAGCCTGTGTTTGTTGTCCCCGTGGAAGTTTTTACCCGAGGCCTTTTGCGGCGCCCCGAATACAGGTACTATCAGGCTGTCGTTGACGCATCGACGGGGAAAGCGGAATATTTTCCGGAAGGCGCGGTTTCAGTGATCGAAAGAGAACCTCCTGCGGGCAAAACCCTTCCTCCTGTCATCGGAGCATCAAAGGCGGCTGCCGTTGCTGAATCTGAAGCCCGGCATTCAGGCAGGGAAGGGTGGAGAGCCGTACTTGGCTCGGCCTATGTAACGGCCCGGAGCGATAGAGTTATCGCCACCTGGCGTGTCTGGCTTCTCTCCGACAACTCCATGACGGATTCCCTGACGGGGAGGAAAATTGACGGGGCGGTTTTCCTGGCGGATTTCCTGAATGACGGTGGTAAAGAAGAAAAATAAAACTCTCCCCGCCCGGACTCCCAACGGTTTCAGGCGGGGAGAGAAAGACCCGGTGTTACCGGTTTTCCTCTTCGTGGGCGCTCCCCTGGTCAAGGGTGGTGTTACAGGGAGGCGGCGCGATGTCGATAAGGGTACCGATGAGTTTTTCAAGTTCCTGCAGATCAGGTGTCTTTGATTCGGCAAGGCAGCTTTTGACATAGTTTTTCAGGATTTCGATGCACGCTGTCTGCATGGCTTTTCTGGCGGCGGAAAGCTGCAGTAGGATGTCCCTGCATGGTTTGTCCTCGATAATCATTCGCTGGATTCCGCGAAGCTGCCCTTCAACCCGTTTCAGGCGGTTGAGCATCGCCTTTCTGTCGGGCGGCATGTTCTCAAGTTGATCAATCAATGATCCATGGGCCATTTCACAATCCCCCCTGGTATTTTCTGAAGCAACAAGTAGCCGTATGGGGTATATAGTACGTTCAAATCTGTTGCTGGTCAATCGGCACCTGTGGTATACTCCCCGATGGCCGTATGACGCACACGACCCGACCGGTCCGGTGGTGTCCCGAAAGGGATTCCGGGCCAGGAAGACGGTCGTGGAGGCTCAAACCAAAAATGCAGGAGGGGTTGCAAGTGGCAATAGTGACAATGAAACAGCTTCTTGAATGCGGTGTGCATTTCGGGCATCAGACGCGACGGTGGAACCCGAAGATGAAGCCCTATATTTTCACCGAGCGCAATGGTGTTTACATCGTGGACCTGCAGAAAACCGTAAAGGGGCTTGAAAAAGCCTATGACTTTCTGCGAGAAGTATCCAAAAGCGGTGGTGGGGTTCTTTTCGTGGGAACGAAGAAGCAGGCTCAGGAAACGATACGGGATGAGGCCATTCGTTGCGGCCAGTTCTACATCACCCATAGATGGCTCGGTGGTCTACTCACAAATTTCTCGACCATAAAAAAACGTGTCAACCGAATGAAGCAACTCCAGGAACTTCTTGACTCGGGTGCAGGGGCTCAGAAATGGACCAAGAAAGAGCTAGTGGGACTTCGAAAAGAGCGAGAGAAGCTCGAAAAATACCTGCTCGGTATCAAGGACATGAAAGACCTGCCTGACGCCCTGGTTGTCGTTGATCCGAAACGGGAGGACATCGCCGTTCTCGAAGCAAGAAAACTCAACATCCCGATCATTTCCATAGTGGATACGAACTGCGACCCGGATCTGATCGATTTCCCGATTCCCGGAAACGACGATGCGATCCGGGCCATCAAACTGATCATTGGTCTTTTGGCCGATGCCGTAGTTGAAGGCAGGCAGGGGGAAGACAGTGGGGAAACGGTGCCTGCAGAAAAGCCAGCGGAAGCGGAAGCTCCCGCCGAAGAAGACAACGAAACCATTGACGTAACGGAAGAAGATGTGATCACCGTCAGGGAGAAACTCCAGGAAAACTATGGCGAGGTCGAAGAGGACATCGTCGACAGGGAACTTGTTGATCGTAAAGGTTGGAAGGAGGAATAGGCAATGGCCGTTGACATGGAAACCGTCAAGGAACTCCGATATCGCACCGGTGCAGGGGTCCTGGACTGCAAGAAAGCTCTTGAAGAATGTGAGAATGATTTGGAAAAGGCTGTTGACTTTCTTCGGGAAAAAGGTCTTGCCAAGGCTGCGAAAAAGGCAGGACGAACAGCTTCAGAAGGAAATATCTTCAGCTATATCCATACAAACGGAAAAATCGGAACCTTGGTGGAACTGAACTGCGAAACCGATTTTGTCGCCAGAACCGATGAATTTCAGCAGCTTGGCAAGGAAATCGCCATGCACATCGCGGCAGCGGCACCGCAGTACCTGACCCGTGAAGATGTCCCTGATGAGGACCTTGAGAGGGAGAAGGAAATATACAAGCAACAGGCACTTGAAGAAGGAAAGCCGGAACATATTCTGGAAAGGATCGCCGAGGGCCGGATAGCAAAGTTTTACGAGGAAAATTGCCTGATGGAGCAAAAATACATCAGAGACCCCGAAAAGCAGATAAAGGATGTTCTCGTCGAAAACATTGCAATTCTTGGTGAAAACATTGTTGTCAAACGATTCGCAAGATTTGCCATAGGCGAATAAAGAGAACCAGGGCGGGGGATCCCCGCCCCTTTTTTGGGATTTTCCCAGATGGCGTACTCGGAGGTGGCAGAATAGGATGATTCCGTATAAACGGATTCTCTTGAAACTGTCCGGTGAGATTCTCGCAGGCGAAAAGTCCTTCGGCCTGGATATGTCGATCATTGTCCGCATGTGCAGGGACATTGCCATGCTTGTGAGAAACGGTGTTGAGGTAGCTATGGTCGTTGGTGGAGGCAACATTTTTCGTGGGGCAAACGCCGATGCCGTCAATCTGGACAGGACACAAGGGGATTACATGGGCATGCTGGCCACGGTTATCAATTCACTCGCTTTGCAAAATGCCCTCGAGCGAATGGGGGTCCCGACACGCGTCCAGACCGCTATAGAGATGAGGGAAATAGCTGAGCCCTTCATCAGGAGAAAGGCTTTGTCCCATCTGGAAAAAGGACGTATTGTCATCTTTGCCGCAGGTACCGGGTCCCCATACTTTTCCACCGATACAGCGGCTGCGCTTCGTGCCGCAGAGATCGGCGCCGACTGCCTGTTGAAGGCGACAAAAGTGGATGGTATATATGATAGTGACCCCGAAAGGAATTCGGAAGCCAGGCTTTTGAGGAAGGTCTCTTATATGGATGCCCTCCAGAAGCAGCTGAGAGTGATGGATGCGGCAGCCTTTTCTTTGTGTATGGAGAACAAGATTCCCATCATCGTAGCGAACATCCAGAAGGAAGGAACGTTGCAAAGGATTGTTCTCGAAGGCGAACGGATAGGGACCCTCGTACATCTTGAAAAGGAGTGAGAGGACAAATGGCTGACGCTGAACTGAAAGACCTGAAAGAGAGAATGGAAAAGGCCATTGAACATTTCATGAAGGAACTTCAAGGTGTCCGCACAGGCCGGGCTCATCCGGCACTCGTGGAAGACATAAAAGTCGATTATTACGGTACCCAGACTCCGATATCACAGCTTGCGTCGATCAGCATTCCTGATGCCCGGCAAATACTGATTTCCCCTTGGGACAAAACGGCAATCAAGTCGGTAGAAAAAGCCATACAGGCGTCGCCTCTGGGTATCAACCCTCAGGTTGACGGTGACAATATCAGGCTAATTATTCCTGAACTGACAGGTGAGCGGAGGGTGGAACTCACGAAACTCGTCAAAAAACACGCTGAAGATGCGAGGGTAGCCGTCAGGAATATTCGCAGGGAAGGGAACGACGCTTACAAGAAGAAGCAAAAAAACGGGGATATCAGCGAAGACCAGATGCATGACTACCTCGAAGAAGTCCAGGAGATTACCAATGAGTATATCGAAAAGATAGACAGGATAGCAGAAACAAAAGAAAAGGAAATTCTCGAGGGTTGAAATATTCCACCAAATAGCGAACTCGGAATGTCGGTACGAAAAGTCGTCTGTTTCGGGGCTCAATCATACCTTGAAAACTTTCGAAGGTAATTCAGGAACGCACGGCAGGAAATAATTGCAATCGGTTCTTTTTGGCTGGAAGAGACCGAAAAAAGGCTCTCCCAGCCAAAAAAGGTTTCTTCATTTATTGTTGAAGTGAATCAAGAAAGCGGTGAAGGCGCTTCATCCCTTCTTCAATTTCTTCAAGTGAGTTGGAATAACTCAACCGGATATGGCCTGGAGCGAGAAAGGCGGTTCCGGGAACGGCGGCTACGTACTCCGAAGAAAGGAGACCGGAGCAAAAATCGAGGTCGTTTTCGATCGTCTTGCCTCCAACTGACATTCCGAAGGTTTTTTCGACGTTGACAAAAACGTAAAAGGCACCGTCAGGTTTCTCGAAGGATATGCAGGGCATTTTCTCGAGAAGTGAGGTCATCCTTTCCCGACGTTCCTCAAAGATCCCGTGCATCCTCCGCACATCTTCTTCCGCTTCCCGCAATGCCCCGAGTGCTGCCCACTGGGCAATGGAACAGGGATTGGAAGTCAGATGACCCTGAAAGGCTCCCAACTTGGTTGAAAGCCATTCGGGGGCAATGGCATAGCCTATCCTCCAGCCGGTCATTGCAAAGGCCTTGCTCACACCGTTGATGATAATGAGTCGGTCTGCCGCTCCGGGAACAAGCGAAACAGGGTTTTCGTGATGCTTTGTACCGTAAACGAGACGTTCGTAGATTTCGTCATAGATGATCCAGAGATCGTTTTCTTCGGCGATTTCGACAAGGGCTTTCAGTGTTTTTGCATCGTAAACGGCTCCCGTTGGATTATTGGGGGTATTGATCAACATACCTCGCGTCTTGTGGTTCACAGCCTGCCGGGTTTTCTCCAGGTTTGGGACACAGCCTGAGGAAATAGTGTTGACAACAGCGGCTTCCGCCCCGCAGAGCCGTATCTGTTCAACATAGCTCACCCAGGCGGGCGAAAAAACGATCACTTCATCCCCGGGATCGACGAGACAGCCGAGGGCTGAGTAGATCAGGGGTTTCGCGCCGGCCCCGATGATCACCTGGTCGGTGGAAAATGAGAGGTTGAAGCGCCTTTTATAATAGGCGGTCACCGCTTGTTTCAATTCGGGGATACCCGTTGCCTGTGTATAATGGGTGTGACCTGCGTCTATGGCTTCCTTTGCGTAGCGTATGGCAGACGGGGGAGAATCAAAGTCAGGTTCACCGGCTCCAAAGGAAATGACAGGCTTCCCTTCTTTTTTGAGCTGCTTTGCTTTCCCAACTACTGCCAAAGTGGCTGAAGGTTCCATCCGCTGGGCACGTTTCGAGAGGTTCAAAGACATCAACTCCTTTACTTTCCTTTTCCGGAATTGTCTCGCTGTAAAACTGGTAAACTGGCAAAACTGATTATACGCGGAATCGACCTCATAGCCAATGAAGGATGCGGATGCTACAATAGGACATCATATAAAAGATGGGAGGCGAGCCCATGGAAGTTCGGTTCGTAACCCGTAACGTAGAAGTACCGGACGAACTCAAGGGGTACATGGAGAAAAAACTGGGCAAGCTGGAGAAGTTTTTCGACCGCATTTTCGATACACAGGTGGAAATCAGTTTCAACAGGGGTATGTATGTGGTCGAAATCACCTCTGACGTAAACGGGGTGATCATGCGTGGAGAGGACTACGCTCCTGATGTCAGAAAGGCTTTTGACAAGGGTCTGAAGAATATCGAACGACAGGTCAAACGCCACAAGTCATACCTCAAGGACAAGGCCCGAATGAAGTCTCACGAAGACCTGACCTTTGATATCGAAGGATTCCTCAACGAGATCAGCACCGAACAGGAAAATAAAAAGGAGGATGTGGTCAAGGTCAAGCGATTTCCCTTGAGACCGATGTCCTCCGAAGAAGCGGCAATGCAGATGGATCTTCTCGGGCACACTTTTTTCATGTTTCGTGATGCCGAAAGCGGGTCTGTCAGCGTAATATACAGGAGAAAGGACGGAGGTTTTGGCATCCTCGTTCCGGAAGAATAACAGGGCGACTGGCCCGAATTGCAAGAGCGGTGGGTGGGGCCGGGCGTCCCACCCATTTTTTTGGCCCGCCCACAACCTGACGGGCTCTGGAGGGAAAAGGCCAATGAATAAAGCTGTACCATCGGCATGCCCCCATGACTGTCCAGACGCATGTTCTTTCCTGGTATACAGAACAGGCGGGCGCAACGGGATCACCATTGAGAGCGGCAAGGCACTCCCACTGCAACGCGGGTGGATCTGTCCAAAGGGGAAGCGATGGGAAACTCGCTTTCGGTCACCGGAAAGGCTCAAATACCCGCTCAAGAAGGAAGGATCGGGCTGGAGGGAGATATCCTGGGATACTGCGTGGGAGATCTGGGCCGCTCATCTGCGGAAGGCAGTGGAAAAACACGGCCCTCTGGCGAACTTCCTTTACCAGAGCGCGGGATCCCAGTTTTTTTCGAAGAAGCTTGGTTTTGAAGTTTATTCCGCGCTGGGCGGATACTCTCAAACAGCTGGTTCCCTCTGTGGTGCGGCCGGTAACGCAGGACTAAAGAAAGCCTTCGGGCAAACACCGACTTATGCCCCCGAAGAGCTTGAGCATGCGAGGGGGATTTTACTGTGGGGGAGGAACGCATTTGAAACGCATCCCCACCTTCTTCCGATATTGAAGGACTTGCGAAACAGGTCGGGTGATTTCACCGCTATAGAAATCCGGACGACGCCGACGACAAAAGCCGCAGGGAAATGGTGGCGTGTGAGGCCCGGGTCTGATGCGAGCCTTGCACTACTGCTGTGCAAGATGATCACAGACCGTAATGATGCGGCGGCAAACTGGAAAGACCGGGCTCGAAATCCCGGCGACTTCCTTGATATGCTGGACAAACTCAATGAGGAGAGTCTTTTGCAGGAAACGGGAATGCAGAAAAGCGACGTTGAAGAATTGTACCGGTGGATCATGAAACACAGACCTCTTGTCATTTACGGAGGATATGGAGCGCAAAGATATCACCATGGGTCTTTCACCTTCCATGTATTGACGTCCCTTGCGCTGCTCCTCGGAGCGTTTTCGGAACGGGGGGCGGGTCTCGTTTTCGGAAAGGATGAGATGAAATTTTTTCCAGAAAACCTGCTCAGCACTCCCGCTGTGAAGCGGAGAGTCCCTATCGCCGTCTGGCACCTTGTGGCGGGAAGGCTTTCCCCGCCCGTAGGAACGGTCCTTTTTTCGTGCGCAAACCCCGCGAAGCAGGGGCCCAACTGCCATGCACTGGAACGGACGATCTATTCACTGGATTTTAGTGTCTGCATTGATCTCGAAATGACGGAAACCGCCGCCTTGTGTGACCTGGTCCTGCCGGTAGCATGTTTTCTGGAGGAAGGCCCGGACTGGAGGGGGTCCTGGTGGCACACACACCTTTTACGGAGTGAAAAAGTCCTGGAACCTCCAGGTAAAGCGCTTCCGGAGACGACGATCATGGCGGGTCTGGCAGAGGCTCTCGGCCTTGGTATCGACATCGAGTCCCTGCACAAGAGAATGGATCGTGCATTGCTGGATATGCCGGAGAAGGAAGCCCTGGGGGAAGGTGTCTACAGGATGCGGGAATCCCATGAATGGTCGGAAGAAGCAGAAGCGATAACACTTCCCTGTTTGATCCCATCCTGTCCTGCTCTCGATGGTAACGACCGGCTCCGGCTTGTCACCGTGCACACAAGAGAATATATAAATGGTCAGACTTGGGGATTGCAGGAAGTCAACATGCCCGTCGTCGCTATTTCACCGAAGGAAGGAAACCGCCGCGGTCTTCATGAAGGAGACAGGGTGGAAATCCGTGGGGCCGAGGCGAAGGTTTCCGCCATCTTGCAATTCGACAAGGCTATGGATTCGGGGTACTGTGTCATGGTTCAGGGATCCGGAAAAATCAACCGCTTGACCAGAGCTGTTGTGAATCCGGGGTACGGAGCAGCTTTTCACGAAAGCTTCGTGCTTCTCAAAGGGTATGCAGGGAGCGATTGCAATGCATGAATTGTCAATGGTCGAATCTCTTTTGGAAGAATTGCTCAAGCTCCAGGATGAGCATGACTGGGACAGGATAGATGCCGTTCATCTGAAAGTCGGAGCAATGAGACAGGTGATTCCCGAAATCATGCATTTCGCCTTTGACATCTCCATCAAGGGGACGGCTCTCGAGGGGGCGCAGCTTTTTCTTGAAGAGGTGTCCCTCAAAAAAAAATGCAGTGCCTGCGGAAATATATGGACAGAAAAAGATGCGGCACTCTTTCTGTGTCAAAACTGCGGAAGTGCCGACGTAGAGCTCCTCGAAGGAATGGAACTTGAGATCGAATCACTGGAGGTGGAGGAAACAGATGCCGAGGAAAATCAACATTAAGCGGTCTGTCCTTGCCGCTGACGAAGAATACGCAACCCGTATCCGGGAACGGATGCGGAAAGAGCGAACTCTTGTAGTCAACCTGATCGGTTCGCCGGGGGCGGGGAAAACAACGCTTCTTGAAGCCACACTGGAAAAGATCCCCCTTTCCTGTGCCGTTATTGAAGGTGATGTAGCAACTTCGAGAGACGCGGAAAGGATATCGAAAACAGGAACGCCTGTCGTGCAGATCAATACACAGGGCGGATGCCACCTGGAAGCTCATCTTCTGTGGAAAGCCCTTGATGAAATACCTCTTTCGGGTCGTGACATCCTCTTCGTGGAAAACGTGGGGAACCTCGTCTGTCCGGCGGAATTCGACCTCGGGGAAGACTACAAGGTTGCGGTGTGCAGTGTGCCGGAAGGCCCCGACAAGCCCCTGAAATATCCGCATCTTTTTCATGAGGCCGGTGCCGTCGTGCTGACGAAAGTCGATCTCGTCCCCTATCTCGATTTTGACGGCGAGCTCTTCTGGTCAGATGTCAAAAGGCTGAACCCGCTGGCCAGCTGCCTGGAGGTTGAATCCCTGAACGGCAAGGGTATCGAAACATGGTCGGAAGTGCTCGAACGCTGGCTTCTGGAGAAGCGGCAATGAAGAAAACCCTTCCCGATTTGCTTGCGTCGCTGAACCCCGAGCAGGCGGAAGCAGTCAGATACACCGGCGGCCCCATGCTGGTTTTGGCTGGTGCAGGAAGCGGGAAAACACGAGTGCTTACCTACAAGTATGCCTATCTCGTTTCCGAGGAAGGCCTCAGCCCTTCCGGAATCCTCGCCGTGACCTTTACGAACAAGGCGGCACGGCAGATGAGGGAACGGGTCAGGGGTCTGCTCCAGATGGGGCAGACTCAAATGGATGTCAGCACTTTTCATGCCTACGGACTGAAATTTCTTTCCCGCTACGGCAATGTGGTGAAAAGCGTTTTGAAACGGCAGGCCCGGGTCGTTTTCGATCGTGGAGACAGTAGGTCAGCCGTAAAGAAGATCCTGAAGGAACAGGGGCTTGATCCGAAAAAGATTGACCCGAACTGGGTGCTTGAGGAAATATCCAGATGCAAGAGGGAGATAGCTCCGCCAACGTTCGAGTACAGGAAAATGGATCCACCACTCCAAACGGTATTTGAACGGTACGAGAATCTTCTCAAGGAGCAGCACGCAGTGGATTTCGACGATCTGCTCGCCCTCCCGCTCAAGGCGCTTTCTTCAGATGCCTCGCTCCGGGAGGCGGAAAGAAGCAGGTACCGGTGGATCCTTGTGGATGAATACCAGGATGTGAACAAGACGCAGTACCATTTGCTCAGGATGATTGCAGGCTCCTCGGGAAACGTGATGGTTGTAGGAGATCCCGACCAGTCGATCTACGGCTGGAGAGGAGCGGACATGTCAATGATCCTGAACTTCGAAAAAGATTTTCCCGATGCCCGGGTCTTTCTTCTGGAAAGAAATTATCGCTCGTCGGAAACGATTCTTCAGGCGGCAAATGCAGTGATACAGAACAACAGAAAGCGACGGGAAAAGGCTCTTTGGACCGAAAGAGACGCGGGATGCCCGGTACAGGTGCTTTTCGCCGGAAGCGAACATGACGAAGCCGACTACATTGCCGCCGAGATGCGCAAGCTCAGGAGCATGGGCTACAAATACAAAGACATGGCGGTGCTGTACAGGATCAACGCCATGAGCCGGCTTTACGAGGAAATCTTTTTGCGCAACGGGATCCCTTATCGAATCGTACGCGGAACAGCCTTTTACGAGCGCAGGGAAATCAAGGACACCATCGCCTTCATGCGCCTTGCCGTGAATCCGCTCGACACGGCGGCACTGGAGAGAATCGGCAACGTCCCCTCCCGGGGACTGGGGCCAAAGAGCCTGGCACGACTGGAAAGCTGGATACGGGAAACCGCCGGGACGGAAGCGGACAGGATCTGGTCGAAACTCGAGGAAACGGGGGCGGAGCTCAGGGGGAAGGCCGGAAAGGGTGCTTCGGAACTGGGACGGCACATGAGACGCATATGGAAACTGCGCGAAGATGTTTCGGGGATCGTGCAGTACATTCTGAAAGACATCGGATATGAAAATGAGTTTGCTTCAGAATCGAAGGAAAAACGTCAGGAACGTTCCGAAAACATCAGGGAACTGTTATCCGTGGCTGACCCGGCTGAGGGTCTTGAGGCGATGCTTGCGGAGATCGCGCTTATGACCGACATGGATCTGGAAAGCGTCGAAGACGCCGACCAGGTCAGCATGATGAGCCTCCATGGAGGAAAAGGGCTGGAATTCCCCGTTGTTTTCATTGCCGGTCTCGAAGAAACGATATTCCCTCATTACAAATGCATGGACGACCCGGAACAGCTGGAGGAGGAACGAAGACTCTGCTACGTGGGAATGACACGTGCTGAGGAACGCTTGTACCTGACAGCCGCGAGGAAAAGGGTGCTTTTCGGTTCCATCTTGCGGAACGGTTTCTCGAGGTTCCTCTGGGAAATACCTGAGGAATGCAAGGAAACCGAAGACAGGGGCGAGGAGGACTTTTACGATGCTGGTCGTCGGTTTGACAGGAGACATTGGAGCTGGTAAGAGCACTCTGGCGGACTTCTGGAAACAGGCGGGAGCCTCTGTCGTCATCGCAGACGAGGTTGTTGACGAAATCTGGAAGCAGGGAGTCCTGAACGAGTTGATCCGGAAGCGCTGGGGAAAATCCGTCATTTCCCAGGCGGGCAATCCGGACCGTGAACGGATTGCGTCAATAGTTTTTGAAGATGAAAATGAATACCGCTGGCTTGCCCGCACCATCCATCCGCTGGTGCGCAGCATCCTGGAAGGCCGGATACTCTCCATGGATGGCTGGGTCGTGGTGGAAATCCCGCTTTTGTTTGAAAATGGTGTTCCCTGGTGGGTCGATGTAACAGTTTATGTGACGGCTCCTATGAGTCAGAGAATCGAACGCAACAGGAAAAGGAAATGGGCAGCCAACGAGATAGCGCGGAGAGAAAAATGGCTTCTTCCTTCCTGCAAAAAAAGCGAAGCAGTGGATTATGTTGTGAACAACTCGGGAAAACTGGAAAGCCTGTATCAGAGAGCTCTGGATCTGGCCTCCGTCTTTCGTGAGATGGCTTCATGCATCACCTTTTCGGTTGAGTGGGAAAACGAAACAGAAGCCCGCGACTTTGCTGCGAAACTTGGAACAGAATGCCTTGTTGCCTTTACCTGGATTTATGAGGTCCACATGAGTCCGGGCGGATCAGCCCCTGAAACGACCAGGGTCTGGAGGACTGAAGCTGTAACCACTGAACGGTTTTTCCCGGTGATCATGGAGATGGCCCAAAGCCGTGGGAAATACCCGCGGAGCGGACGAATCCGGAGAACGGACAAGTCCCTTCGTAACTGGATACGGGAGGTTCGCCAGGATTGAAGGTTATCACGACACACATTGGTGCTGACTTTGATTCAATTGCAAGCATGATTGCAGCGGCTAAGCTGTATAAGGGGGCTGTGCCTTGCTTTTCAGGCGCCGCCGGTCGTAACGTGAGAGACTTTCTCAAACGACAGGCCGGCAGATGGGAAATACTGACGCCGAGACAGGTAAATCTGGACGAAATTACGACTTTGGTGGTCGTTGATGCGCGGTCACCCTTACGAATAGCTGATTTTGCCGCGATCCTTGGCCGTCGGGGGCTTACGGTTCATGTATATGACCATCATCCGCCCGTGCAGCAAGATATCAGCGCAGATTTCTCTGTCTTAGATCCGGTGGGGGCCACAACGACGATTCTCGTTGAACGCCTCCTGGAAAAGCGGATCGATTTCGACACGCTGGAAGCGACGCTCTTTGCGATGGGAATTTATGAAGACACAGGAGGATTGACCTTTGGCTCAACGACGGAACGAGATATTCAGGTTTTTTCCAGGTTGCGCTCTATGGGGGCCGATATGACAGCTATTCCGGCATATATTGAAATGTCACTGAATCCGGCGGAGCGCCGGATTCAGGATAAGCTCGTGGAGAATGCACGGGAAAAATTCGTCCATGGGGCAAAGGTCGTCTTGTCTGAAATGACTACCAATTCCTACGTAGAGGGACTTTCGCTATTCGTCCACAGGCTTCGGGACTATTTTGACGCCGACGTCGCGCTTGTAGCCGTTCAAATGGAAAAACGAACCTACGTTGTTGCCCGATCGAGGGAAGAAATCCTCGATGTTGCCAAATTTCTTGCGCCCCTGGGAGGAGGCGGGCATCCACAGGCGGCATCGGTGACTCTTACGGGGATATCTCCCGCGGTAATTATCGGAAGGCTGGAAGAAAGGCTTTTTCAGACTATAGAACCGTCGGTTACCGTTGGCGAGGTCATGACGAGTCCGGTGCTCGCGGTAGATCCCGGAGCTTCAGTGGAAGACGCCTACAGAATCATGATCCGTTACGGCCATGCCGCGCTCCCCGTCGTTGATTCCGGAAAGCTGTCAGGCATCATCACGCGAAAAGACCTCGACAAGGCGAAAATACACGGTCTTGGCCATGTGGCTGTGTGCGATTTCATGACAGAAAGTCCGATTACGACGCAACCGGAGGCCTCCGTTGCGGAGGCTCACAGGATCATGGTATTGAACAATATCGGGAGGCTTCCCGTCATGGATCAAATGATCCTGACGGGGATTGTTACGAGAACGGATATACTCAGGGCCTTGTATCCGAGATCTCTTCCTTCGGAGATACGTTCTGTCACCCCGCGAATGCCATGGACTGAAGACGTTTCGGAACTCTTGTCGCAGGAACTTAAACCCTGGGTGACGCAACTTTTACGAAGACTCGGGGATCGGGCTGAATCCATGGGAGTCAGGGCCTATGTCGTAGGTGGTTTTGTAAGGGATTTGATCCTTGGGCGGGCGAATGAGGACCTCGATATCGTGATTGAGGGAGATGCCCTTTCATTCCTCAGATCCTGGGAAGCCGACGGCTGTCATGTGGCGGTACATCAAAGGTTCAAGACGGGGACCATTGTGTTTCCGGGGGACAGAAAGATCGATGTAGCGACGGCCAGGCGTGAGTTTTACGAATATCCCGTGGCACAACCGCTCGTGTCAAGTGATTCCCTGAAACATGATCTCTACCGGCGGGATTTTTCGGTCAACGCCATGGCTATCTCGATAAACGGGTCAAACTGGGGCATGCTTGTGGACTACTTCGGCGGCAGAAGGGACCTGCAGAAAAAGACCCTGAGGGTGTTGCACAACCTGAGCTTCGTGGAAGACCCGACTCGTGTCATACGAGGCGTGCGGCTTGAGCAAAGGCTTGGTTTTAACCTTGAGGAAAACACCCTTCGCCTTTTGGAAAACTGCATACGAGGGGGCCTCGTTTCGCTTTTGTCGGGGGTCAGGCTCAGGAGCGAGCTCGAACTTGTCTTCTCGGAAAAGGCCCCGCACGACATCGTCAGGCGTTTTCGGACCCTCGGCTTCTGGAAAGCCCTTTTCAGGGGAGTCAAGCCCGGCACGGTCGCCATGCAGGCCATGCGGCGTCTGACTGTATTTCAACGAAGGCTTTCGAGGGATCTGCCTGATATGGGCAAACATGCATGGCTCGCCTTTTTGGCTGCACTGATTTGCGAAACCTCTGAAGATGACCAGCTCGCTGTTTTGGACCGGTTGCACCTGAATCCTCGGGAGAGGAAGATTGTGGAGCAGGGCGTCAACGACCTCGGGGCAACGGAGAACATCCTTGGTGAACGAGGCGAAAAGCCTGCGTCTTTTATATACGAATACCTGGAAGAAGTTCATCCGGCAACGGCACTTTACTGGGCAGCCGCTACGGGAAGGTGGAGAGCGCGGCACCGTATTCTCCTGTATCTGACGAGACTAAGAAAGACAGTCCCCATGCTGGAGGGTCGCGATCTGCTGGATATGGGATTTAAGGAAGGACCCCTCATCGGGAAGATGCTTCGCCTGTTGAAAATGGCCAGGCTGGATGGTCTTGTGGAAACAAGAGAAGACGAAATCGAATGGATACGCAGCCGGTTTGAAACCGGACCACGAAGGGATGTGAAAATGTGAGATCTCTGCCAGGTTTCGTTGATCTGCTCTTGAGCGTTCCGGCCGTCTTGTGGGCGATTACCTTCCATGAATTCTGCCACGGTTACATGGCTTTTCGTTTGGGTGACCCCACGGCTGAAAGGGCTGGTCGGCTGACCTTGAACCCCTTGGCACACCTTGACCCCATAGGGGCTATCATGCTTCTTATTTTCCGTTTCGGCTGGGCGAAGCCTGTACCGGTTGAACCGAGGTATTTTAAAAAACCTGCCCGGGATATGGCCCTAGTGTCAGTAGCGGGGGCGGCCGGCAATTTTATGACCGCGGCTGCCTGTGGCGTTATCATTCGCCTGATTCCGGTTCCTTTTATGACGATACCGGCACTCGGCAGGTTTGCAATTCTCATGATTCTGATAAATCTTGGCCTGGGCGTTTTTAACCTGATTCCGGTGCCGCCTCTTGACGGGTCTAAGCTCCTTTACCTCGTTTTGCCGCCGAAATGGCTGCAAGGGTATTTCTGGCTGGAGCGGTACGGCTTTTTTATCCTGATCATTCTGCTGATGACCGGCATCATTCAGGCTATCATGGGCCCGATCGTCAGGACCCTGTTCTATCTGATCCTCTAGTGTCGGGAGTGATTCTGACATGAAGATCCTTGTTACAAACGATGATGGTGTCTTTGCCCCGGGGATTGTGACACTTGCCTCATACCTTTTTGAAAGCGGTTTTGAACCCTTTGTTATAGCTCCTGACAGGGAACGAAGCAGTGTTGGTCATGCCATCACGCTGACAAGGCCGCTGAGACTCTGGGAAATTACGGGAGGACCATACCCGGAAGGTTTGGTGGCCTTCGCCTGCGACGGCACACCCTCGGATTGCGTCGTCCTCGGACTTGAAAGGGAAGAAGCCGGGGCCGACATGGTGATTTCCGGAATAAACAGGGGGCCCAACCTCGGAGATGACCTGACGTACTCAGGGACGGTCTCGGCAGCTGTGGAAAGCCATTTTCTGGGGAAGCCCGCCATTGCCGTTTCGCTCGCCTGCAGCCCGGAAGACGAAATCCACTACTACAAGACAGCCGCGGAGGCGGTCGTAAAGATTCTTGGCAAAATTCCATACCTGTCCCTCCAGGAAAAACCGCTGCTTAATATCAATGTTCCGAACCTTCCGCGTCACGAAATCAAGGGGTTCAGAGTCACGAAAAAGGGTTTCAGGTATTATTCCGAAAAGGTCACGCGACTGCTCGACCCAAAAGGGAATGAATTTTTCTGGGTCTGCGGGAATCCCGAGGATCGTCTGGATGAAGGGAGCGATGTAACAGCCGTTTCAGAAGGTTATATCTCCGTGACCCCGATACACATGGATTTGACGGATTACAGGGAGATGGACACCCTGCGACGTGAAGGTTTCGAGAAACTGCGGTTTTGAAAAGAAATTGAGGGGGTCCTTTCAATTGACATTGTAGAAAGCTCCCTGTATAATTTCCTGCGAACTGCAGGAAACATCAGTCTGGAGCGATTGCAGATGAACCGGATCCGTTTGAGACGAGCGAGACGTATAAGACCTGTTTTTTCTTCGTCTGTTGCATGCGAATACACGGCGATGACGGGGAAGAGTAGGTCGTGCGCTCGTCGACAGAGAGGGGATGCGTTTCGCTGAAAGCGTTCCTCGACGAGACCGGCCGAAAAGAGCCCCCGAGCCGGCCCCGAAGAAAGGCATACGCCAAGTAGGGGCAATAACGGCCGAGAGGCCGTGAGAGGCCGGTAAAACGGCAAAAAGGGTGGCACCGCGGGTATCAAGCCCGCCCCTTCCCAGGGGCGGGCTTTTTTTATTGGGGGAAGAACGAGCTGGAAAACCTTAAAAGGAGTTGTGGTCTTCATGCATAAGGGCAAAGTGATTCTCGCTTACAGCGGCGGACTCGATACTTCGGTAGCGATCAAATGGTTGCAGGAAAAAGGGTATGAGGTCATCACATTGACTGCAGACGTAGGCCAGCAGATCGACCTGGAGGCGACAAAGGCAAAAGCATTGAAAACAGGGGCCTCGAAGGCGTATGTCATGGACCTCAAAAAGGAATTCGTGGAAACCATGGTGTGGCCGGCTCTCAAGGCAAATGCCCGGTACGAGGGCAAATACCCTCTCGTGTCCGCCCTTTCGCGCCCGTTGATTTCAAAATACCTTGCACTGATAGCAAAAGTCGAGGGGGCCGTCGCTGTGGCGCACGGGTGCACAGGGAAAGGACAGGATCAGGTAAGGATAGAAGTGTGTACCACGGCGCTCAATCCTGAGCTGGAAGTGATAGCACCTGTCCGCGACTGGCATTTTTCCAGGGACGCCGAAATAGAATACGCGAAAGAACATGACATTCCGGTACCGGTGACAAAGAAAAGCCCTTATTCGATCGACGACAACCTCTGGGGACGGGCAATCGAATGCGGACCCATCGAGGACCCCTGGACGGAACCGCCCAGTGATGCCTTTACCATGACGGTGGATCCCTGGGATGCCCCCGACAAACCTGAATACCTGGAAATTGGATTTGAAAAAGGTCTGCCGGTTTCGATTAACGGTGAAGCCATGGACGGCGTCAGCCTGATTACGAAACTGAACGATATGGCGGGGAAACACGGGGTTGGTCGGATTGACATGATTGAGGACCGTCTGGTCGGTTTCAAGAGTCGGGAGGTTTACGAATGTCCGGCAACGGTCGTCCTTCTGCAGGCCCACCAGGCTGTGGAGACCATGACCCTTCCCAAGGACATCCTGATGACAGGGATGGATCTGTCGTTGAAATATGCGGAACTGACCTACATCGGTTATTGGTATTCTCCACTGAAGACCGCCCTGGATGCGTTTTTCGATTCCATCCAGAAACATGTGACAGGGGTAGCCCGGGTCAGGCTTTACAAGGGGAATGCCGTTGTGGTCGGACTGAAAGCGGAGAAGTCACTGTATGTCGACGATGTTGCTACCTATTCCGATCATGATGTTTTCGACCACGAAGCGGCGAAAGGCTTTATCACGATCTGGAGGCTTCCTGTAAAGACATGGAATTCGGTCCACTCCGAACGGAGTATCGACACGCCGGAATTGAAGATCGTGGGAGCAGGCAAATAAAGCTGGTCTTGTTTGAAAGGATAGGGGATAGGGGGTATGGCGTCACGGCAGAAACCGTGTCGTCATGCCCTTTGTCCACTAGCTCCTGCGAATCATGAAATCTGCGTAGAGCTTTTCGGCCTTTCCCCACTGAACCTCGATGTTTTGAACAAGAGAGTGAGGTGGACTGCGTTCCATCCATTCGATCATCGCCTTGATTTTTTCATTATCGCCTTGCAAAACGGCATCTACGTCCCCGTCGGGCCTGTTCCGTATCCATCCCTTCAGGCCCAGTTCTTTAGCCTTCTGTAGTGTCCTCCACCTGAACCCGACGCCCTGGACGATGCCCGAAATCCGCAGGTATGTCTCTTTGACCGACATGATTTTCCTCCACGACGCAACCCGACTGTTGACAATTTTAGCTCGACTTTGACAGCAAACGCCCGAAAACAGGGGTACGGCTGACGAAAAAGCC
>JBNGDE010000003.1:0-43133 GCA_049974925.1 Thermovirgaceae bacterium | reverse complement strand
CCCAAGGCCGGCAAGACGACGGTCCTCAAGAAGATCGCCAACGCCGTGACGGAGAATCACCCGGAAACGATACTGATGGTGCTTCTGGTGGACGAACGGCCTGAAGAGGTCACCGACATGGAGCGTTCCGTCGACGGGGAGGTTGTCGCCTCCACCTTTGACAGGCCTGCGGAGGAACACATGCGGGTGGCCAACCTCACCCTCGAAAAGGCGAAGCGCCTGGTGGAGGTAGGCAAGGACGTGGTCCTTCTGCTCGATTCCATCACCAGGCTTGCACGGGCCTCCAACCTCGTGGTGCCGCCTTCGGGGAGGACCCTTTCGGGCGGCATGGATCCCTCGGCGCTCTATTTCCCGAAGCGGTTTTTCGGAGCGGCCAGGAATATCGAGGAGGGCGGAAGCCTGACCATCATCGGCACGGCCCTGGTGGATACGGGAAGCCGGATGGACGAGGTCATCTACGAGGAGTTCAAGGGAACGGGGAACATGGAGGTCCACCTTTCGAGAAAGCTTTCGGAGCAGCGGATTTTCCCTGCAATCGACATCACACGATCGGGAACACGGCGTGAGGAGCTCCTCATGGGAGAGGAAGAACTCCAGAAGATCTGGCTGCTCCGGCGCAGGATCGCCAATGTCGACGAGGCGGAGGTTCTGAATCTGATCCTCGGGAAACTGAAGAGTACGGCGACGAATGCCGATTTTCTCGCGACAATAAAGGTCAACCAGGCCTGATTTTTACTGAGTGCCCCCTTTGAGAGGAGTGATTCTCTTTGCGCCAAGGCGGAAACTGGTGGAGAATGAAGCTTTCCGGCAAGGTCGGTTTCTGGATAACCATCACCGTCATGCTGAGTGCGACGCTGTTTCTGGCCATCTGTTCCGGCTTAAGTTCGGGCATCGGATCCCTTGAGGATGTGGTGAGCAGCAGAAACGGAGTTCCCCAGGAAGTTCCTTCAGGTTTTATCGTCATAGACATGTCGAAGTCGGTGGCTCTCGAAACACACGCACAGAATATCCAGGCCTCCGTTGCGGGTGCCATGGCGCTTGGGATAGGGCCGCTTCCTGAAGGGCCGTCCCTTTTCGAGGAGGATCTGGTCCTGGAGGAAGTGGAGCCGGAAAAGACCCCGGAAGAGAAAATTCTTGAGCCCGAATCGGGTGAAAAGGAAGGGACCCCGGGAGAGGCCGTTGAAGAAGTGGAGCCGGACGAAGCAGGAGAAGCCGGTGACCAGGAGCAAAGACACTGGGTCGAGTATTACGTCAAGGCCGGGGACACCCTGATCGGCATCGGCGAGTATTTCTCCCTGCCTGCTGAGGTGATCGCAAAGGCGAATGCCCTGGAGAATCCTCACTTTCTCATGGAGGGACAGGAACTTTTGATTCCCCTGACCAAAGAAGACGCCGAAGCGGTACTTGCCGAGGTCAAAGCCAGGGAAAAACGGGAGAAAATCGTCCCCGTGAAGACCCTTGAGATAGGGCAATACACCGTGAGGGAGGGGGACAGCCTCTGGTCCATCGCCAACTCCTTCAATCTTGACATCAACACCCTTTTCGGATGCAACGACATGAAAAACCCCAACTATCTCCGTGTGGGAACCACGCTGCGGATCCCGAACCAGGACGGCGTATTCTACAAGGTCGAAAAGGGCGATACCCTTGCGGAGATCGCCAGCAAGTTCGGCGTCACCGTCGGAGCCATCCAGGAGGTCAACGGCTTTTCAGGGACGAATATCGCCGTGGGGAAGGAGCTCTTCCTGCCGGGCGCCAAGCCCGTGACATCGGTGTATTCTTTCACGGGCGGATCCTCGGGAAGCAGTGTCTCGGCGGGTTTCCGGTGGCCCCTTTCGGGAAGGATCACCAGCGGGTACGGGTGGAGAAGGCACCCCTTCACAAACAGGCGTGATTTTCACACCGGCATCGACATCAAGGGACCGACGGGCCGCATCATCAGGGCCTCGAAAGCCGGCAGGGTCGTCTACTCCGGCTGGATGGGCGGATACGGCCGGGTCGTGGTCATCGATCACGGGAAGGATTATTCCACCCTGTACGCCCACTGCAGCAGCCTTCTGGTGCGGAAAGGGCAACGGGTGTCAGCGGGCCAGGCAATAGCCAAGGTCGGGTCCACCGGACGGTCGACGGGGCCGCATCTGCATTTCGAGGTTCGCTACAAGAACAAGTCCATGAATCCGTTGAAGGTGCTGCGATAGGAAGGTAGCCTCCTGGACGGCTGCGTAATTTGGCCTATGACAAAACAGCGGAGTTGAAATAAACTGGACCAGAAGCACGTCGCTCTGGTCCGGTTTTTTTGAAGGACAGGCAAACCATGTGGGAGGAGACCAGACATGGCCAAGTATGTTTTCGTCACCGGAGGCGTCGTGTCATCCCTGGGGAAGGGAATCACCGCGGCCTCTCTCGGCGTACTTTTGAAACGGAGAGGCTTCAGGGTCTCCATCATCAAGATGGATCCCTATATCAACGTCGATGCGGGTACCATGAACCCCTTCCAGCACGGGGAGGTATTCGTCACCGACGACGGCTCTGAAACGGACCTTGATCTCGGACACTACGAGCGCTTCATCGATGAATCCCTCTGTTCGGACAACTCGGTCACCACAGGCAAGATCTACTCGTCGGTCATTTCCAAGGAACGCGGCGGGAAATACCTCGGGGCCACCGTCCAGGTGATTCCTCATATCACCAACGAGATCCAGGAGAGCATTCTCAAGGTCGACGACGACGTGGATGTGGTGATCTCCGAGATCGGCGGGACAGTGGGCGACATCGAGGGATTGCCCTTCCTCGAGGCGATCCGGCAGCTGGCAAACCGTGTGGGAAGGGAGAACGTCCTCTACTGCCACGTGACCCTTGTCCCCTACATAGAGGCCGCAGGGGAACTGAAGACCAAGCCCACGCAGCACAGCGTTCATGAACTGCGACGCATCGGGATCCAGCCGGATATCATCGTGTGTCGTTCCAGCAGCCCCCTGGGGAGCGATATCCGGGACAAGATCGCCCTTTTCTGCAGCGTTCCGAAGAAGGCGGTTCTTGAGGCCGTCGATGCCTCGACGATTTACGAGGTCCCCCTGCAGTTGTGTGAACAGCGCTTCGACGGGCTCGTCATGGAGAGACTCGGTCTGACGGATCATGAAAACCCCGATATCGACGACTGGCGGGAATTCGTCGAAGCTCACAAGAATCCGCAGCGTGAGATCGAGATCGCCATGGTCGGGAAATATGTCAGCCACAAGGATGCCTACCTCAGTGTTGTTGAAGCCCTGAATCACGCCGCCACGGCCCACCGGTGCCGTATCCGGCTGCGTCATGTCGAGGCCGAGGAAGTCGAGCGCCATGGCGTTGAGGCGACCCTCGGGGGCGTTCAGGGGATACTCGTACCGGGAGGGTTCGGCTCACGGGGAGCCGAAGGGAAGATCGAGGCTGCACGATATGCCAGGGAAAGGAAAATCCCCTATTTCGGGCTGTGTCTCGGAATGCAGATCGCCGTGGTTGAGTTCGCCCGGAATGTCTGCGGTATTGCGGCGGCCAACAGCGTCGAGATGGACCCGGGAACGCCGAACCCCGTGATTCACCTCATGGATGAACAGAAGAACGTCACCGACAAGGGAGGGACCATGCGCCTCGGCCTGTATCCCTGCGAACTGGCGGAAAATTCCAGGGTCCGGGAGGCCTACGGGACCGGACTCGTTCATGAGCGCCATCGGCACCGGTATGAGTTTAACAACGATTACCGGAAACGTCTGGGTGAGGCGGGAATGAGGATGGCAGGCATCTGTCCCGGAAAAGACCTGGTGGAGATCGTGGAACTTGAAGATCACCCCTGGTTCGTCGGTGTTCAGTTCCACCCGGAATTCCGTTCGCGGCCAGTGAGGCCCCATCCGCTGTTCAGGCAGTTTGTTGCGGCGGCGATGCAAACCGAACCTCGAGACAAGGAGGCGAAGTGCCGATGAAAAAGTGTGTGGCAGTGTTCCTTGCGGCGACCTTGCTGATGAGCCCGGTTAGCGCTCTTGCCGAAGAGGCGGGAACGCCCCCCGTCGTTTCCCAGGAGAATATCGAAGCAGCCCTGTATGGCAGATCCATGTCGGGCGGACTGATAGAACGCCTTGTGAGGGTGGAAAAGGACCTTTTCGGACGGGATCTTCCCGGGAGTCTGACGGAACGTCTGAAGGGCCTGGAAAACTTTATTCTCGAGGGGAGTCCGAACCAGCCGTCGATGGTTTTCAAACTCGGGGTTTGCGAATGGTCGATAGGTCACGAAGTCTATATGCAAAAACCTGTGAACGCCCGTATCTCGGAGCTCGAGCGGGTGCTGGAAGGGGCCGCGACCGAGGACAAGCCGCTGGCCATGCGCGTTGAACATATCGTGTCCCTTCTTTTCCCGGACCAGATCAGCTGGGTCGAGATTGCCCTGCCGACAAACCAGGTCTTCAAGGTTTCTTTCCTTGATACCGTCGCCCCGGGCATGGCGAAAAAAGGTGACGAGTTGTTACTCAAACTCGAGGAAAACCTGATAATCGAAGGACACCTGGTGGCTCCGGCCGGGAGCCTCATTCACGCCACGGTGGATTCCGTGAAGCAGCCGAAGAGTTTCGGCAGGCCCTCGGAAATAACCTTCGCCTTTGATTACCTTGAACCTCTCGGACCCGAGAAGATTCCCGTTTTCCTTGGGGATGCATCGGTGACAAAGGCGGAAAGCGACAAGACCGTGGCGGCGGCGATCGGAACGAGCATTGTGGGACTCGCGACTCTCGGGCCGGTCGGGCTCGTGGGTGGGCTGTTCGTCCGGGGCGATGCCAAGGAGATTCCTGCGGGAACACCCATCTACCTGGAGACGGCGCAGAGCATGAAGGTTCACGCCTTTCCTGTTCCGGCGGGAATGTTGCCAAAAGACGAGCCGATCACGGCGGGGGAACAACGTCAGCAGGTTCCCGATGTCGGAGCGGGTACTGACCAGGGGAATTTTGACGACTGGGAGGAACTGAAATGATTAAAAAACTGCGAAAGGTGACGGCCCTTTGCATCATCGGCGTTCTTTTCGTCGGCGGGGGAGCTTTGGCCTTTGAACTCAAGGATCTCATCGGTGTCATCGGGGGCGGTTTTGCCGTGAGCGCCCTCAGCGAACCTCTGAATGATTTCATCAACACCATCACCTTCAACAGGGGAGTGGGCTCGGAGGAATCCACGAAAGTGGTTCCCATCGTTTCCGTTGGAGACGGAACGGCCATCGGCGCGGCGCAGGTGTCCGGGCCACAGGCGAAGGTGGAATCGACAAAGGCCGTTGCCCAGCTGGAGCTGAGGTTTCGGGACCGGATCAGGGTGGATGTGTTGATACCCATAGATTCCACCAACCCCCTGGAGAGATTCCGCCGTGTCCAGCAGGTGGGTGTCGCCGCCGTGATCGATTACAAGCTCTAGCCTTTCACCGAAGCTGATGACGGCGGAACCCGAAAGGAATCCGGAAAAGGGGGAACCGGGGAAAAGATGAGCCGCAACAAGGTGATTCTCGGTGCGGTCCTTCTTTTGGTCCTGCTGTGGGGCGCCTTCCTCTACAGGGACATGCGTATCGAGGATGAAGGATATAAAGAATACGGGACCCCCGAAGTGGTTGTTCGCGGACTGGACCTGGAAAGGGAAGTTTCTGGGGATGTCTGGGTGCTTCATTCAAAGAGGGCCGAACGCTACGAAAAGATAAACCGCCTCGAGGCCATTGACGTCACCTTCACCATGGCGAAAGGCGACGTCTGGGTGATGGAAGCCCCCGAAGGTACCGTGACCCATGACGGATCGGAGATCCGGTTGATTGATCCCTCGGGCAGGCGAAAGGACGAAAGGGACCCCCTCTATTGGGCCGCTTCCGTGGCTCAATGGGATGGAAAGGAAGAGGTCTGGTTTTTCCCTGAAGGCATTCATCTGTGGGATGAGTCCGTCGATGTGAAAGGGACCACCGGCACACTTCGTCCCGGCGGCAGGATTCGACTTGAAAAAGGAGTCACCGTCTTATGGAAAAGGCCGGAACGCTGAAACGAATGTTTCTGTTTTTCATGACTTTTTCACTGGCGACATTCCTTTGCAGCGACTCACCGGCCGAGGAACCGGCCGAGGTCGTCCTCGAAGGAGAGCGCGTGGTTTATGATCAGCAGGAGGACGTTGCCCATGCCGAAGGGGATGTCAGGCTTCGCTACGGAGGCCTTCGCGTTTACGCGGACCGGGTTGTCTACAAGACGCTTGAAAACACCGTCGAGGCCTATAGCGGGGAATCAAAACAGCTGACGCTCTTTCAGAACGGCCAGGAACTCAAGGGTTCACGCCTTTTCTTCGACATGGTCTCGGGAGAGGGGAAGGTCTACGACGCCTGGGGGAAAGTCCCTGCCGAGCGGGGGCATGTGTATCTCAACGACGGCACGGTGGAAACGATACAGGTCTCTCGACTGGATGAAAAACAATGGGTGCGCTCGCCTGTTTCCGAAGAGGTCATCACGGGCGAACGTGTCTATAAGTGGGAAGATACCGCAGTGACCAGTTGTCCCGAAAGGCCGCCCCATTACAGCCTGGTGTCGAAGAAGATCGTCGTTCTTCCCGGATATCGTGTCATCGTAAACAAGCCCAGGCTCTACCTGAAGGAACATTTTATTTTTACCTACCCTTTTGATTACGTCATCGATTTGAGGAAGCGCGAGGCGGATCCGCTGGCGCCGTCTTTGGTCTATGATGGCGACAAAGGGGTCGGTCTTTTGTGGGGGAGGTCCTTTGGAAACAGGCCTCTTACGGGCAAGTGGAGGATGATCTACTGGTCCGAAGTGGATCTGGAGCCTTCGGTTTCCTTAAATTATGAGCTGAGCGGGAATCTGGACCTCTACACGCAGTACGAATACAGCTGGGATTCAGAGCGGGACGAGAAGAGAGAACGCTTGAGATGGGGCGCGGTGCATACCGCAAATGGCTGGGAAACGCGTCTGGAATGGGCCGAGGCCCAGGTTGTCAACATTGAGAAAGCCCTGGGGGACACCTTCGAGGGGGTATTGTGGAAATCGCCGGAATTCTCGATCCAGTCGCCCCGTTATGAACTGCCCGGGGAGATTGGAAAGATCGACCTCACGGCGATGTGGGGCTCCTATGAAGGGCTCAGCGCCAGTGGACGGGAAAGTTCCGCGGACAGACTTGCGGGCCGGATAAGGCTTTCGGGGTCGACCAGGTTGGGCGGGTTGGTCCCTTTTTGGTCCTCCAGTTACTGGTATTACGATTACGAAGATCCGTCGGCTACGCAGCGCAGAACGGACGTTCAGTTCGGAGTGCGATGGCCCATCGGGGAGGTGCAGATGGTCACGGACTGGAGGCAGAGATGGGTCAGCGGGAGATCTCCCCTGCTTTGGGACCGGTACTCTGACGAGGAGTCGCTGTATCAGACCGTTTCCATTCCCCTCGGAGAGACATGGAAGGTCACGGCGAGGGCGGGATACGACCTTCGTACGGAGAATCTGGATGAAATGTACTACAGGATCGATTACGACAATCATTGCTGCTACAACGTCCGGTTGGAATACAGGGACGACCTCGTTGGTGACGATGACTGGGCGGGCCTTGTCCTTTTGATCGATGCTTTCCCGAGCCATCCCTTTTTCCTGAACACACGAAGCATTGAGGAGTCTTTATTTGAATGATACAGGTTGACGTGATTTGCGGTGGAGACAGCCCCGAACGCGAGGTTTCCCTGGCAAGCGGGGCTGCTGTTTGTGAGGCCCTTCTGGAAGCCGGTCTTGGAGCCAGGAAACTCGAGGTGACTTCAAGAGAAGATACCTTGCAAAAAGTGCTTGAATCTTCGGCCGACGTGTTTTTCATCGCCCTTCACGGCGGGTGGGGTGAAGATGGGAGGCTCCAGGCGGCGCTGGAGTTTTTCGGGCGGGTGTACACCGGTTCCGGCCCGAAAGCCTGCGCCTGTGCCATGGACAAAACCATCAGCAAGGCCTTGTTCCTGCAAGCCGGTGTCCCTACACCTCCTTCGGTGTTTTTTCACGAGGGAAGGCAGAATTTGCCGCAGGCCGAAATCAGGAAACTTTTCGACTCGTGGGGGAAGCTCGTGGTGAAACCTGCGGGCTGTGGGAGCACTGTGGGGGTTTCCATCATCGACGACCCCGCGTGTTTCACGGAAGCCTTCGAAGAGGCACTGGCCTATGACGAGTCGGTGGTCGTGGAAAAGTATATTCCAGGCAAGGAGATTACCGTCACGGTCTGGCAGGAAAATGATGTCCCCCGCGCCCTTCCTGCGGTGGAAATCAGGCCGAAAAGAGGCTTTTATACCTATGAGGCCAAGTACGTTCCCGGAGCGACGGAGTATTTTTGTCCGGCGACAATGCAGAAAAAGACGGCTTCGGCGGTCGCGGAGGCCGCCCTTGCGGCCCACAGCGCCCTGGACTGCAGAATTTACAGCCGGGTGGATCTCAGGCTTTCTCCCGAAGGCCACCCCTTTGTGCTGGAAGTGAACACCGCACCCGGGATGACGGCCACAAGCCTCGTACCCAAAGCGGCCGCCGCTTCGGGATGGACCTTTGCCGATTTGTGCGGTCGCATCGTGACAGCTTCCCTGGCGGTTGCAAAAAGGGGCGCGCCTCTTTCCTGAAACATGCCCTTTCACACACGGAACTGTTTTTATGAAACACAGATGCCCTTGATCCGGAATTTCCTCGTTCCCTTGGGAACCTTGACGGTTACTTCATCACCGACGGATTTGCCTAAAACTGCCTGTCCGACGGGGCTTGCCGCCGAAATCCTGTTCGCTTTGGGGTCGGATTCCTCGGAACCGACGATGACGTAGGACAGTTCCTTTTTGTTGTCAAGGTCCAGGAGTGTTACCTTTGTTCCCAGGCTCACCCGGCTGGTATCGACGTCCTTCGCATCCACGATCCTGGCCTTGCTCAACTGGTATTCCAGCCACTGGATCCGGCTTTCCAGCTTTGCCTGGGCATCCTTGGCCGCTTGGTACTCGGCATTTTCACTGAGATCACCGAAGCTCCGGGCTTCCTCGAGCATCCTGGAGATCTCCTGGCGCCCCTCGCTGCGCAGCTGTATGAGCTCTGAACGGAGCTTCTCATACCCTTCCCTTGTCAAGATGGTCTGTTCTGTCAAGGTTTGCTCGGCCATGTAATCAGCCTCCCTGGAAACATCCAGTATGTGACGGCGTATTCTAGCAGACTCTGCAGGATTGCGCAACGTCTTGACAAGCTTTTCCGGAAGGGGTATAAGTTCTGAATAATTTCGGTACTTTCAAAATCGTATAACGTCAAAAGCGATGAAGAGGACGAGTACCTTCGAAAGGCCGGACAGAGATGGGGGTTCACCGGCTGAAAAACCCCCTCCGAAACCTTTTAAGGGAAAACCCCCTCCGAGCTGGATCCGAGGCCCTTGTAAAGGGATAAGGTGACGGGGATTCGCCCCTGACAGCGAATCAAGCGCCGCAGGTCCCCGGTTTTCGGGTACGTGCGGAAGCGGAGTGGAACCGCGGGAAGTTATTTTTATGCCCTTCCCGTCTCCTGCAGGAGACGGGAAGGGCATTTTTTGTTTTCTGGCTGAAACTTTCGAAGGAGGTCCAAAAGCATGGCGGGAATACTTGAACGGTATGAAAATCTTTTTCCCCTGACGTCTGGTACGCCGCGTCTGAATCTGGGTGAGGGCGGTACCCCACTCATCCCCTTTTCGAAAATAGGGGACAGTCTCGGGGTAGAGCTGTTCGGAAAATTCGAGGGGGCGAACCCGACGGGATCTTTCAAGGACAGAGGCATGGTCCTGGCGGTTTCGAAAGCCCTTGAAGCGGGCGCGAGAGCTGTCGTCTGCGCCTCTACAGGAAACACTTCCGCTTCGGCTGCAGCATATGCGGCGCGCGCGGGTATCCCGTGCCATGTTCTGCTTCCCGCCGGCAAGGTCGCCCTTGGAAAACTGGCGCAGGCTTTGATCCACGGTGCGAAGGTTATCGCCGTCAGAGGGGATTTCGACAAGGCCCTCGAACTTGCCCGCGAGGTGGCGGCAAAACAGGATCTGGCCATAGTGAACTCCGTCAACCGTTATCGCCTCTGGGGACAGCGGAGCGGAGCCTGGGAGGTTTGCGATGAACTCGGTAAAGCTCCCGACGCTACGGTGCTTCCCGTCGGGAATGCGGGGAACATCACTGCATGGTGGGCCGGTTACGTACAGTACGCGCGGTGGGGCAAATGTTTTGGGGTCCCTTCCATGTTCGGCGTTCAGGCCGCCGGTGCCGCACCCCTTGTTTCGGGTAAAGCCTGTGAAAACCCCGAGACAATTGCAACGGCGATCCGGATCGGGCGTCCCGTCAATGGCCCAAGGGCAAGGTGGGCTGTAAGGATGAGCGGCGGCTGCTTTTATGCCGTTTCCGATGAAGAAATCCTCGATGCCCAGAAACTTCTCGCTTCCGAGGAAGGAATATTTGCCGAACCCGCTTCCTGCGCGGGGATCGCCGCCCTTGCGAAAATGGCCAAAGAGGGCAGGCTCAGGCGGGGTATGACGGTCGTGGCGGTTCTGACAGGAACGGGACTAAAGGATCCCGCTGCCGTGCTCGAAAGGATAGATCCTCCTGTAGAGATCGAGGCCCGGTACGAGACGCTTCTGGAGGCGATGAAGCCATGAAGTCGGCGGGTATCAGGGTACGTGTCACGGCGACCACGGCGAACCTGGGGTCCGGTTTCGATACCGTCGGGCTGGCGCTGACTTTGTACAATTTCTACGACGTCACCGGTTTCGACGAGACGGGTGCATACAAGGTTGAGATCATAGGCGAGGGAAGCAGCGAACTATACGACGCCGCGTCGAACCTCGTCATCAGAAGTTACGAAAAAGCCTGTGAAGAGTGGGGTATAAAGCCCCCTGGCCTTGTGCTGAGATGTCTGAACGCCATACCGCTGTGCCGGGGGCTGGGAAGCAGCGCAAGCGCCGTGGCGGGCGGGGTGCTGCTGGCCAACGCACTTCGGGAGGACCCGCTGCCGCTTGAACGTCTGCTGCCTTTAATGGTCAGGCTCGAAGGCCATCCTGACAATGTGGTCCCCTGTTGTCTCGGGGGGCTCGTAGTCAGCTGTATCGACGGCGACGATCTCAGGTACGTCAAGCTGCCTCCGCCTCCCGAAAGGATAACCGCCGTGGTTGCCGTTCCGGATGTCCAGGTCAAAACGGAGGACGCCAGGAAGGCCCTTCCAAGGCAGGTATCCATGGAAGACGCCGTGTTTTCTCTGAACCGGGCGGCCCTTCTGGCGGCTTCCTGGGCGGCGGGCAAATGGGAGAATCTGCCCTGGGCTATGGATGACCGGCTCCACCAGCCCTTCCGTTCGAAACTGTTTCCGGGAGGGGACCGGATCCTGGATGCCGTCAGGAATGTGGGAAACTGTCTCGGAGTGGCGATCAGCGGCTCGGGCCCGAGTGTTCTTGCCATGGCACAGGGCTCTCCCCGCCACGTGGCGGAGGCCATGTGCCGGATCTTTTCCGAAAACGGCGTGAGGTCGCGGTTTTTTGTCCTTAATGTGGACGAGCAGGGTGCCTCAGTGGAGCGGACACCCCAGGGAAAAAGCCGGGAGGAGGTGGTCTGAGTGACTCTTGAAGTGGTGAAATTCGGAGGCAGTTCCCTGCGATCACTGGAAGACATGAAGGCTGCCGCCGGCAGGATCGCCGGTTTCAGAAACCAGGGCTCTGATGTGGTGGTCGTCGTTTCCGCCATGCAGGGAAGCACCGACAGGCTTCTGGATCTGGCAGGACAACTCAGGGCCGGTAGCCATCACTGTCGGGAAGTCGACCAGCTCCTTTCCACGGGTGAACAGCAGAGTGTCGCCCTGCTGGCTATGGCCCTTGAACGGGAGGGATACGAAGCCCTTTCCCTGTCCGGCCCCCAGGCGGGGATTTATGGAAAAGGCAGATATGGCGACGGTAGAATAACGAAAGTCGACCCCAAGCCCGTTTCGGATATCCTCGGACAGGGGCGTATTCCGATTGTCGCGGGATTTCAGGCCCGAAACGGCAACGGAGATGTGATCACCCTGGGAAGGGGAGGCTCCGATTTATCCGCTGTCGCTCTTGCGGCGGCCCTTGAGGCCGACCGGTGCTCCATCCTCAAGGACGTTCCGGCGGTCTATTCGGCCGATCCCGGGATTGTTCCGGGAGCGCGGAAGCTGGAGCGAATTTCCTACGAGGAATGCATGGAAATGGCGGCCGCCGGAGCGAAGGTCGTCCAGGCCAGAAGTGTGGAGCTGGCGGCACGCTATGGGGTTTTGGTCTATCTGGCCGGTAGCTTTACGGAAGAAAAGGGGACATGGATCATGAGGGAAGACGTGTGTGAAAGCCTTGTAGTCCGGTCTATTGCAAGTGACAGGAATGTGGCGAAGGTGGCCGTTTTGGGCGTTCCCGATGTCCCGGGCATAGCCGCGGGCCTTTTCGGCCGTCTGAGTGCCGGCGGCGTCGGCGCCGAAATGATTATCCAGAGCGTGATGCGCGGACAGGTGAATGACATCGCCTTTCTTGTGAAAAAGGAATTCCTTGGCGAGGCCATCGATATCTGCAGGGACATCGTCAGGGAGATCGGCGCTCAAGGGGTGGCCTTCGATACGGAAATCGGAAAGGTGACCATCGTCGGGGCGGGCATCGCGAACCATCCCGAGGTCCCGTCGCTGATGTTTTCGAACCTTGCCGCCGAAGGTATCAACATCGACATGATTTCCTCCACATCCATGTCCATTACCTGCGTTGTGGCGGCTGGAGATGTAGAGAGGGCGGTAAGATCGCTTCACAGGGAATTTATCCGGGAGGATGCTCCATGAAAGTCGCCGTTCTCGGAGCCACGGGACTCGTCGGGAGCGAAATGCTGAAAGTCCTCGAGGAGCGGGCCTTCCGCGCGGCAGAAATCCTGCCTTTGGCATCACCGCGTTCCGCGGGCCGAAGGGTGCGGTTCTCTGGCGTGGACCTTTCTGTCCAGGCCGTATGTGAAAAATCTTTTGATGGAGTGGACATCGCCCTTTTTTCCGCCGGTGCTGAAACCTCGAGAATATGGGCCCCGGTCGCGGCGGCGGCGGGGGCCGTCGTGATCGACAACAGCTCGGCTTGGCGTATGGACCCTGATGTACCCCTGATTGTTCCGGAGGTGAATCCGGAAGACGCAAGGTGGCACACCGGAATTATCGCCAACCCGAATTGCGCTACCATCCAGGCGGTTACGGCCCTCAAGCCTTTGCATGATGCTGCCGGACTCGAGGCGTTGAGGGTTGTGACCTTCCAGTCCGTATCGGGAACGGGGAAAAAGGGTCTCGATGCCCTGATGGAAGGCACCGAAGCGGTTTTGCAAGGCAGGGTTCCCTGTGCAGGGCCGTACCCTCGGCCCATCGCCTTTGACGTTTTGCCCGAAATCGGAGATATCGGCCCTGACGGCATCAGCGGTGAAGAGCGGAAGATGATCCTGGAGTCAAGGAAGATTCTGCATCTTCCCGAACTCGTCGTAAACTGCACTGCTGTACGGGTGCCGGTTTTCAGGGGGCACGCCGAAGCCGTGACCGCCGTTTTCAGGGAATCTCTTGATCCTTCCGAGGCCTGCAGGCTACTTGGAAATGCGCCGGGTGTTTACTGCTGCGATGAGTTTGAACGTAAGGGATATGCCACCTGCCGCGAAGCGGCCGGGACCGACGATGTTTACGTCGGAAGGGTGCGAAGAGAAGGGGGGGACCCGAAGGAGCTCTCCTTTTGGGTGGTGGCGGATAACCTGAGGAAGGGAGCCGCCCTCAACGCGGTACAGATTGCGGAAATCCTGGAACCGGTCTTACGGGGAATGAAATAACCTTCGCCCTTGAGGTAGAATAGGCCCGTGTCGTATTTTTCGGGATTACATCTAGAGGGCAGGTGTTGTGTGATATGAGGCCAGCATTTCCGGCGGTCTGCCTGGGGTTGCTCTTTGTGTTTTCCCTCTGGGCTCCCGTGTCGGCTGAAACCTTCGAAATGGTGTCGGACACCCTTGTTTACGACCCCGAGACCGGCCTGATCCGGGCTGAGGGGAATGTCAGGATAACCGGTGACGGCATAAACGCTTCGGCCCGTCGGGGTGAAGCGACGGCGGACGGTCTCGTCATGAGGCTCTTTGGCGACGTGGACGCTTCATGGGAAAACGGCCGCCGCAAGATACTCTGCGACGAGCTGGAATCCGAGACGGAAGGTGAAAACCGCCGGATCCGCGCTTCCAGCGTCAAACGTTTCGAAGACGCCGAAATGGATGTGATTCTCACGGCTGACAGCGTCGATGGCCTGATGAAAGAAGGCGTATTCGTCAATCTCAAAGCCCGGGGGAATGTCAGGGCGGATACGACAACCGCCGATGGCCGTCCTACGACGGTGACTTCCCGTGCCGCCGATTATGACAAGACCAAGGGGATGCTGACGTTCTACGGTGAGGCCAAAGCTGTGCAGCCCGGGCGGGTACTGACGGCGGAAAGGCTGATTTACAGGCTTGAAACGGGCCGGATCGAGGCCGAGGGAAATCCAAAAATAATCGTCGAGATGGAGCAGGCGTCCTGAAAATGCAGGGGAAATATCTTTGGGCCAGAAACCTGAGCAAATCCTACAAGGGGCGGACCGTTGTCTCTTCGGTCAACCTGACCGTCCGCCAGGGTGAGATCGTCGGCCTTCTGGGCCCCAACGGTGCAGGAAAGACGACCACCTTCTACATGGTCCTGGGAATCGTGAAACCCGACGGCGGCAGGGTCTTGATAGATAACGACGACGTAACGGACCTGCCCATGTACAAGAGAGCGCGGCTGGGGATCGGATACCTGCCCCAGGAGGCGTCTGCCTTTCGAAACCTTACGGTGGAACAGAACCTGCATCTCGTCCTCGAAGAACAGGGAGCAACAGAGGAGGAAAAAAACAACGTAACCGAGAGCCTCGTGGAAGAGTTCAGCCTGCAGAAAGTCATCGACCTTCCTGCTTTTGCCCTGAGCGGGGGTGAGCGGAGACGCCTGGAGATCGCCAGGAGCCTGGCCATTGATCCCGCCTTTATCCTCCTTGACGAGCCCTTCAGCGGGATCGATCCCATAGCGGTCTATGACATCCAGCAGATTATCCTGGGTCTCAGGACGAAAGGTTACGGCATCCTTCTCACGGATCACAGCGTTCGGGAAACCTTGGCCATTACGGACAGAACCTACCTGATACACCAGGGGAGCATCCTGATCGAGGGTTCTCCTGAAGAAGTTGCCGAAAGTGAAGTCGCAAGGAAATTCTATCTCGGTGACCGGTTTTCCTGGTGAAGGAGGGGGAAATCCTTCCAGGAGCCTTCAACGAGAGCTTCCACCACGGTGTTTACAGCCTTTTCCACAACCGGCGTCAGTTTCCCTCCGGGCGCAAGGTCCAGGGGCTGGATGGCGATGATGCTGATTTTCGCCCGGGCTGCCTGTGGCGAAAGCAGCATGTGCAGGGGGAGACCGTGGGTGGAGAAATTCACGTCCCTCATGTCCTCAAGGGTCACCAGACGGACGTCGCCTGCTTCGATCCCCATGTCGGCGGCATCGATGACAATGAGCCGGCCAGCCTTTTCTTTCGGGAGGGTGGAAAGGTAGTTTTCCGGAACGGTCGCGCATTCTACGATGGTCCATCCTTCCGGAGGCGATTTCGAGAGGCGCCTGGCGACGATGATTCCGGCGGCGTCATCGCCGAGCAGTTCGTTTCCGAGACCCCAGATGACCGTTTCTGCGTGCATCGAAATACATCCTTTCCGCGGGATTGACCGAGGTGGTTTCAGATGGCGTCAAGCGGCTCAAAAATGGTGCGCCACTCCCTCAAAATGATGGCGGGAACCTTTCTGAGCAGGATTCTGGGTCTGGCGAGGGAGGTTTTGATCGCCGCATTTTTCGGTGCGTCGGGACGCTTCGATGCCTTTCTCGTGGCGTATACCCTTGCCAACCTCTCGCGCAGACTTCTTGCCGAGGGTGCCCTTTCGGCGGCTTTCGTCCCGGTCTTTTCGCAGACTCTCGAGCGAAGGGGGCTGCAAAAGGCGCACAGGCTCGCCCGGGAGACCTTTACCTTTCTTTTGGGAGCCGCCGGTCTGCTCGTGGCCGTCGGGATCGTTCTGGCCCCATGGCTCGTGGCGGTTTTGGCGCCTGGCTTTTCAGGAGAAAATGCGCTTCTTGCGACATCCCTGACCCGAATGATGCTCCCTTTCATGCTGTTCATCTCTGTGGCTGCGCTGGCCATGGGCATCCTCAACAGCATGGGCTGTTTTTTCGTCCCCGCCGTCGCTCCCGCCGTGAGCAACGTGGTTTTTATCCTGCTCGTGTTCATTCTAGCACCTTCCAAGGGCATACACAGTCTCGGCGTCGCTGTTTTGGCCGGAGGTGCCGCCCAGTGCCTCCTTCAGTGGGTCTGGGCGAAAAGGTACGGCGTGACCCTGTTGCCTGCAATGCCGGATAGGAAAAACGAGGAGCTCAGGAGGGTCATGAGACTCTTCCTGCCTTATGCGGCGGGTCTTTCCCTCAACCAGCTCATTCCCGTTTTCAGTAGGGTCCTTGGTTCCTTCCTGCAGGAAGGTTCGATCTCTGTGCTCAATTATGCCGACAGGATCCTCCAGCTTCCCCTGGGTCTTTTTGTCGTGGCCATCAGCCAGGCCATCCTGCCCCTTCTGGCGCGACAGGTCCTTGAAGGCGAAGACGCCTTCAGGCGGGGCATTGAAGACGCCCTCAAGTTTGCCATGTTTATCGTTCTTCCCGTGACGGCGGGGTTGCTTTTTTTCAGCACAGAAATCGTGCACCTGCTTTTCGTGAGAGGGGCCTTCGGGGAATGGGCATGGCATGCCACCTCGAAGACCCTTGCCATGTTTGCCCTGGGTCTTCCCGGAATGGCCTCGATGAATGTCCTCCTCAGGGCGCTTCACTCGAGGGGGCTTCCCAGGGAAGCCATGTACGTTGCGGCATCGAGCGTGGCCACCTATTTCGTTTTCGGATTGCTCCTCATGCAGCCTTTGGCCTACGCGGGGCTTGCCCTGGGTGCGTCCTGTTCGTTTACGACATCCGCCCTTTTCGCCGGCTTTCTGTTGCGCCGGCGCTGCGGTCTTTCCTCGCCCTTTTCCATCGATTGGCTCAAGCCCGTGGCCCGGGGCGTCGCAGCCATGGCAGCTGCACTCTGGTTGCTCAAAATTGTGCTACCCTATCCTGAAGAGATGAACCTTCTCGTCAGGGGCGGGTGGATGTGCCTTCCCATCGCTTTGGGCGGTTTCGTCTACGCCGTGGTGACATGGAAGGCGGGGTGCGGTGAATGGGAATGGGTGAGGGAGGTCTTTTCGCGGGCAGGACTTCGCGAAGAAGGCGAGGGGGACGAAGAGGACTGATAAAACGCCGAAGGAGGCGAAGGAAAATGAATTTTTCTGTACGAAACATCCTGTTGCTTGCGATGGCTGTTTTCATCACCCTCACAGGATCGGGGGTTGCGGAGGAAGTCTCTCTGGAAGACCTGCTAGCCGAGCGAAGCGCAAGACTGTATCTGGAAGGGCAGGTCCTTGGAGACATGGTTCTCGGCGCCAGGGCCAGGCTCGAATTCATATACATAGACCAGCCCCTTGTGGACGCCGCCAGAGGCAGCCATGAAGTTCCCGAATGGCTCCGATGGAACACGAATTACTTCGGTTCCGGAAAGAGTGGGAAGGAAGCGCTCTTTCTCCTTGTCTTCGAAACCTTCAAGCCCTGGACCTTTGCGCCGGAAATGATCTCCGTCAACGGAAACCCCCTGGAGGAAGAGGACATCGTGACCCGGGTCGCATATGTTCCGAAAGGGGATCTGCCGAGCGACTACACGGGACGGTTTGCCTTCACCGTACCTGCTGGAATCGTCGAGCCCGGAAGCGAGATCGTTTTCGGCTGCGGTCAGGACAGCGTAACCTGGGTGGTGCCGGGAAAATGAGGCCTGAACACAGCTACCGTTGCGTATCCTGCGGCACAGGTTTCAACTCAGGACAACCTGCCGTACGCTGCCCGGGCTGCGGGGGAAAGGTCCTCATCCACGTTGCGGGAAAGACCAGGAGATCGCGGCGTTCCTGCAGCGGGGGAAGCTGTGCGGGTTGTCACGGGTGTGGTGGAAGGTAAGGACATGGACGTTTCTTTTTTAACCCTTGGCATCGAAACAAGCTGTGACGACACGGGCGTTACTCTCCTCGAAGGAGAGCGCAACGTCCTGAAATCCCTTCTCTGGAGCCAGATAGAGGATCATGCCCGTTACGGGGGCGTGATTCCGGAAATCGCGTCGAGGAAACACCAGGAGGTACTTTTGCCGCTCCTTGACGGCGTACTGAAAGAATCGGGACTTGGCCCGCCGCATCAGCGGAAACCCGACCTGGTGGCCGTTACCTTCGGGCCAGGGCTGATGGGTTCGCTCCTCGTGGGGGTCATGACGGCAAAGGCGCTGGCGCAGGCATGGGGAATTCCCCTCGTGGGAGTGAACCACATCGAAGGTCATATCTTCGCCAACGTTGTCGCCTACGAGAAATTTGCCCCCCCCTTTATCGCCCTAGTGGTCTCTGGGGGGCATACGGAAATTTATAACGTGCCCCGTTTCGGGACCTATGAGCTCCTCGGGAAAACCCGTGACGACGCCGTCGGGGAGTGCTATGACAAGGTGGCGAAACTGCTCGGATTGCCATATCCGGGAGGACCCGCCGTGGACAGGCTGGCCCGGGAGGGAAACCCCGGTGCCTTTTCTTTCCCCGTACCGCTTTCGTCAACCGGCGAAGTGGAGTTCAGCTACAGCGGCCTTAAAACCGCTGTTTTGACAGAAATCCGCAGACATGAAAGAACGGGCCGCCGCCTGAAAACGAACGACCTTTGCGCCTCTTTCCAGAAAGCCGCCGTCGCTGCGCTCATGGGCAAACTGGAAATCGCGGTCAACAAAACGGGAACACGGCGCATCGCTGTTTCGGGTGGCGTGGCCTCAAACTCCCTCCTGAGGCGGCTGCTCAAAAGACGATCCGACTGGGAGGTTTTCATGCCGCCGGCGTCGCTTTGTACCGACAATGCGGCCATGATCGCCGCCGCAGGCCGCAACCGCTTCTCAAGAGGTTTTGCCGATGGCCTGGATCTTGCCCCGGATCCCTCGGCGCCTCTTTCGGTGAAGTAAGGGATTCCCCTTTCTGCAGAAAAGCAACATCTACGGAACGTAATTTCGTGAAAAACGAAGAACTAAAGAATAATAGGGAGAAATAATGATAATAACAGCCATAATCCCGAATATTTCCCCTTTTCATGTCTTGAGATTGTGCCGGCGGGCGGGTAGTATCGTTCGCGGTCAAATTAGCACTCGACGTGAGTGAGTGCTAACATCTCAAAAGAACCGCAAGGAGGGTGCAACGAATGAAACTCAAACCACTCGGAGACAGAATCGTCATCAAGGTTCTGAACCAGGAGGAAACCACCAAGGGCGGCATTGTGCTTCCCGATACGGCCAAGGAAAGGCCCCAGGAAGGTGAAGTCGTCGCCGTCGGTTCCGGAAAGGTCCTCGACAACGGTCAGAAGCTTCCCCTTGAAGTGAAGACCGGCGACAAGGTCCTCTTCAGCAAGTATGGCGGAACGGAAGTCAAGGTCGAGGGCGACGAGTACCTCATCCTCAGCGAACGGGACGTGCTCGCCATTCTCGACAAGTAACCGCCGGAAAAGACGGTTCTTTGTGAGAATGGACAGACTCGGCACTATTCTGTAGAAGACGAAAAAGGAGGAAACACGACCATGGCAAAGATTCTTGCATTTGGAGAAGAAGCCCGCAGAGCCCTTGAGCGGGGCATCAACCAGGTAGCCGATACGGTCGGCGGGACCCTTGGTCCCAAGGGCCGCAACGTGGTTCTGGAAAAGAAGTTCGGTTCGCCGACGATTACCAATGACGGCGTCACCATCGCGAAGGAGATCGAGCTCGAGGATCCCTTCGAGAACATGGGCGCCCAGCTGGTTAAGGAAGTCGCCTCGAAGACCAACGATATCGCTGGGGACGGCACAACGACGGCGACGGTTCTCGCCAGGTCCATCATTCTCGAGGGCATGAAGAACGTGGCGGCCGGTGCCAACGGCATGCTCATGCGCCACGGCATCGAGAAGGCCGTCGATCTCGTCGTCGATGAGCTCAAGAAACTTTCCATCCCCGTCAAGGAGCGGGAGAAGATCGCCCAGGTGGCGGCCATTTCAGCCAATGACAAGGCTGTCGGCGAACTGATCGCCGAGGCCATGGAAAAAGTCGGGGAAGACGGCGTCATTACCGTCGAAGACAGCCAGACCGTGGGAACCACCCTTGAAATGGTCGAAGGCCTCCAGTTTGACAAGGGCTACGTGAGCCCTTACATGATGACCGATCCCGAGCGGATGGAGGCCAGCCTTGATGATGCCTACATCCTGATCCATGACGGCAAGATCAGCAACGTCAAGGACATGATCCCCCTGCTCGAAAAGGTCGTCCAGACGGGCAAACCCCTGCTCATCATCGCCGAGGACATCGAGGGTGAAGCCCTTGCGACCCTCGTGGTGAACAAGCTCCGCGGCACCATGCAGGCCGTCGCCGTGAAGGCGCCCGGATTCGGCGAGCGCAGGAAGGCCATGCTTCAGGACATCGCCATCGTCACCGGCGGCCAGGTGGTTTCCGAAGACATCGGCCTCAAGCTCGAGAACGCCGATCTGTCCATGCTCGGTCGCGCCAAGAAGGTCCGCGTGACCAAGGAAGAGACGACCATCGTTGAGGGCTCCGGAGACACGGAAGCGATCAGGAAACGGGCTGCCCAGATCAAGGCGGAGCTCGAAGAGTCCACCTCCGAATATGACAAGGAAAAGCTCCAGGAGCGCCTTGCCAAGCTCGTCGGCGGTGTGGCCGTCATCCAGGTCGGGGCAGCCACCGAGACGGAGCAGAAGGAACTCAAGCACCGCATCGAGGACGCCCTGAACGCCACGAGGGCCGCCGTCGAGGAAGGCATCGTCTCCGGAGGCGGTGTGGCCCTGCTGAACGCCTCGGAAGCTCTCGACAAGTTCATCGAAGGCCTCGAGGGCGACGAGAAGACGGGCGCGGTCATCGTGGAGAAATCCCTGAAGGCTCCGCTGTACCTCATTGCCGCCAACGCCGGCTACCAGGGCGACGTCGTGGTCGAGAAAGTTCGCGGTCTGAAGAAGGGCCACGGCCTGAACGCCGCCACCGGTGACTACGAAGACCTTGTCAAGGCTGGCATCATCGACCCCGTCAAGGTCACCCGGAGCGCCCTCCAGAACGCCGGTTCCATCGCGTCCATGATTCTCACCACCGAAGGCCTCGTCGCCGAGAAGCCCAAGAAAGAAGGCGAAGGCGGCGGCATGCCCGGTGGAATGCCCGGCGGCATGGGCATGGACTACTAGGCCTGCGGCCTGACGCAAGAGCCTATTCAGGCCTCCGCTCCGGCGGAGGCCTTTCTTTTTTTGACGACCTTTCTGGTACACTTGTTTCGTTCTTGAGAAAGATGCACCGGAGGTGATCGGGGCCGCCATGAAGCCAACCCCTGGAATCGAGAATGAGAAAATCGTCATCATCGACTGCGGATCCCAGTACACGCAGCTGATCGCAAGGCGTATCAGGGAACTCGGGGTTTTCAGCGAGATCCTCCCCTGGGATGCGCCGGAAGGCGAAATCAGAAGTAAAAACCCGAAGGGGATCGTGATTTCCGGAGGACCCGGTACAGTCCGTGCATTTGATGCCCCGACGGTTCCTGTGACGCTGCTGGACGGGAGCCTTCCCGTTCTCGGCATCTGCTATGGAATGCAGTTGGTGGGGCACCTGCTGGGAGGGACAGTCAAGAAGGGAGAATTCGCGGAATACGGCAGGGCTTGCGTAACACTGGAGGAAACGGGAACGCTTCTGTTTGACGGCGTACCAAAGGATTTGACGGTCTGGATGAGCCACTGGGATTACGTAGAAACACCGCCGCCGGGGTTTTTCGTGACGGCAAAAAGCGAGTCGGGAATGATCGCCGGTTTTGCCGGTGCAGGCGGAAAGATCCAGGCCATCCAGTTTCATCCGGAAGTTTCTCACACGACCCACGGAAGCCGGATTCTGGAAAACTTCCTTTTCAGGATCTGCGGGTGCTCGGGGAGCTGGAGCCTGAGTGACTGGGTCGAGGAGACCCTTTGGGAAATCCGTGAAAAAGTGGGCACCGATCGTGTCGTGTGTGGTCTTTCGGGAGGCGTGGATTCCACCGTTTCGGCGGTTTTGACCCACCAGGCTGTAGGCGACCGGCTGGAATGCATCTTCGTCGATACGGGACTCCTAAGAGCGAACGAAGCCGAGGAGGTCCTGGGGACGTACAGGGATCACCTGGATCTGGTGGTTCACTTTGTCGACGCCGCCGACATCTTTCTCGAAGCCCTTTCGGGGGTTTCCGATCCTGAAAAAAAACGCAAGATCATCGGAGAGACTTTCATCCGGGTTTTCGAGAAAAAGGCCAGGGAGATCGGCGGTGCGAAGTGGCTGCTGCAGGGGACGGTTTATCCCGATGTGATAGAAAGCGGCAAAAGGGGAAAGGGCGCCGCCGTCATCAAAAGCCATCACAATGTCGGAGGTCTTCCGGAGGAGATGGACCTCGACGTTCTGGAACCCCTCAGGGACCTTTTCAAGGATGAGGTCAGACAGATAGGGAAAATGCTCGGCGTCCCGGAAAGCATCCTCAAGCGGCATCCCTTCCCCGGACCGGGACTTGCCGTCCGGTGTCTCGGGGAGGTGACGCAGGAGCGCCTCGATACCCTGAGAAAGGCCGACGCCGTGTTTATGGAGGAAATTACGAAAGCGGGTCTCTACGATTCTCTCTGGCAGGCGTTCTGCGTTCTTTTGCCGGTGCGGACGGTTGGAGTCATGGGCGATATCCGGACCCACGCCGAGGTCGTGGGGTTGAGGGCCGTGGAGTCCATTGATGCCATGACCGCGGACTGGGCGAAGCTCCCTCCGGAGCTGCTCGACAGGACGGCCCGGAGGATCTGTAACGAAGTAGAGGGTGCGAACCGGGTGGTTTACGACGTGACGGCGAAGCCCCCGTCGACCATCGAGTGGGAATAGCGCCAAAAAAGGAGTTCCGACGTACCGACCGGAAGGTGAGAGCAAAGTGACGGGGAAAGCGCAGGAACAGGACAGAAAAAGCCTTGGGGACTATATTCCCTTTTTCGTTGTTTTCTCGATGGTGGGGGTCTTATCCTTCCTCATTGCCATGCCGCTTTTCCGCCCCCTGGCATGGTCTTCCCTGCTTGCCTTTTTTTCCTACCCTCTTTTCAAATATATCCACACCAGACTCCTTGGAGGCAAGTGGCGGAATATTGCCGCGGGGATCACCACGGCGGCGGTCATCTTTATGCTCGTTTTACCCGCCGTGTTGATCGGAACCCTTTTGGCAAGAGAGGGAATACGGCTTTACGGGCAGGTGCTGGAGCTTCTCTCCGAGCTGGAAGGGAAGGATATCACCTCGGTAATAGATTTTCTGCCGAACTGGCTCGCCTCCCGGGGGATTTCCCTGGAGGAGCATCTTTCTGTGCTCGGAGACGTTTTCCGCCGGGGGGGGCGGTGGATGGCATCACAGGTGGCGTCTTTCTCGAGAGGTTTTTTGGGAAACGCTTTTCAGCTGGTGTACCAGCTCATCGTCATTACTGTGGCGACCTTTTTCTTTATCCGTGACGGCCACGTCCTGATCGAGTATCTTCGGGACATCCTCCCGTTGCCAAAAAAAGAGCGAGAGGTCCTCTTCGACAGGGCGACCCAGATTCTCCAGGCCGTCATCTACGGCTTGACGTTTACCGCGGGAATCCAGGCGGTTCTCGGTGGCCTCGGCTGGTGGGCCGTCGGTCTCACGGCGCCTGTGCTTTTCGGCTCGATCATGTTCATCTTTGCCCTCATCCCCTTCATCGGGACACCGATGATATTGATCCCGGGAGCCATTTACCTTGCTGCCACGGGGCAATGGAAATCGGCCATATTGCTCGCGATATGGGCGCTGGCGGTAGTGGCAAGTATCGACAATTTTATCCGTCCGCTGTTCATTTCGGGCGGAAGCAAGGTCCACCTTTTGATCGTCTTTATCGGTGTGATCGGCGGCCTCGCGGCGTGGGGGGTCATCGGGTTTTTCTACGGCCCCCTTCTGATTTCCATGTTTGTGTTTTTCCTCGACAGCTACCGTCACTTGTGGTTGAAATTCAAAACCGAGGAATGAGCTTTTCAGGAAAGGAGAGTGCCTGTTGCCTTACATCATTGGTGTCAGCGGATACAAGAATTCCGGAAAGACCACCCTGTGTGGCCGGTTGGCGGAACTGCTGGCCCATGACGGTCTTTCTGTGGGGTATCTGAAACATACCCACGAAGCGGTGCTTCCATCAGGTGCAAAGGATACCAATCGCCTGTCGGGAGTCCTCTCCGGCGCAGTCCTTTGGGGAACCGACGGATTTGTCGAGTTCCATCCCGACGGGGCCGCCGACCTCAGGGGCATTCTTTCCGTTGCTTTCGCGGGCAGGGATATCGTTATCGTGGAGGGCGGAAAACATCTTGCCATGCCGAAGATTTGGCTCGGGAACCTGAAGGAGGAAGACGCCGTCTGTGGTATAGTCGCAAGATTTGATCCGCCGGAAGCCATAAAGACAATGCCCTGTTTTTTCCGGGGGCAGGAACAGAAGCTGGCGGACTTCGTCAGGAGTTTGTGGAACAAGGCCGACCGGGGTCCTGTCGAACTTTACGCGGATGATCGCAGCATCCCCGTCAAGGCTTTTGTCGGGGAGTTCATCGCCGGCGGAATACGGGGGATGCTTTCGGCACTTAAAAAACCACCCCAGGCGGCCGAAGCGCTCCGGATTTATGTCAAACCGAAAAAGGCGCCGGTGAATCCTGAAAAAGGCCTTGTCTGAAGAAGCGGGCGAGTCTATAATGATGGTCGCTTGAACCTCGGCTGCCCGCTTTCGAGCGGGCAAAGCTTTGTCCTGCAACATACAAAGTACAGATATAGGGAGGTTTCATCATATGAGCTCGCAGATTCTCATGATTACAGGAGGAGCCGGCCTTCTTGCCCTGGTTTACGCCGTCATCGCCACGGGCAAGGTCCGGGCCTTTGAAGTCACCAACGAAAGGGTCCTGGAGCTGTCGTCGATCATCCAGAAAGGTGCCATGACCTTTCTGGCCAGGGAGTACAAGGCTCTCGTCCCCTTCGTGGTTGTTGTCGCTGTCCTCCTTGGCTGGCAGATCAGCATGGCTTCATCGGTTTCCTTTCTTTTCGGTGCCCTGTGCAGTGGACTGGCGGGGTACGTCGGCATGCGGGTGGCCACCGGCGCGAACGGGAAGACGGCCTTTGCGGCCAATGAGGGCGTGAACCCTGCTCTCAGGATCGCCTTCATGGGTGGAACCGTCATGGGCATGTCCGTCGTCGGGATCGGGATTCTCGGAATCCTCGTGACCTATTTCATCTATCGTGACCCGTCACTCATCACCGGTTTCGGATTCGGAGCGAGCTCCATCGCACTTTTTGCCCGTGTCGGGGGCGGCATCTACACCAAGGCCGCCGATGTCGGCGCCGACCTTGTCGGCAAGGTCGAGGCGGGAATCCCTGAAGACGACCCGAGAAACCCGGCGGTCATCGCCGACAACGTCGGGGACAATGTTGGTGACATTGCGGGCATGGGAGCGGACCTCTTTGAATCCTACGTCAACTCCGTCATCGCCGCCATGGCCATCGGTCTGGTGGTCTTTGGCGATACAGGTGTGGCCTACCCGCTCCTTCTTGCCGCACTGGGCATCGTCTCGGCGGTGATTGGCACGTTCTTTGTGCGGGTAAAAGAAGGCGGAGACCCCCAGCTGGCCCTCAGAATGGGCACCATGACGACGGGAGTGCTCATGATCGCCGGTTCCTTCTTTTTGACGCGGGGCCTTTTCGATGACACGACGCTTTTTTACGCCGTCGCCGCAGGTGTTGCCGTAGGCGTCCTCATCGGGCTTGTGACGGAAATCTACACCTCCGCGGGATACAGCCCCGTCAGGCAGATCGCTGAGGCCTCCGAGACGGGTACGGCCACAAACATCCTTGCCGGACTCGGCGTGGGCATGAAATCAACGGCGATCCCGGTGTTGATGATCTGTGCCGCCATCCTCATAGGCGTCAAGTTCGGTGGTCTCTACGGAATCGCCTGCGCCGCCGTAGGAATGCTCTCGATAACGGGCATGTCCCTGAGCGTCGACGCCTACGGGCCGATTTCCGACAACGCCGGTGGGATCGCCGAGATGAGCCATATGCCTCCGGAAGTTCGGCAGATTACCGACAAGCTCGATGCTGTTGGCAATACCACGGCAGCCATCGGAAAGGGGCTTGCCATCGGCAGTGCGGCGCTGACGGCGCTGGCTTTGTTTGCGGCTTATGCCACTGCGGTGGATGTGGAGGTCATCGACCTGAATAACCCGAAAGTCATGGTCGGGCTTTTCATCGGGGGGATGCTCCCCTTCCTTTTCAGTGCGATGACGATTCAGGCCGTGGGAAGGGCGGCCTCAAAGATGATTGACGAGGTGAGGAGGCAATTCCGCGAGGTACCGGGTATCATGGAAGGAACAGGCCGTCCGGAGTATGAACGCTGCGTCGATATTTCGACGGCGGCTTCACTCAAGGAAATGGTTATCCCCGGTCTTTTGGCTGTAGTTACGCCTGTTGTGATCGGCTTGTTCCTCGGAGCCGAAGCCCTTGGCGGACTTTTGGGAGGTTCCATTGTCACCGGCGTCATGATGGCCATTTTCATGTCCAACGCGGGCGGGGCCTGGGATAACGCGAAAAAATATATCGAAGAAGGGCACCACGGCGGAAAAGGTTCCGAGCCTCATGCGGCGGCCGTTGTGGGAGATACCGTTGGCGACCCCTTTAAGGATACGGCCGGACCGAGCCTGAACATTCTCATCAAGCTCATGTCGGTGGTGGCCCTCGTGCTGGCTCCTCTTTTTTAGAGCACCGCCGACGTGGTTTTTTCGGGAAAAGGGTGCGACAATAAGAAGAGGGGAGAGCTTGTGCTCTCCCCTTCTGCTTCAGGGAGGTCTTCCGAGTGGAGCGGGATGAAATCGAAGAGGTCAGGGAACGTCTCGACATCGCCGATGTTATCGGGGACTACCTCCGACTGAGCCGTTCCGGACGGAACTACCGTGCCTTGTGCCCTTTCCACAGCGAAAAGACACCTTCTTTCTACGTTTCTCCCGAACGGCAGACCTGGCACTGCTTTGGCTGCGGCAGAGGAGGCGACGTCTTTACCTTCGTCATGGAACATGAGGGCCTCTCCTTCACCGAGGCGCTGTGCCTTCTGGCCGACAGGGCGGGCGTCACCCTCAAGTCGAGGGGCGGGGACAGGAAGGCGAAAGATCTTTATGCCGTCATGAACGAGGCTCATTCCTTTTATCGGAAACAGCTGCAATCCAGCGGAGCTGAAGCGGCCAGGGCCTATCTTGCCAGACGCGGGATCGACGCGAAAGGGGCCGTGCTGTTTGAACTGGGGTGGGCCCCCCAGGGATGGGATGGTCTGAAGCATCATTTTTCGAATCGGGGAATCCCCCTCCGCCAGGCCGTCCAGGCGGGCCTTCTCGTCGAAGGAAAACAGGGAACATATGACCGTTTCAGGGGACGGATCCTGTTTCCCATCAAGGATGTCCGTGGCCGTGTCATCGCCCTTGGTGGAAGGATTATTTCCGGAGACGGGGCGAAATACATCAACAGCCCCGAGAGTCCGATATACAGCAAGAGGTCAAGTCTCTACCTTTTGGACTCGGCCAAAAAAAGCATGCGCGAAAAAGGCCGGGTCATCCTTGTTGAAGGGTATATGGATGCGCTCAAGCTGCATCTGGAGGGCTACACCGAGACGGTGGCCACCCTCGGTACGTCCCTCACGGAGGAACAGGCGGCGCTTTTGAGGCGTTTTTGTGAACAGTGTTTTATCTGCTACGATGCGGACATGGCAGGGCAGGAAGCGGCGATACGGGGGATGTACCTGCTGCAGCGATCTGGCCTCGACATACGGGTTGTCGCCCTTCCCGAGGGGATGGATCCCGACGACTTGGTGAGTACTGATGACGGGCGGGAACGGTTTGAGGGGCTCCTTGCAAAGGCCGCCCCGCTGCCGTTGTTTCACATCGCGGCAAAAAGCGGCGAGCTCGCCGATGAGACACGCGCAAACGGTGCCCGTCGGGAAATCATCGAAGGCCTTGCGGGATTGCCCGTCCTCGAAGCCAACAGGTATATGCCCGAAGTCGCAAGGCGTCTCAGTCTCTTGTTGCCCGAACTGGTACGTGCCCTGGAAAAGGCCAGGGAGTCCATGGGTGCCAAAGACCACAAAGAACGCCGGATTCGTGAAAATGTTCCTGCAGAGAGCAGACAGGAGAAGGGATCGGGCGTGCCGCCGGCGGACCCGCTGGAATCGGCGCTGTGCTATCTTTTATGGACGGACCCGAAACTGCGGGCCACCTTGTCGCCGGAACGGGTTCTCCCGCTTCTGTCGGACGAAGTGGTTCAGTCCATTGTCGCGGCGCTCCTGCAGGGAGAGGATCCGGCGGAGCTTGAGAACCGCTGGCACGAGACGGGCGAACGACGCCCCATGGCGGTTCTGGCCGCAGGAGGCGCACACCTGGATGAATATGACGAAGAAACTCGACAGGATGTGTTGCTTTCTGCACTGAAACGTCGCAAGGACCAGCGGCGGTTCCGCTTGCTTAAGGAAAAGAAGGCGCGCGGAGAGGCCTCCACCGAGGATATCCGAGAATTCGTTGAGCTCGCGAAGGCCCTGAAAGGAGGTTCCCGATAGGATGACAAAGAAGAAGAAAAGCCCCACCGCTGCCGAAGGAACCCAGGCGGCGGAAATGGATTCGGAAGAAATCATGCGCTACATCGACAACTTCAAGGAACTCCTCCATGTCGGTAGAGAAAAGGGGTTCGTTACTTACGAAGACATTGAAAAGCATCTACCCAGTGAGTTGATCAATGCCGAGACGCTGGACAGCCTGTATTTCAACCTGATGGAGCTTGGCATCGACCTCGTGGAAGAAGAGAAACAGAAAGAGGGAGAGCGCGAGGGAGAAAGCGCCCCGGTGGCGGAATTTACCGAAGAGATGGGGACATTGGAGGATTTGCCCCTGTCGGACCCGGTCCGCATGTACCTCCGGGAGATCGGGAAGATCCCCCTGTTGAAGCCCGAAGAGGAAGTCGAGCTGGCCAAGCGGGTCGAAGTAGGTGATCCCGTCGGGAAAGCGAAGCTGGTGGAGGCGAACCTCAGGCTCGTTGTCAGTATCGCTAAAAAATATATCGGACGCGGAATGCTTTTCCTCGATCTCATCCAGGAAGGGAACCTGGGACTCATCCGGGCCGTGGAAAAATTTGACTATCGCAAAGGATTCAAATTCAGCACCTATGCCACATGGTGGATCCGTCAGGCTATAACCCGGGCCATTGCCGATCAGGCCAGGACGATCAGGATTCCCGTGCATATGGTGGAGACCATCAACAAATTGATTCGCATTTCGAGGCAGTTGGTCCAGCGTCTTGGCAGGGAACCCACGGCGGAGGAAATCGCCCATGAGATGGGGATAGCTTCGGACAGGGTGGAAGAGATTCAGCGGATAGCCCAGGAACCGGTCTCGCTTGAGACGCCGATAGGCGAAGAGGAAGACAGCCAGCTCGGTGATTTCCTGGAGGACAAGGAACTGCCCAGTCCCGATGATGCCGCTGCAGGGCAGCTTTTGAGGGAGCAGTTGGAGGGCATGCTTGAGGACCTGACGGAGAGGGAAAAGGAAGTCCTTCGCCTGAGGTTCGGTCTCGAGGACGGTCATCCATACACACTGGAAGAGGTTGGACGCCGGTTCGGTGTGACCCGTGAACGAATCAGGCAGATCGAAGCCAAGGCGCTCAGGAAACTCCGCCACCCAAGCAGGAGCAAGAAACTCAGGGACTTCCTCGAATAGAATCGGAAAGTCAACCGAAACAGGGAGAGGCACAAACATTCCCCTGATGTTCCGGGGAAATGACAGCAGGGTTTCCCCTGACGGTATGAAGAAGGGTTTTGGTGTTTTTCCCCAATGCTCAAAAGGTCCAGTCCAATGAGCAGCCACTTTTGCTATAATAAAACTCAGGTTTGTTCCTGGAGGAACAAGGATGAGGCTCGACAGGTTTCTCAAACTTGCCAGAATTGTGAAAAGAAGGACACTTGCGCAGGAAATGGTCGAGATCGGCGCCGTACGTGTCAATGGTGCGGTGGCGAAGGCGTCCAAGGAAGTCCGGGAAGGGGATATCATCGAGGTTGCCTTTCCGCGCAGAGTCCTGACCCTAAAAATCCTGCCTTACACGGAAAAGGATCTCAAGCGCGGTGGCAAGGCCTGTGAAATCCTGGAAGAACGTGCCGTTTCAGGCGAAAACAGGCCATGGTAGGTCCTCCCCTTCATCGGAGGGGATGAAAATTCCACAACTGAGGAAAAGAGGTGATCCCCGGTGAGCGAGATTATCGGCATACATTCGAGGGAAATACTGGATTCGCGGGGGAATCCGACGGTTGAAACGGAGGTCTGGCTGGAATCAGGCGCCATGGGCAGGGCCGCCGTTCCCTCGGGAGCCTCGACAGGCAGTTTCGAGGCCATCGAGCTTCGGGACGGTCGAAAGCGGTACCACGGGAAAGGTGTACAGCAGGCGGTCTCAAATGTCATGGAAAAGATCGCGCCGGAGATTATCGGCCTTGATCCCGTCAACCTCAGTGCAATCGACAGGATCATGATTGAGCTTGACGGGACGGATAACAAGGAGAACCTGGGAGCCAACGCCATTCTTTCCGTGTCAATGGCCGCAAGCCGTGCCGCGGCGGCGGAACGGGATCTTCCGCTGTGGGCGTTTCTTGGCGGAGTGGGCCCCTACTCACTTCCCGTCCCCCTCATGAACGTGATCAATGGCGGGGAACACGCAGATAACAACCTGGATATCCAGGAGTTCATGATCGTTCCCTGCGGCGCCCCTTCTTTTGCGGAAGCACTCCGCATGGGGGCGGAGATCTACCACACCCTCAAGAAGGTTCTCAAGGAAGGCGGTTTCTCCACCGGAATCGGTGATGAAGGCGGGTTCGCACCGAATCTTGGTTCGAACCGCCAGGCCCTGGAGATTCTCGTCAAGGCCATTGAAAGGGCTGGGTATGCGCCGGGTAAAGAGGTGGGACTCGCCCTTGATGTGGCAGCAACAGAGTTCTACAGGGAAGGGGCCTATAATTTCAGCGGGGAGGGGAAGGTGCTCACCCCTGGTGATCTGGTCTCCTATTACGAGGGACTGTGCGGGGACTTCCCGGTCCTTTCCATCGAGGATGGTATGGCCGAGGAGGACTGGGAAGGCTGGAAGCTGATGACCCGGAGGCTTGGAGAGAAAATCCAGCTTGTGGGCGATGATGTCTTCGTGACCAATCCCCGCAGGTTTTCAAGGGGTATCGAGGAAGGTGCCGCCAATTCTATCCTTATCAAGCTGAACCAGATCGGCTCAGTCTCTGAAACCCTCTCCGTCATTGAGACGGCGAAACGGAACGGGTACAATTGCGTGATTTCACACCGATCGGGCGAGACGGACGATACATTTATCAGCGATCTTGCCGTGGCAAGGGCGGCGGGACAGATAAAGACGGGCGCACCGGCCCGTACCGACAGGGTGGCCAAGTATAACCAGCTTTTGCGGATCGAGGAAGAGCTTCGGGAGATCGCCCCCTTCGCGGGCTTTGGAGAGTTCCCGAGATACCGGAACCTTCCGGTGGAAGGGCTTGGAAGGTGACAGGCATGGTTCAGGGAAGAAATTCGAACACCAGGGGCGGCATGATCAGGGGAGAGGAATGCATGCTTCGCATCGCCGAACCGACTGTGGAAAGACTCGTTCAGTATTACCGTCTTTTGACCCAGCTCCACGATGAAGGCAGGAAGGTGGTTTCGTCCCAGGAGATCGGTGACATGCTGGGGCTCAAGGCAAGTCAGGTGCGAAAGGATCTTTCCTACTTCGGGGAGATCGGAAAACGCGGAGTAGGCTATCACGTGGAAAGGCTCTACCAGCATGTCAGCGATATCCTTTCCCCGAACCGCGTCTGGAAAATCGCCCTTGTCGGAGTCGGGAGGCTGGGAGAGGCCCTTCTGGGGCACAAGGCCCTGAGAAGCGAAAAGTTCCGGCTGGAAGCCCTCTTCGATAACGACCCCGAAAAGGTCGGTACGTCAATATACGGCATACCCTGCTATCATTCCGACAGGGTGCCGGAAATTCTCATGGAGAAGGGAATCGAGGTCATCGTACTGACGGTTCCGGCAGCGGCGGCCCAGCAGGTTGTGGATAAGGCGGCCGCCGCGGGAACCCTCAAGGGCATCCTGAATTTCGCGACCGCCGCCATCGCAGTCCCCGAAGGTGTCCTGGTGTACAGGGTTGACATCTCCATCGAGCTTGAGAAATTGCTTTTCTACCTGAAAGGCCCGGCCGGCTGAAAGAAACACGTTTCCTCCGGCGAACCGGTCATGATAGAATGTGCATTGCAAATTTGAACGGACAACATAGAGCAAGGAGGCGTCACAATTGCAGCAGAGCGGATTAATGGGTATGCTCCTTCCTTTGGCGGTATTTGTGGTCATTTTCTATTTCCTCATCATCCGGCCGCAGAAGAAACGGCAGAGGAAACATGAAGAAATGCTCGCGTCGATACGGCCGGGCGACCAGATTGTTACGGCAGGCGGTTTTTTCGGCGTTGTCAAGGCCGTGAAAGACGACAGCTACATTCTTGAAATAGCTGACGGAACCAGGGTCAGGGTCCTCAAGTCGTCCATTCAGATGAAGCGTGCCTCGGGCGAGAGCGAGGTCCCGGAAGAAACGGATATTTCCGATTCCTCAAAGGGCACGAAAGAAGAGGACAAACAGAAAGAAACCTAGGTCGAGGTGCTGCAGGGAAACGGAGGCGGAGTGGATGCCTCGCATCCGCTCCGTTTTTTGTGATTGACGCCCGGATGGGACAAACAAAGGAGGTCGCGCGATGCAGAGAAGAGACAGATGGCGCCTTGTCATTGTCGGCATCGTGATCGTAGCTGCTCTGGTTTCTGTCTTCCCCCTCGAGGGTCGTATCCGTCTTGGACTTGATCTTAAAGGGGGAGCCCACATCCTGCTCCAGGCGAAGGGTACCCCGGAGAATCCCCTGACGGATGACAGTGTCCAGCGGCTCATCGCGGTATTGAGGAACAGGGTTGACCAATATGGAGTCACGGAGCCCGTCATCCAGCGGGAAGGAAGCGACAGGGTCATCGTGGATCTGCCCGGCGTATCGGACCCGGAAGCGGCCCTTGAGCTGATAGGGAAAACGGCGCAGCTGGAGTTCCGGGAAGTCGTGGAGGCCGGCTCGCCACTTCCACCGGGACCCGAGCGGTCGAATTACGAGAGCCAAAAAGCCTATATGGAGGCGTTACGGCGCTGGGAAGAAGTCAGGGACCAGCGAGACCGTCTCGCCGAGCAGCTGGCGGTTCGTGCCGATGATGAACCGAATCTCGATGTCTCCCGTGGGGAAGAGGGCGGCATCTATCTGCTCGGGTTGACCTATGTGACGGGGAAATCCCTGGAGGACGCCAAAACGAGCTTCGACAACCTTGGAAGACCCGTGGTCACTCTCGAGTTCGACAAGGAAGGGGCCCGACAGTTTGACGAGGCCACGGCAGCGAACGTGGGACGCCAGATAGCCATTGTGCTCGACGGGAAAGTGATATCGGCCCCTGTCGTGCAGGAGCGGATAAGCGGCGGGAATGCCCAGATATCGGGCAGTTTCACCACGGCGGAGGCACAGCGCCTTGCGATCATGCTCAGGGCGGGGGCGCTGCCGGTGCCTGTGGAGATTCTCGAAAACCGCACTATCGGTCCGACCCTTGGGGCCGACTCGATCCGTTCAGGACTTCGTGCGGGGCTGATTGGAGCCGTGCTGGTGCTTTTGTTCATGCTTTTTTATTACGGCAGGTTGGGACTTGTTGCAAACGCGGCTCTGGCTTCGACGATCCTGTTGCTTTTTGCCGGTCTCATCAGCCTGAGGGCAACCCTTACGCTGCCGGGCATCGCTGGTATCATCCTCACCATAGGTATGGCCGTGGACGGGAATATTTTGATTTTCGAACGGATGAAAGAAGAGCTCCGTGAGGGAAAGACTCCCTATGCATCCGTTGATGCCGGGTTCAGGAAAGCCCTGAAAACGATCATCGACGCGAACGTTACGACCCTGATCGCCGCCGCAGTGCTGTTTTATTTCGGAAGCGGACCAATCAGGGGATTCGCCGTCACCCTCTCCATAGGCATCCTGGCCAGCGTCTTCAGTACGGTCATCGTGACCAGGGCCCTTCTTCAGGTGATCCAGAGCAGACATAAGGCAAGGCCTGCACGGTCTTGATCGGGAAGAAGAGGTGGACCGTCTTGTTCATTAAAAAACGCGACTGGAAAATCGATTTCATGCGTATGCGACGGAAGGCTCTTCTGCTGAGCGCAGTACTGGTCCTTACCAGTCTGGGACTTCTTGTGACCAGGGGGCTCAACCTGGGCATCGACTTCAGCGGAGGCCATCTCGTTCAGGTGGAATTCTCCGAGCCCGTCGCGGTTGCCGAAATCAGGAGCCTTTTCGCCGGGATCGGCCAGGAGCAGGCTGTCATCCAGGGATACGGAGACAAGGGGATGATCGTGCGGCTCAAGTCATCTGCCGAGGATACTCAGGTCGAGAACGTCATTGAGATTCTTCGGGAAAGTTACAGCGGTATGGAGGTCCTGCGGCTGGAAAAGGTCGGGCCCGTCGTGGGCGAAGCGCTGAGGCGACAGGCCATCATTGCCGTGGCCATCGCCCTTGCCGGGATCCTGCTTTACATCACTGTCAGGTTCCGTTTCCGCTTCGCAGTCTCCAGCGTCCTGGCACTGCTTCATGACTCGATCATCACCCTGGGGGTCTTCAGCCTGACGGGACGGGAAATAACCCTGCCCTTTATCGCGGCGATGCTGACCATCGTCGGGTACTCCCTCAACGATACCATCGTCGTCCTGGACCGCGTCAGGGAAAACTGGAAAGACTTGAAGAAAGAAGGCATCCTGCCCTTGATCAACCGGTCCATTAATCAGACCCTGTCACGAACCCTGAATACGTCACTGACGACGTTTTTGCCGGTGCTGGCACTCTTTCTGTGGGGTGGGCCGGTGATCGCAAATTTCGCCTTCGCCCTTATGGTGGGCATCATCGTCGGAACCTACAGTTCTATTTATGTTTCCGGGACGATCATCGGGGAATGGTATCTGAGGTCCCCCGAAAGGAAATGACGGGGCCGGGAGGACGCGTCCGCCTTTTGCATAGCAGCCCTTTCGGCGGTATAGTATAAACGCGATGGTGATTAAATACAGGCGATTCCGCCCCGGGAGATGCTAAAAAAGAAATGGCGAAAAAAACGGCTGCAAACCTGCTGCCGGTGATTTCCAATAAGGTGGATCGGCGGTCAGAGTTCGGGTGCTGTCCCCGAGTTTAATGCAAAGGAGTCGGTACGAGTGTCTATGAGCACCTTTGACAGGCTCAAGGGTTTTATATCCGGCAAGCTTTTGGACCAGGTGGTACGCGTAGCCGAGGATAATGACGAAGAAAAACTTGCTTCCCTTTTCGACACCTTGTCCAGGCTGTCGCCGACGAAATACTACAGGGAGAGCTTCTCCATGATGGCTCAGTATGCCAGGGAGAATCATCCTCAAATGGGTGTGTTCAGAAGACTTTTCACGGAATTGAATGTGAACTGCAGGAAAAGGGCGATACTCAATTTCCTGGTAAATTTCATCATTCTTGGGCGAACAATCCGGGACAGAAAGGAAAAGGAACTGGGAGTCCACCTGCCCAATTTCATTGTCATCAGCCCGACGATGCGATGCAACCTGAACTGTAAGGGTTGCTACGCTTCGGCGTACTCGAAGGAAGATGATCTCCCCTGTGAAGTGATCGACAAGGTCATCACCGAGGCCAAGGATCTCGGGATGTACTTTTTCACCTTCTCCGGCGGGGAATGCTTCGTCAGGCCGGACCTGCTCCAGTTGTGGGAAAAGCACAATGATTGCTATTTCCAGGTCTATACGAACGGTACCCTTCTGGGCGAACAAATGACAGACCGTCTGGCCGAACTGGGAAACGTGGCCCCCATGCTTTCCGTCGAAGGCACCCGTGAGGAGACGGACAAACGCAGGGGCGAGGGCGTGTACGACAAGGTCATGGAAAGTTTTGAAAGGCTCAGGAGAAAGGGAATACTCTATGGTTTCAGCGCCACCTGCACCAGATCCAGCACGGATTACTTGACAAGCGACGCATTTATTGAGGAAATGCTTGAACGCGGCTGCAAGGTCGGGTGGTATTTCCAGTATATTCCCACAGGGGAGTCCCCCGAGTTGGACTATATGGCGACGCCCGAGCAGCGGGCAAAGCTTCACGAAAAGGTTGAGGAGTGGCGGATGCGGTATCCCATCTTCCTCGGTGATTTCTGGAATGACGGACCCTACGTGGACGGGTGCATGGCAGGGGGCGAAAGATACGTGCACATCATATCCAACGGAGACGTGGAGCCCTGCGTTTTCGTGCATTTCGCGGTGGATAACATCAAGGGAAAGAGCCTGATTGAGGTTTTGCAGAGCCCCTTCTTCAAGGACATCAGGGAAGCACAGCCCTACGAGGATGATAATCTTCTCTGTCCCTGCCTGATTATAGACCATCCGAAGGTGCTCAGGAAACTCGTGAAAAAGCATGGTGCCCGACCGACCCATCCGGGTTCGGGAAATATCCTTTCCGAGCTGGCTCAAGGTCTCGATGAGTACAGCAGGGAAATCCACGAGGTTTTTGATCCGGAATGGGAATCCACGGGAAGGGCGAAGTATCTCAAAAGCCTTGAGCGGGAAGACAAACCCGAGAAATTCGAAAGGGTGGGAAAACGACTGCCCCAGCGGCAGAAATCATAAGACCTGATCATGGGTTGATGCGGCCTGCTTTCCGGCCGCTCAGGGAGTGATGACAATGAAAAGCTATGCCCTGGCCGTGGCATTGGCCATGCTTCTGGCTGCAACCTATGCGTTTCAGAATACCGGGGAAATCCTCGTGCGGTTTCTCATCTGGGAACGGACGATTCCCCAAGGCATATGGGATGTGCTGCTCTTTGCGGCTGGCGGCGTCCTGATGTGGCTCGTGTCGCTTTTTGCCCTGCTCGAGACGCGGGGCAAATATGTCCGCCAGGTCCGTGAAAAGGACAAGAGGATCAGGGAACTGGAGGAAGAACGGGCATCCCTGATGGCGGCCCTCAGGACACGGCCCCAGCCGTCGGAAACGACAGAAGAAAACCGGGTTTCGGAGGCAGCTCCGAAAAAATCGCCTGTACCGTCACAACCGCCAGGAGAACCTGCTTCTGAAGACAATCATGCTTCTGAAGACAATCATGAAACAGGAAGTGAAAACGAGATGCTTCTGGAGGAAACCCGGGGTTCCTCCGAGCAGGAGGGACCGGGGCCGAAAGAGGCAGAAGATTTTACCGTGAAGCAGGATGACCACACGAAAGGGGTCTGATTTTCCCATTGCCGATATCCTATCCGCAGGCGGGGGTCCGGATCGATGAAGTGACCCGCGCCGACCACAATATGGCAGCAGCCCTCGGCTGTGCCCCAGTTACCGCAGCGGTTCTTCGGATGAGGGGGCTTGCTTCTGAAGAAGAGCTCGTCAAGGCTCGGGAGTGGTTGTGCCCGAGCCTTGACACGTCTCTTGACAATATAGCCTTCGGGTGTTCGGGAGAAAAAGCCAGAAAGATCTGGAAAAGCCGTCGGAAACCTAAAAGGGTGGTTGTCTACGGGGACTACGACGTGGACGGTGTCTGCTCGACGGCACTCGCCGTTGAGCTTGGTCTCGGCGAATTCCGCGACGTGCGGTATTATATTCCCCATCGACACCGCCAGGGATACGGCGTACATGAAGACGTGATCCATGCCGTGAAAAAGACCGGGTGCAACTTACTTGTTGTGGTCGATTGCGGGACGAGGGATGTCGAGGCTCTCGAGACGGCTGTTGATGGCGGCCTGGATGTCCTTGTGTTCGATCACCATGCGCCGGGCCCCCACCTCCCGGGAGGAGCCTTCGTGGTGAACCCCCACGTCGAGGGTTCCGAAAAAGGCCGGGTTCTTTGTGCAACGGCGGTGCTGTGGACCTGGGCCTGGCAACAGGGAATCGCCGACAGACAATGGCTTCTCTCACGTCTTGACCTCGTCGCCCTGGCGACGGTGGCCGATAGCATGCCCCTCTTTCAGGTGAACCGAGTGCTGGTCCGGGAAGGACTCCGGGAAATCCGAAGGGGCAGACGCGAAGGACTTGATGTCCTGATCCGGGAAATGGGGGTCAACAAAGGGCGCATCGATGAGGAAGACCTCTCCATGAAAGTCATCCCCTGCCTGAACGCGGCGGGACGACTCGGGTTTGCGGAACTTGCCGTCAAGGTTCTTCTTGGCGAGGGAAACATGAGGCGAAACGTCCACGAGCTGATATCTCTGAATAAAAAGCGCCAGAGGATTTCCAGGGCCCTGGTTGAAGAGGTTTCAACTTCTCTCGAAAAGGGCAGATTTGTACTCCGTGGGGACCATTGGCCTGTCGGGGTCCTGAGCAGCGTCGCCAGTCGTCTGTGCAATGATTTTGGCAAGGCAGTGGCTCTGGCGGCTCCGGCAGGTGATTCCATCCGCGGAACCCTCAGAGTCCCGCCGGGAGGGAATGCCCTTGAAGTGCTGGGGGCCGTAGAGGACATGCTTGGAGCCTGGGGAGGACATGAAAGAGCTGCGGGATTTACCGTGGAGGTAAATCTTTGGGATGAGCTTTGCACGAGCCTCGAAGATCGTCTTTCACGAATCGCGGTCGTCCAGGAGCCCATCAGTGTTCTGGCCTGCAGCCCGTCGGAACACACGGAGGAAAGCCTCGTGGAGATTGGATCCCTGGGTCCTTTTGGAAACGGCAATCCGAGACCCCTGTTTTTTACTCCGAAGGGGGAAATCCTGGACCTCCGGCCCCTCGGCAAGGAGGGAAAACATTACCGGATCCAATCGGGCGACCGAGAAATTTTGGCTTTCAATGCAGCCGGGCTGGAGGATGAACTCCAACGGGCAGTGGGATGGATCTACCGTCCGCGGGTGAATTACTGGCGTGGTCGGACGAAGGTTGATTTGCTTCTTGAAAACGTTGTGGTTCCTTAGGCATTGCGGCGCCGGAAGGTGATGATCCAATGGATCGAAAGGACAAGGTCTTCCGGGAGAGCGTCGGCCTCCACGGAGGTGAGAAGCCAAAATCAGGTGAAATGAAATCCCTCCGTCTTTTGAGGGACAGTTTCGTTGGGCGTTTCCCGGATGAACAGCGGACAATAGCTGTAAAGATGGCATGGCAGGAATTATGGGGGAAGACGGCGAAATACCTCTCCCGGGAAGATCTCATGCGCTGCGGCGAGGCTGTCGTCTTCGCCGCGAAGTCCCACGCGGGCCAGAAACGCCTTACCGGAGAGCCCTACATCATTCACGCCATCCAGGTCGCTTCGATCCTCGCAGATATGGAACTTGACACGGAGACCCTCATCGCTGCCCTGCTTCATGATGTTCTCGAGGACACGGAGGTCTCGGCAGAAACCCTCGAGCAATCCTTCGGCGAAGGAATCCGCCTTCTCGTGGATGGTGTCACGAAACTGGGGAAACTGCCCTTCAAGTCCTTTGAGGATTACCAGGCAGAAAACCTCAGAAAGATGTTTCTGGTTATGGCGAAGGATATCAGGGTGGTCCTGATAAAACTCGCCGACAGGCTTCATAACATGCGTACCATCCATGCCCTCCGCAGGGAAAAACAGTCGCGCATTGCACGGGAAACCCTCGAGATTTACGCCCCGCTTGCCCATAGACTGGGAATCTACCAGATCAAGAGGGAACTCGAGGACCTGGCTTTCAAGATCACCGATCCGGAAGCCTATTACGATATCCGGCGCCGCGTCCGGAAGAAACTGCCGGAACGGGAAGAAACGATAAAAAAAGCCATCGAAATCCTGGAACGGCGTCTCGCCCAAGAAGGCCTGGAAGCCTACATCACGGGAAGGGCGAAACACTTTTTCAGCATCTACGAGAAAATGCGAAGAAAAAACGTTTCGCTCGAGGAACTTTTCGACCTCCTTGCCCTCCGTGTGACCGTGCAAAGCGTTGCGGACTGCTACACGGTGCTCGGTATCGTGCACACCATATGGAAGCCCCTGCCGGGGCAGTTCGACGACTACATCGCGAACCCGAAGAACAATATGTACCAGTCCCTTCACACCGCGGTCATGGGCCCCAGTGCCGAGCCGCTGGAGATCCAGATACGCACCTGGGAAATGCACTGGATCGCCGAATACGGTATCGCGTCGCATTGGAGATACAAGGAAAAAAAGCAGAAACAGGATGAGCTCGACCAGAAGCTGGATTGGATCAGGCAGGTACTTGAAGCGCAGGCGGACAGCAGCGGGGCCGCGGAATTTCTTGAACACGTCAAGGCAGACGTCCTCTCGTCGGAGGTTTTTGTCTTCACCCCGAAGGGCGATGTGGTCTCCCTTCCGAACGGATCTACTCCCATTGATTTCGCCTATAACATCCATACGGAGATCGGGAACCACTTCGTGGGCGCCATGGTGAACAACCGCATCGTCCCCATCGATTACCGGCTCCAGAACGGCGATATTGTGAAGGTCATGACCTCGCCCCAGGGGCGTCCGTCAAGAGACTGGCTCAAGATCGCCAAAAGCAGCCGGGCACGAAGCAAGGTCCGGTCCTACTTCAGACAGCAAGAAAAATCGGACAGGGAAGAAAAGGCCGCCAAGGGATGGGAGCAGCTCGAAAGAGAGCTCCAGCGGCGGCGTCCGGATTTCGATGACAACCTTGCAGATTTGGGCCCCTTGCTGAACAAGGTCGCCAGAGATATGGGGTTCGCCAACGGGGAAGATCTGCTCGTGGCCATCGGGTCAGGAGACATGAGTGCCCAGTCTGCGGCGGCGAAGTTTCCCGAGACCAAAGAGGAGATTCCGCCTTATGAAGTCGTTGCTGAACCCGTAAAAAAGGAATCCGACAGGGGAATCGTTGTCGACGGGGCTCCCGGCGTGTTGGTTTCCATGGCGAATTGCTGCAAACCCGTGCCGGGTGACGAGATCACAGGTTTTGTAACGAAAAGCCGGGGGATAACGGTTCACAGGAAAGATTGCCCCAACATCACCGGGGTGCCTGAGGAGCGTCTTGTGAACGTTGAATGGGGCTGGAAGATCTCGGATCGCTATTCGAGCCGGCTCCGTCTGGAAGGAGTGGACAGGCCGGGGCTTTTCGCCGAGGTGGCCCAGGCAATCAATGCCACGGAAGGAACCATCGTCGGGATCAAGGCTTTTCTGGCAGGAGGCAGCCGGGCGAGAATGAACGTCGACATCGAGGTGAGAGATCTTGAACATCTGTACAGGATCATAGCGAAGTTGAACACGATATACGGTGTCATCGAAGTTTTGCGGGGGTGAATATTTTGCGGGCAGTGGTCCAGAGGGTCTGTCGGGCCGAGGTCAAAGTCGACGGAAAGCCCACGGGGAAAATCGGTAAGGGTCTTTGCGTTCTTCTCGGAGTCCACCGGGAGGATGAGCAGGATGACATACGATGGATGGCAGAAAAGCTTGTAAATTTGAGGATTTTCGAAGATGATTCCGGTAAGATGAATCGCTCACTACTGGATGTCGGAGGATCCCTCCTGGTGGTTTCCCAATTCACATTGTACGGAGATTGCCGGAAAGGGAGACGACCTTCCTTCGTCGATGCCGCCGGGCCGGAAAAGGCGAAGGCGTTTTACGAGGATTTTATAGAAATGGTCCGGTCCATGGGGATCCAGACCGCAGAAGGCGTTTTCCAGGCCATGATGGACGTGGAATTGACGAACCAGGGACCGGTGACACTCATTGTAGAAAGCAGGAGGGATTGATCGATGCGCATTCGTCGCTTTCCTCTCGGGGCTCTTTGGACCAACGGCTACCTTGTTTTGGACGAAGAAGGACGGGGTGTTTTCGTTGATCCGGGCGGTGACCCGAAAGAGGTCATCGAATTCATGGAAGCCCAGGGCCTGGAGCTAGAGTGGGTCCTTCTCACCCACGGCCATGCCGATCATATCTGCGGACTTGAAAAACTGAGGCCCCTGGCTCGAAGGGGAGTCGCCGTGCACAGACTGGACGCACCGATGCTGGCCTCTCCGGAACAGAACCTGTCCGCTTTCATGCAGGACCGCTGCCAGAATAAGCCGCCGGAGAGGGAACTTGAAGACGGGGACATCATGCATGCCGGCAGACTCGTCATCGCAGTGATCCACACTCCAGGGCACACGCCCGGAAGCGTCTGTTTTCACGTCAGCGAAGACGGGGAGGAAGCGCTGCTCTCCGGGGACACCCTTTTTGCCCAGAGCGTAGGGAGGACTGACCTGCCTGGCGGGGACCAGGGGAAATTGTTCAAGTCGCTTGAGAAAATCGCTTCCTTACCCGACGGAATGGCCGTGTATCCCGGACACGGGCCGGAAACAACCATTGGCGCGGAGCGACGGGAAAACCCTTTCTGGCCTGGTGAGCAGCAATGAAAATGACCGTTGTCCCCGATTGTGAAAGGCCGAGGGAACGGCTCTCGAAGCTGGGCCCGGGTTCGCTGTCACTCCAGGAACTTCTGGCTGTCCTTCTGAGGACTGGAGACAAAAACAGGAGTGTGCTCGAGCTCGCAGGGGACCTGCTGGCAGAATTCGGAAGTCTCGAAAACCTGGCACGGGCTTCTTTTTCCGAACTTTGCCGCCTCGGCGGACTCAAGGCTGCGAAAGCCGCCTCTGTACTGGCCGCCTTGGAGCTTGCGAAACGACTTAATGCACAGACTCCACCGGGGCAAGACGCCTCCCCCGCCGAGGAGGGAAACCTGAAGGAACGCCTGCACTGGTGGAGTGTCATGCTCAAGGATGAGGAGCGGGAGTATATTATCGGTATCTTTACCGCAAAGGGTGGACGTGTTCTCGCCGAGGAGCGCCTTTCCTGGGGCGGGCTGGACGGCGCAAGCCTGGACATACGGTATCTCCTCCGCAAAGCCGTACGGA
>JBNGDE010000002.1:0-46280 GCA_049974925.1 Thermovirgaceae bacterium | reverse complement strand
AAACCGTCAGGGAATACTCCCTGGGAGAACTGAAGGGCATCCTGGCATACGAGACAGAGGACCTGGTATCCATGGACTTCGTCGGAGACAGTCATTCTTCGATATTTGCGGGGAACCACACCATGGTGGTCGACAACATGGTGAAAACCCTTGCCTGGTACGACAATGAATGGGGTTACGCCTGCAGGGTTCTTGACCTTGTAAATTACATGATCAAAAAGGGGTTGTAATCGCCCATGGCGCTGAAAAGCATAACTTCCCTCCGGCTCAAAGGCAAGAAAGTCCTTCTCAGAGTGGATTTCAGCGTCCCTATGGAAGAAAACCGTATCACTGACGATACGAGAGTTCGCGCCCATCTAGAAACGATCCGTTTTCTTATGGAAGGTGGCGCAAAAACGGCCCTTCTTTCCCACCTAGGAAGACCAAAGGGGAAAATCGTGCCGGAACTGTCCCTGAAACCATTGTGCGGGAAGCTGCAAGAGCTTCTCGGCACAGAGGTCCCCTTCCTTGAGGACTGCATCAGTGAGAAGCTGCCTGGACGGCTCGATGCCATGGAGGAGGGCGGCTTGATTCTACTGGAGAACACAAGGTTTCACCCCCAGGAAGAGGCTAACGACCCGGCTTTCTCGAAAAAGCTGGCATATTTCTTTGATCTTTTCGTCATGGATGCCTTCAGCGCCGCCCACAGGGCTCATGCGTCCACCAGGGGCGTTACAGACTACCTCCCATCCTATGCCGGTTTCCTGATCGAGAAGGAAGTCCGAATGCTCGAGACAGTGAGAGACAAACCGGAAAAACCACTGGTCCTTGTTCTTGGGGGAGCCAAGGTGGAGGACAAGATCGGCCTGGTGGAAAACATGGCGGAAAAGGCGGCGGTTATCCTGATCGGCGGCGCCATGGCCTTTCCATTCATGAAAGCGAAAGGATTACCCGTCGGACGTTCGAAATGCGACGAAAATAACATTGAGACGGCACGTTACATCCTTCAAAAAACTGCTGAAAAAAATGTCGAGCTCATCCTTCCAGTCGATTTTATCGTGTCTGACGCGCCAGAGAACGAAACGGGCGCTGCGGTGGCTAGTCCTGAATCTTTCCCGGAGGACATGATGGGGCTTGACATTGGCCCCGCAACGAGAGAAGTCTTCGCCCGTCACATTGGTTCGGCACGATCCGTCCTCTGGAACGGACCAATGGGAATGTTTGAACGGGCTGCCTTTTCAGGCGGCACAAAGGCAGTGGGAGAAGCGATCGCAGACCAGACAAAAAAGGGAGCCCTGACGGTTCTCGGCGGGGGCGATACCGCTGCCGCCGCTTACAGCATGGGTTTCGCCGACGCCGTGACCCACGTGTCGACCGGTGGCGGTGCGAGCCTTGAATTTTTCGAAGGGAAAACGCTTCCGGGTCTCGAGCCCCTCTATGAAACGGAAGCAGGGAGGCCTATCGAATGACGGAACAGACAACCCCTATCATCATCGCCGGCAACTGGAAGATGAATTACAGCATAAAGGAAACAACGGAATACCTTGACAAGCTGACAAGCCTCCTAACCGCCCGCGAAAACCTCGACCGAGCCCTATCCGAAGGCTCCCTTCAGCTGATCCTTTTTCCGCCAGCGATCGATTTACATACTGCATACATTAAAACAAAAGCCACGCCCATCGCCATAGGCGCTCAAAATGTTCACTGGGAACAAAAAGGCGCATTCACCGGGGAAATTTCCGTTTCCATGGTCAAGGAAGCAGGAAGCGGCTACGCCCTTGTGGGACACAGCGAACGGCGCCATATTTTCGGCGAAACCACCGAAATGACCGCACGGAAGTTCGCTGCCTGTGCAAAAGGAGGCGTGACGCCGGTTTTGTGCATCGGGGAAACCGATGACGAACGATCAAAAGGTCGAACGAAGGCCGTCCTGTCAAAACAGCTCGACGGCGTTTTCGACGAAGTCGTACCAGAGGAACAAAAGAGCCTGCACATCGCATATGAACCTGTCTGGGCAATCGGAACAGGAAACACGGCGACACCTGAAGATGCGGAACTTGAATGTCGTTTCATCCGGGAACGCCTGTCCGTGAGGTTCGGTTCCCAAATCTCAAGGAAAGCAAGGATCCTCTATGGTGGAAGTGTCAAGCCTGAAAATGCCCGCGAACTGCTTTCCCAGAAGAACATCGACGGTGTTCTTGTAGGAGGCGCATCGCTCGATCCGGAAAGCTTTCTTCAAATCACCGAAGCCGCATTTTTGTGATATCCGGAAATACGCAACATAAGATATATTATAAGACACATATATTCACACCGTGATTTTTCAGAAAAAAAGCGGAACCTTTGCTTTTTTAAGGTTCCGCTTTTACTCTTGGGAAATATACCCCGTTCACACTTTTCCCTGGCTCGAAAAGTCACAGCTATTGAAATTTTCCCGGCCTCTCGTCATCTTCGTCTTCTTCCCCATGGTATTCGATCGGGGCGTCGGCCCAGATGCTTTCAAGCCGATAAAATTCGCGGCCTTTCCTGCTGAAGATATTGACGACCACATCTCCGGCGTCGATCAATATCCATTTCGGGCTTTTTTCTCCTTCGACATAGAAGTCGAGTTTTTGCGCCTCAAGATAATCCGTTACGTAATCTTTCAGGGTCCTCATGTGAATATCGGATTTTCCCGAGACAAGGACAAGGTGATCGGCTATGGTCGATTGCCCTGCCAGGTCAATGACGGCGATTTTTTCGCCGTGCCTGTCCGAGAGAAGCTCTACGAGTTCCTTGAGATTGACTGCTTCCGGTGACTGCATCACATCCCCCTCTCTTGGCGGAATCAGTGCTTTGGATGGTGTTTGCAGGATCAACTATTACATTTCTTCAAGACGCTTCAGGACTCTCTCATAGTCTTTCCCGAAAATTATTGTAACATTTTCCAGGTCCTTTTCCGGTCGGACGACTTCTTCCGGAAGATCACACAGTGTCGCGAGGGCCTTCGCCTTTTCCGAAACTGCCTCCGGCGTTTCGGGAAACCGTATCGAGGTATACCTGTAATCGAAGTGCTTCGCGTTGCCTACGTAGGCCACGTCGACCCCTATCCGCTGAAGCTGCCTGGAAGCCCGTCCCGCCAGGCCAGCCTGTCCTGCACCGTTGAGTACGACGACGGGTTCATCGATTTTCTGGAGAAGGTCCTCCAAAGGCACAGGTGAATACAGGTCATCCGCTTCATGCAGTCTATTATCACCCGAAACGGGTTCTTCCCCGGGCATTCGGGTCAAAAGCTCCGAAACCGCACTCAGGTCGGGGATCCAGTAGCTGATGCCGGCAATATAGGCGGAACGTCCCGGAAGAGTGTCGATCACCATCTGGTAGGATGGTATATCCTTCAGGTACGCCACAAGTTGCATCGCCTGGCTGACGGTCATGTCTGTTTCAACCAGTTCCAGCCCCTTTTTCAGGATTTCCGGAATTTTCGGAAGCATCTCCGGTTGACTGATCTTTTGAAACACCGCCCGGAAAAACCGCTGCTGCCTTTCGACCCTTCCGATGTCACCGAGGGCGTCATGCCTGAAGCGAACGTATTTCAGGGCGGTTTCCCCGTCCATGTGCTGCTGTCCCTCGGGGATATCGATGTGCAGGTCTCCGGCGCGGTCAGTGTATCGAAGTCGTCTCGTTACAGTGATGTTCACCCCGCCGATGAGATCCACGAGCTCCGGGAAGCTCTCGTAGTTGACGATGCCGTAGTAATGCAAGGGGATCCCCAGAAGGTTGACCACCGTCTCCTTCAGCAGGTCCACCCCGCCGTAGGCGAAGGCATGATTCAGTTTTTCCCAGCCCCTCCCGGGTATCTGGACCCTGGTATCCCTGGGGATCGATATAATCCTCACGACTTTCTCGTCGATATCGAGAGAGGCTACGGCAATGGTGTCGGATCTTTGCGTTTTTTCACCGGGAATGTCGTCGACACCGACCACCAGGAGATTTATGGCTCCCGTTTTTTCGTCGTAGGTCACATTCTCCTTGATGGAATCCGGGTTCGGGTTCAAAATCGGCATGAGCTTGAGCCCCGCCCCTGCAAAAAGGGCCAGCAGCGCAGCCAGTCCCAGGAACAAACCGCCTTTTTTCAACACTGGAAGATCACCATCCGTTCCGGTAATACATGCCGTTTTTGTAAATGTAATGCTCCACGGGCCAGGGCACAAGATACCGGATGCTCCGACCCTCTGAGACCCTTCGCCTGATTTCCGTACTTGATATCGCCAAAAGCGGGATTTCGAGAGGAATAATGCTTTTTTGGAGTTCTCTCGGCAGTTCGCCGAGTTTACCCGCCGTGTATCCGGGGCGGCTCGCTGCAACCACCCATGCGGACCCGGCGATGGCATCCGGTTCTTTCCATGCCAATATGTCAAGAACGGCGTCAAGTCCCGTAATGAAATAGAAACTGACACTGTTGGGCGGATACCAGTGGCGCATTTCACGAAGGGTGTCAATGGTGTGACTTTGCTCCCCCCTGTCGATTTCGATCCTTGAAAGCCTGAAATGGGGATTGTCGAGCGTCGCCAGCATCGTCATGGTATATCTGTGTTCAGGCGCCGAGACGTTCCTGTCGCTCTTGTGAAAGGACTGGCCGGTCGGCACGAATATGACTTCTGAAAGTCCCAGGGCGAAATAGGCTTCCTCTGCGGCGACAAGGTGCCCGAAATGTATCGGGTCGAAGGTCCCGCCCATGATGCCGATTTTTCTTTGTCTCAGTCCTTCCGTATTCAGGGGTGTCATCCGTCCGGCCCCTCTTCTGAGTCTCCAGGGGATGTGGCTTCGGGGATGTAGGAAAATTCAAGCCCGCCGATGACCACCGTGTCTCCCTCCCTGGCGCCCTTTCGGGCAAGGCTTTCTTCAACGCGATAGAGCCTGAGGAGTTTCCAGAACCGCTGCAGGGCTTCTTCCTGGTCCAGGTCGTACCGGTGCGCCATTCGTTCAATCAGGGGCTGGCGAAGGACGAACACCTTTTCGCCCTCTTCTTCAACGATTTCATCGATTTCAAGGGGATGCATCTTCTCCGTCAGCGCTGCTTCCCCGGTATCAAGCTCCATCAGACGTGGTGACCTGTCGGGGCGTTCACGTCTTGTGACATATTGACATATTAATTGGACCAGTTCTTCTATCCCCGTGCCTTCACGGGCACTTATTGCGAAAAAGGGAATCCCCCGGTTGGAGAAGAAGCTTTCCGCTTCGTGAACAAGATCCATCGAACCCGGCAGATCGACCTTGTTTCCCACCGCGATAGAGGGCACTTCAAGCAATGCCTGCTTGAAACGCCTGAATTCCTCCCGCAGGATCTCCCATTGCCTGAAAAGCTCCGCCGGTCCACCGCATGAAAGATCGACGACATGAACGAGGAGGCCCGTACGCTCGACATGCCGCAGGAAATCGTGCCCGAGTCCCCTGTTGGCGTGGGCCCCTTCTATCAGCCCGGGGATGTCGGCGAGCACGATTTTTTTGTCTTCCGTGGCCAGAACCCCTAGATTGGGCGTCAGCGTCGTAAAGGGGTATTGCCCCGTTTCGGGGTGCGCCGCCGTTATGGCCCCCAGCAGGGTGGATTTTCCCGCGTTGGGCAGGCCTACGATGCCGACGTCGGCAAGCAGTTTGAGCTCCAGCACCACCGTTCTTTCTTCTCCGGGCTCCCCCTGTTGGGCGAACCTGGGGGTTCTTCTCCGTGAGGAGGCAAAACGGGCGTTTCCTCCCCCGCCCCGGCCTCCTTTGGCAACAATCACCCGGTCTCCCGGAACCACAAGATCGGCAAGGATTCGACCCGAGTCCGGATCCTTGACGAGCGTACCGCAGGGAACCTTGAGAGCGCGGGCGGGCCCGTTTTTCCCATGCTGTTTTTTCCCTTTTCCGTTTCCGCCGTCTTCGGCACGGAAACGGCGCGCATACCGGTAATCAGCAAGGGTGAAAAGGCTTTCATCCGCCTCCAGGACGAGATCGCCGCCGTTTCCCCCGTCACCGCCGTCAGGGCCGCCTTTGGGTACATATTTTTCTCGACGGAAGCTGACACAGCCGTTGCCGCCCTTTCCGGCGGAAAACAGGATTTTTGCCGTATCAATGAATCTCATGGGTAGAACACCACCTGTGCCGCAGGAAAAGAAAGCGGGCCCACCAAATGGTCCAGGCCCGCGGTTGTCCGGGGAACGCCCTCTCGCAGCGCTTTTTCTGCGATTCCTTCCTGACGGTGAAAGATTCCCATTCCGTCCTTCTAGGCCGTTGGAACCGGCTCTACGGCGACGACCGTTCTTCCGGCTTTTGTCAGGTAGCGGACTTTCCCCCCGGAAAGCGCGAAGAGGGTGTCATCCTTCCCCCGTCCGACATTCATTCCCGGATGGTATTTCGTTCCACGCTGCCTGACAAGGATATTCCCGGCCTTGACGACCTGCCCGTCGGAACGCTTGATGCCGAGTCGCTTGCTGATGCTGTCACGGCCGTTTGCCGTGCTGCCCTGTCCCTTTTTATGGGCGAAAAGCTGCAGATCAAAAAACTTCATCCTGGTTCACCTCCGTAATCCGAACATGTGACGGATATGATTCGGCCATCGCCCGAAGGCTTTCCGCCGCCGTCTCCATAAGTACCGTTGCGCATTTCTCTTCAGATTCACCAAGGCTTACCGACATGAACCCGCTTTCAGCCTCTTTTTTGATCTCCACGTCGCTGCATCCCAAAATTTCCTTCAAACCGATAGCCAGAGATTGGATTATCGTCGAAAGCCCTGCGCAGACGATATCTTCGCCTTTTTGCGCAAAACCCGCGTGCCCCTGAATCTCGATGCTCCAAGTCCGGCCTCCACTTCGGGTGAGACGAACATCTGTCATTTTTATGTATCAGACTTCAATTTTCTCTATTCGAAGCCTCGTAAAAGACTGTCTGTGGCCCTGGGTCCTTCGTGACTGCTTCGACTTGTTCTTGTATTTGAAAACAGTGATTTTCTTTCCTTTACCCTGCTTGTCGATCACTGCCTGGACCCGCGCATTTTCCAGGTACGGCGCTCCCACGGAAACCCCTTCGTCTGCAGCAACCATCAAAACCTTGTCGAGCTCGACCTTGTCGCCGGGCTCCCCCTGAATCTTCTCGACGTCGATGAGGTCTCCCGAGGCAATTCTGTATTGCTTTCCGCCCGTTTCAACAACTGCATACATGCCATATCCTCCTTCCGCTGGAACACAGGGCGTCTCCTTGCGAGAACTTGCAAGCCCTTTCCATGCGTTTTCCCTTGCAGCTACTGGATTGTAAAGTGCCTGGCCCGTTGCGTCAAGACACCCGGGCCGAATGTGCATTATAACATAAAATGTCCTGTCATTTCCCGGTGTCGGCGACCAGCGATCTCGCGTGCAAGAGCGCTTCCGGCGCCTCGTGGTCGCCTGCCAGCATTCTGGCAATTTCCACAACCCTCTTTTCTCCGGAGATTTCCACAACGCTGGTAACATCCCGCGTCCTTTCCACTTTGAAATGCTGGTCTGCGAGGGCGGCAATAGAAGCTTCGTGGGTCACCAGAATCACCTGGCAATCCTCCGAAAGCTCCCGTAGCTTGTATCCGGACAGCATCGCAGCCTTGCCGCCGAGTCCCGCTTCGACTTCATCAAAAACGAGGACCGGAGGCAGCATTTCCCGGGGGGAGGCGCATTGCAACGCCAAAAGCAGCCTGCTCAGCTCTCCTCCGGAAGCGACTTTTGCCACCGAATCCTTCAGGTTCGCTCCATCAGAGAGGAAGAAGTCCACGTCATCTGCACCATGATATCTGACCTTTTCCGCCGGAAGTATATCGACTCCGAAACTGAAGGTTTCCATACCAAGGTCGCCGAGCACGGCGTTCACGGCTTTCTCGAGGCTTCTTGCCGCATCCTTGCGCGCTTTTCTGAGATCCAGGGCCAGACGGGAAACCTCTTTCCTCAGTGCCGCACACTCCTCGTGAAGGTACGATAGCCTTTCCCTGCTGTTTTTCAGCCATTGCAATTCTTTCGTCGCCTGCCGTTCATACTCTGCGAGGTCGGAGACCTTTTCCGAGCGTGTCGCCCGTTTGAGCTTTCTGAGAATCCCAAGCCGCCGTTCCAGGGACGTAAAGGATTCCTGAAGTTTTTGCGGATCCTCGGATTCCAGATGCTTCTCACAAAGGTCCTCTATGGATCTCAAACCGTTTGCGAGGGTTTCCGCCAACTCTCCAAGGTTTTCCTTTATCCCCGGGTCCAGAAGGTTTTTCAATTCATAAAGTATCATTTCGAGCCTGCTTCTGAGCCCTTCCCCGGCACAGCCACCTGTCAGTTCATTATAAATCGCCAGGATTTTTTCCGATCTGAAAATCTTTTGTTGCATCTTTTGAAGTGTTTCTTCCCACCGCTTTTCGCTATCTTCGGCAAGATGGAGAGAACGGATTCTCGACAGGATTTCTTCAGCACCTTCGTAGCGTTCCTCTATTTCCTGCCTTCTTTTCATGAGGCCGGCATATTCCCGTTCTTTTTTCAAGGCGGCGGAGACTTTTTCCTGCAGTTTTTCCCTGAGCAAAGTCACTGCCTGTCCGCCTCGGGCGTCGAGAAGATTCAGCTGCCTCCGCGGGTCAAGGAGGTCCAGCTGGGCAAACTGGCTTTGTATCCCGATATAGGGGTTCATCATGTTCTGCAGCAGGTTCAGCGAAACAGCCCTGTCCTGGATATAGGTTTTTGTCCGTCCTGTTCTGGAGAGAACACGACGAACCACCAGAATTCCCTCCTGGGGCCGGAGTCCGTCGGGCAGGTCCCCCGGGTCGGACCCCGGCGCAAGAACGGCGTGAACCTCGGCTTCATCATTGCCTGCCCGGATCAGCGAAGCCTGGGCGCGTTTCCCGCTGGCAAGTTCCAGCGCCCGGATTAGGCTGCTCTTTCCCGCTCCGCTCTCTCCGGTAATCGCAATAAAAGATCCGTGCAGGCGTAGATCCGCCTGCTGGATGCCGCCGATGTTTTTTACGTGCAGCTCTTCGAGCATCTCCTGTCATTCACTCCCGAAATCATCCTCATATTGATGACCCCAACGGAACTTTTCCTGCAAGAGCGAGTAATAATCCTTCTCCGGCATCGTAATGACGCTGATTTGACGCTCCCTGTCAAGGGAAACGCTGACGCTGTCACCGGGAAGGATTTCGTAACCAAGCTGGCCGTCCTGGGTCAGCATGATCTCCCGGTGCTGTCCCTCGGGGGTAATGGTAACCACATCCCTGTCACTGAAAATCATGGGCCGTGAATACAGGGTATGGGCGCAAATGGGCACCACCAGGACACAGTGAACATGGGGAGGGACGATCGGCCCTCCCGCGGAAAGGGCATAGGCCGTGGAGCCCGTGGGGGTCGCGAGGATGATGCCGTCGGCTCTCATGACACTGAGCTGCCTGTTTCCCACGGATATAGCCAGGGAGATCAGCCGCGCAAAAGGACCCTTGGTGATGACAAGGTCATTGAGGGCATAGACTTCGTGTTTTTTCGTGTCGCCCCTGTAGACAACACCATGGAGCATCGACCGTTTTTCAAGCAGGTAATCGCCGTCTGCAATTCTTCGTAGGTTTTCATAAGCCTCTCTCGCGTCGCCACAGGAGAGGAACCCGAGGTGCCCCACGTTGATTCCGAACAGGGGAATATCATGGCCAATGACATACCGGGTCGCCCTTAAAAAGGTCCCGTCGCCTCCAAGGATAACCGCTACATTCACGGCCTCTTTCCATTCAGCGTCTGGCGTTTCCGGTTCACCAAGGACATGGGCTTCATGAGAGGGAAACAGGAAGGGGATATTGTTCTTCCTGCCCCAATTCACAAGCCGTGCGGCAAGGTTCAGGGCCTCATGCTTCTGGGTGTTCACAAGCATTCCGATCTTTGCAGGTTTTTTCACCTTTCCCGCCCTCTTTCGTCTCTTCGCCCGCCCTCGAAAAAACCGGGTGAATGCGCCGCTTCGACAGTCTGCACGATCCTTCGCTCCAGTTCTCCTTCGCCGAGACAGCCCTTCCGACACCCCGAGAGGTTTTCCATCTTGACAAGATACAGGAGAAACTCCCTGTTTCCTTCAGGCCCCAAAAGGGGAGACACGTCGATTCCCGCGATGCCCAGGTCGGTAACATCCAGAAGAAATGCGCAGAGACTCCGCAGCACCTCTTCATGCACGACCCGGTCTCTGACGACACCCTTTTTGCCGACCTTGCTTCTGCCGGCTTCGAACTGGGGCTTGACCAGGGTGATACACAGGCCTCCCTTTTCAAGGACAGCGTCAACAACGGGCAAAATATGCCGCAGGGAGATGAAGGAAACATCCACCGTAACGAGGGAGATATCTTCAAAGGATCCTGGTGACAAGTCCCTGGCATTCGTTCTCTCCATGACGACAACTCGCGGGTCATTGCGGAGCTTCCATGCCAGTTGCCCGTATCCGACATCGACAGCATACACTTTTTTTGCCCCTTTTTGGAGCAGGACATCGGTAAACCCACCGGTGGACGCACCGATGTCAACACAGCTTCTCCCCTCGACGGACACACCAAAAGAGTCAAGTGCCCTCAGGAGTTTCCAGGCTCCGCGACTGACCCATTCCTGTCCTTCGCCGGTCATCTCGATCGAGCAATCCCTGTGCACCATGGAAGCCGGTTTTTTCACCGGGAACCCGCCTACCAGGACCTTTCCCGAAAGAATCATCTCCCGGGCCACGGATCTCCCCGAGACAAAGCCTTTCTCAACAAGGAGCTTGTCAAGGCGCTCCCGTTTTGGCGGCACGATACAGGTTCACCACCCTTTCGGCAGTCAGGCCGCAGTACTCCCATTGCCTCATTCTGGAGCCCTGTGGGACGAAGGTGTCGGAAACTGCAATGCTTCGCACCGGACAGAGGGATTTTTCCGACCCTGAAAGGGAGGCAATCCTCTCCCCCATGCCGGCTTCCCGGCTTCCTTCTTCGAGGACAACGGCAAAAGAGCAGGATGCCAGCATTCCGGTGATCGTCTCAATATCAAGAGGTTTGAGAAAGCGCAGGTCGACAACGGAAGGTTCCGGCACCCCGGCCTTCATCGCAGCCTCACAGGCGGAAAGGGCCAGTGGGACCGTTGCGCCGTAAGCAAAAAGAACCCATTCATCTTTTTCTCCTTTCCGCAATATCCCGGCTTTCTGCCACCCCGGCACTCCGGCCTCCAGTCGTCCCACCCGTTCAGCCGCCCTGCCTTTCGGGTAACGGATCAGACAGGGGCCTTCCCTGCGCAAGGCCTCCTCGTACATCCAGGCCATTTCGGCGACATCCCTTGGAGCCATCAATGTCAGCCCGGGTATAGCCGAACACCAGGAAACATCGAAAAGTCCGTGATGGGTCGGCCCATCCTCGCCGACAAGCCCTGCCCGGTCAACGGCAATAATGACAGGAAGTTTCTGCAGCGCCACATCTAGAACCAGCTGATCCATGGCCCTCTGCAAAAAAGTCGAATAGATAGACACCACAGGTCTGAGCCCCCCCAGAGCCATTCCGGCGGCAAAGCTCAGCAGATGTTCTTCGGCGATTCCCACGTCGAAGAAACGGTCCGGAAAGGTCCTGCTGAATGACTCGAGCCTGCAACCGGCTTTCATGGCCGCCGTCAGACAGACGATCCTTTCATCCCTCCGCGCCATCTCTTCGATCATTTCGGCCGAAAAAAAACTCCAGCTTTTGTTCGACCACCGGACGTCGCAAGCCTCGAGACAGGCTTCCTTTTTCTTCGGGGAAAGGCCATGGTATTTTTCGGGGTCTTTTTCGGCCTCCGCCAAACCCTTGCCCTTTTGTGTGACCACATGAAGAAGAAGCGGCTCGTCGTAAAGGCCGGCCAGACGGAAAATATCCTCCATCTCCTGCAGGTCATGGCCGTCAAAAGGCCCCCAGTAACTGATGCCGAGCTCCTCGAACATGTTTTCCGGTTGCAGCAAATGCTTCAGTGACTGCTTAAGGCGGGAGAGTGTCCTTTCTATGCTCTGTCCCTTCGGCATATTTTTGCAATGCTTCTTTATGACGGCTTTCAGTTTCCTGTAAGCGGGATGAACGCTCATTCGTGCAATATAATCTGCGAGCCCACCGATGTTGGGACTGATCGACATTCGGTTTTCGTTCAGAATAATAATGACCTTCGATCCGGTTTCCTTCACATTGTTCAGGGCTTCCAGTGCAACGCCGTTAATAAGGGATCCGTCACCTATGACGGCAACCACTTGATGTCTTTGTCCCTGCAGGTCTCGCGCCTTTGCATACCCGAGCGCCGCAGACAGGGAGACGCTGCTGTGCCCTCCACAATAATGATCAAAGGAACTTTCATGAGGCGACGGGAAGCCGCTTATGCCTCCCCACTGTCTCAAGGTTCGAAAGCTGTTTTTTCTTCCCGTGAGGATCTTGTAGGCATAGGCCTGATGCCCTACATCAAAGATGATCCTGTCTTCTGCAGGGTCAAAAACCCGCAAAAGAGCGACGATCAGTTCGACAGCGCCCAAAGAAGACCCCATGTGGCCTCCGTTTTCGCTTACGGTATTGATTATTTCCCTGCGTATGTCCTCACAGAGACAACGAAGTTTTTCCTTGTCCAGGCCTTTCAGATCCCTGTAATCATTTATATTCTCTAGAATCGGCATAAAGGATCCTCCCGCGTCAGGATCAGGCACTTCTCGCCCCCAGGTAATCCACGAGTCCTTCGAGGGCCGTCGTGTCCCTTCGTATCCCCGAAAGGGCCGCCCGGGCTCTTCTGGACTGGTCAGCCGCCATCTCGCGGGCGGTCTCGAGACCCCACCGATGTACGAAGGAATTCTTCTCTTGCAGGGCATCTTTCCCGGGCGTCTTTCCAAGCTGTTCGGCCTTTCCCGAAACGTCGAGTATATCGTCGACAATCTGGAAGGCAACCCCGAGATGGGCCCCGTAGGATGAGAGGCCTTTCAGCTCCCTGTCCGTGGCGTCTCCGAGGCGTGCCGGAGCCATAACGCAGGCACGGAGCAAGACAGCTGTTTTCCAGTATGCGATCCGCCAGGGGGAGGCTCCCGACCGTTCCGACTCTTCCGTGTCAAGGGTCTGCCCGCCGCATATCCCTGCGGGTCCTGCGGCATCGAGAATCAGTTGCAGCGCCGCCAGTATCCGTCCAGCCGGAACGCGTCCGTTCGCTTTGAGTTTTCTCATCGCCTGGGCGGGTCCCGACACAAGGAGAGCATCCCCCGCAAGAAGAGCCATCCCCTCGCCGAAAACCATATGGTTCGTCGGCTTTCCCCTCCTCAAGATGTCATCGTCCATGCATGGCAAATCGTCATGAATCAGCGAAGCCGTATGGACCATTTCCAGTGCCATTGCGAGAGCCATGCCGTCCTCTTCGTGAACGCCGAAAATGCGGCCGCTTTCGAGCACCAAAAAGGGTCTGACCCGTTTGCCCCCCGCAAGAAGGGAGTAGGTCATGGCATCCCAGAGAAGGGACGGAACAGCCGGTGGTTTTTCCAAAGTAAAGCGTTTCAGCGCCTGTTCGACCTTTTCTGCCGTCGCCCGGAGATGATTTTCGAAGGCTTTTGGCTCATCCTTCATCGGCAGGGGCACCTTCTTCACGAGGATCCCACTCGCTTCCGACGACATCGTCAGCATCCTCGGAAAGCAGCCGGATTTTCTGTCCCGTCTCGTTCAGAAAAAGTCGGCATCTTTTGACCAGGCTGATTCCCTCCTCAAAGAGTGAAAGCGATTCTTCGAGGGGCATCGCTTCTGAATCAAGGGTTTCGACAATTTCCTGAAGCCGCTTCATGTCCTCTGTAAAAGTCACGCTGGATTCCCCCGATCCCAAGGTCCTGAAAACACCCTGTTCAGGACCTTCTTGCAGTTTCCGTGAAGGCCATGATACAATTCACTCCGTTTTGAAGCGCAAGGAACGCAACGAGGAGGAATGGCACCATGTCCAAAATTTGTGAATGTTGCGGTCGCGGTCCGGCGACGGGCAACACCGTCAGCCACTCGAACAGACACTCCAAAAGACGCTGGTTGATCAATCTCCAGTCAGTAAAAGTTGACCTTGGCGGCGGTCACACCCGAAGGATGAAAATCTGTACCCGTTGCCTCCGTTCGGGAAAAGTCAAGAGGGCTGTCTAGGACAGTCCTCTTTTCCCGTTTCCGACCAGAAGTCGAGATACAGGCCCAACAGTCCCTTATCAAGAGAAACTTCCACCCTGCGCCCGATTCTTTCGTCTTCCGGAAGAACCTCATTGCTCACGGCATAGGGTTCGTCAAGCCGGAGTTCCCTGTGGTCGAGCTCCCATCGAACACCGCTGATGGATACACCAAGGCATCTCGGTGACAGCGCCAGGAGGGAAAGGTTAAAGGGGGCTTCAAGAAATTCCAGGAAAAACCTCCCTCTTCCCTGCAACAAAAGCAACACTTCCTTTTCGTCCGCCATCCCCCAGGGGGAAAGGCTCCGCTTGAAGGATGAGACCAACGAATAAACGGCACTCATCAGATGGTCGAAACGTCCTCCCCAGCTTCCCGTCACGAGAACGCTTACATCCTTGAAACGCCTCCCGGCTTCCCGGAGTGCCAGCTGCAGGTCGGTACGGTCTTTTCCCACCGGGAATTCCAGCCTTTTTACACCTGCTTCAACAAGCCACCGCAACACTTCGCCATCAGCGCTGTCCTTGTCCCCGACGTAAAGGTCGGGAATCAAGCCGGCCTCCCTGCAGTACTCTGCACCTCTGTCGACCGCCCAGACGGCACTACACGCCACGGAGGTACCGCAAAGCCAATTCCTGTTGACCCGTCTCCCTCCGGCAACCATGAGCAGGGGCTTCGGCTCGGTTTTACCCTCCTTGCACACTTCGACCTGGGGCAAACGCAGCTTTGTCGGCATCATATTCCTCCGCCCCGCAGATGCTCTTCAAGTATTTGCTGTGCCTCGTCCTCGTCAACCAGGATCTCTCTCGGACGGGCACCGTCCTGGGCTCCGACGATGCCCATTTGCTCTATGGTGTCCACCAGTCGGGCCGCCCTGGTGAATCCTATCCTGAGCTGCCTTTGCAGCCTGCTAGCCGAAGCGATGCCCGACTGCAGGATAATATTCACAGCCTCTTCGACGAGAGGATCATCCAGAAAGGGCGTCTCCTGCCCACCCTTTGGCTCCAGTTCTTCATCGAGGTCAATGTGCTCGGGTTCCCCGAAAAGGGAAACGAGGTATTCCAGAAACCTGTTTATTGCCCTTTCTTCCAGCATCGGTCCCTGCAATCGCATGGGTTTGGAAAGCCGTGGCGTCGAAAATAGCATGTCCCCGCTTCCCAACAGTTTTTCAGCTCCTGCGATGTCCAGCACCGTCCTTGAATCCGTCTGGGAAGGGAGCGTAAAGGCCACCCTGGCAGGAACATTTGCCTTGATGAGTCCCGTAACGACATTGACGGAGGGCCTCTGTGTCGCAATGATGAGATGAATCCCCGTGGCTCGTGCCATCTGGGCAAGCCGGCAGATATAATCCTCGACCTCTTTGGGCGAGGTAAACATCAGGTCCGCGAGCTCATCGATAATAATGACAATAGCGGGGAGCCTGTCTTTCGGAAGGGCTTTCGCGTTGTATCCCTTGAGGTTCCTCACCCGCGCCTGGGCAAAAAGCTCATACCGCTTCTCCATCTCCCTGATAGCCCAGCCGAGGGCATGGACAGCTTTCTTGGCATCCACCACTGGTGGCATAAGGGTATGGGGAAGCCGTTCGTATATTTTCATCTCCACACGCTTCGGATCTATGAGAAGGAGTTTCAGTTCCTCGGGCTTTCGCGCATAACACAAGGAGGCAATACAGCACGAGATAAAGACGCTTTTCCCTGAACCGGTCGTTCCGGCGACAAGCAAATGCGGCAATTTCTCCAGTCCAACGGTCAAATGCCGACCGTCAACGGCCACTCCAATACCCAAAGGCAGGTCGTTGGCTCCCTCTGAAAAAGAGGGATGCTCCAGGATTGATCTCAGGTTCACCGGCTTCCTGGAGGGGTTCGGAACTTCTATGCCGACATAGGGTTTCCCGGGAATGGGCGCTTCCACCCGAAGGCTTGGAACCGCAAGAGCTACCGCCATGTCGTTTGCAAGCCCCGACACCCGGCTTACCTTGATTCCCGGCGCCAGTTGCAGCCGATATTGTATGACCGTGGGTCCGACAATGGTCTCCGCAAGTTCGGCTTCGATATTGAATTCTTTCAAAGTCGAAATGACATGCCGGCCGTTTTCGGCTATTTCCTCTTCATCGACATCTTCCAAATAGTCCCCGGATTCCCCGAAAAGTTCAAGGGGCGGGGGAAAACGTCCGGCTTCCACATCCATATCGCCGAACAGGCCGGTCTCTTTCGGCACGTCTGAATCTTCGCCAAACTCTCCGGCACCGACGTCCACGGTAAAATCGTCATCCTCGAAGGATGCCTCGAGTTGCTGGACTTCCTCTCCCTTGTGCCGCCTTATGAAGACAAGCCCCTCTCCCTTACCGCTGCTGGAAGCGGGAGCCCCGTGAATGCCACGTCTCGGTCCTGCTGTTTCCTCCGTTTCTGGCACGGCTTTCTTTGCATCCTGAGCCCCTGTTTTGCCTTTTTCGGGCTCCGACAAGATCCTTTTTGCGAGACTCGCAGGCAAAAGGATGAGGTCCCGAAGGTCGCCCTTCGAAACGACACCGTAAAACCACACTGAGGCGAACAAAAGACCAAAGCCTGTAATAATCGTCCCAGTGACTCCTACGTAACGGAAAAGGCTTGTCACTGCAAGACGACCGATCACGCCCGGGTTCATCCAGTAAATTACCGCGGTGCCGGGAATCTGTTCCCGCATGCCCAACACCAGTGCAGTACACAGATAGAGACAGGTTGTTCCAGCACTTTCTCTCAGGACGGAACTTCCGGTTTTTCCGAAAAGAGCAAAAGACAGCGCATACAGTCCATAGACGAGGACTACTAAAACGCCGCCTCCGAAAACACCCATAAGGAACCGATTAATCCTGAATCCAATCTCTCCGGTCTGAAATCTGAAAAGGGAGGCCAAAAGAAAGAGGTTCACCAGCAGCACCGCAAAAAGAACAACCCGGACTGTTTTCCTGCCGCCGTGGAGCATCTCGAAAAAAAAGGAGTCCTTCCCGTTAGGTTTCCTGGCAGCGGGTTTTCTGCTGTTTTGCCTTTTGTCTTTCGTTTTATCTCCCTTACTACGAAAAATTCCGAGGATATTCATCCGCCGTATCGCTTCCCCCTACGGTCAGTCTCTCGACGAGGATGGTGGGTTGACCGTCCGTCACAGGCACGTGTTGCCCGGACTTGCCGCAAACACCGGATTCAAAATGCAGATCCCTTCCCACTGCACTGATGCGTTTGAGGACCTCAGGTCCATTACCGGTCAATATGACATTTTTCACGGCTTTCCCTTTCTTTCCGTCTTTCACAAGATAACCTTCCTCCACGTGAAAAACGAAGTCACCCGTTGTTGGGTGGACTTCTCCGCCACCCATTTTGAACACGAGCAACCCTTCTTTCATGGAATCAACGATTTCTTCCGGATCCTGTTTGCCACCCATTATAAAGGTATTGGACATTCTCGGCATCGGGGGGACACTCCAGGAAGCGCGCCTTCCGTTGCCGCTTCGCGGCAATCCCTGGTTTTTCGCCGTCTCGACATCGGTCAAAAGGTTGCAAAGCACTCCGTGTTCGATGAGAATCGTTCTCTGGGCCGGCGTTCCCTCGTCGTCAAAGGTGTAACTTCCATACAGGCCGGGAATGGTCGCGTCATCCACAAGGGTGACAAGCTCACTGGCTACAGTCTGCCCTTTTTTCCCTCGATACACGGAATAATCCTTTTCAAGAATATCCGCTTCCAGGCCATGCCCGCAGGCTTCGTGGATCATCGTCCCGCCCGCACGACCGCTGAGGATGACAGGCATAACGCCCGCCGGACACAAAACGGCACTCGACTGGAGTAATGCTCTCCGCAGTGCTTTTTCCCCTGTTTCTAGGAAATCCCCTTTTTCAAGAAACCCTCCTGCATCCACAGAAAATGCCCGAACCTCATACCCGGTGAAAAGGGAACCTTTCTCTTCCACCACGACCTGCACAGAAAACCTTGTGGCTTGTCGCCTCTTCCTGACGATGGAGCCCTCCGATGAAAGGATGGTAATGCCCGAATCGACGGTGCCGAATCTCAACCTGACCTGCCGCACCAAAGAAGACTTCCCGCGAAGGTGACGATCCACTTCTTCCAGACGTTCCCGCTCCACCACCATCTCGATACCCGGATCACCGGGCACAAGATCCTTCGCCGATGCCAGGCCGTTTTTCGCAAAACTCATGCCGGGGCCATCGTATCGCCCACGGCACTCAAGCAGGGCTTCCGAGGCTCCTTTCACCAGGGTTCCGGGCATATACGTATAAACCGTCGAATCCCTGAAAAGCAACCTCACGCCCGTCCCGCTGTTTTTGCTCGTTTTTGTCTCTTCCAGTCGCCCGTTTTCATATTCCACCAAGTGGGACAAGGATTTTTCGGCATAGATATCACCGAAGTCGGCACGGCTTCGGTTGAGCATTTCACAAAGGTCAAAAAGTTCATCCATTGGGCATTCCTCGCATTTCAAGGTTTTCTGAATCATGAGGCCAGCAGAACATGGGATCAGTTTTTTTTCTTACGGATGTCCTGTATGACCTGCAAGTGTTCCTTATAGGTCCGGCTGAACCGGTGTCGCCCCTTTGTATCGGCGACATAGAAAAAATACGGAGTCTTTTCAGGTTGCAAAGCGGCTTCCCAGGATTCTTTCGAGGGAATACAAATCGGGCCCGGTGGTAAACCGGAAATCCTGTACGTGTTGTAAGGGGAATCTATTTCAAGATGGCGATGCAGAACACGGTTCAGCATCTCGCCCCGAAGCTTCCAGGCATATACCACCGTTGCATCTATCTGCAGCGGCATGCCCTCCCGAAGCCTGTTCTCAATCACTCCTGCAATGACGGGACGCTCCTCACTGATCCTCGTTTCTTTTTCCACAAGCGAGGCCACGATGGCGCACTTGAGCATTTCGTCAGCTTTTGTCACCTTGCCTGATTCAACGGCCTTTGCGCCGATCTTTTCCCACCATGCCCTGGAAGCGCTTTGTACCAGCTGCCTGAACCCCGTTTCCCCGGGCACTACCTGGTAAGTGTCGGGGAGAAGAAAAGCAAGCCTGTTTCGGGCCGAATCGGGTAAAAAGGGACGGACTTTTTCAGGATAGTTTGAATCTTCTTCCAGGAGGGCTGTAACCTCTCCGGAGGAAACAGAATGGGCGTCCACAAGGCTTTCCAAAGTCGCACCAGGCAAAATCGTCAACAAATCTGTCTCAGGTTCGGCCTGCTCCATCTGTTTCGCAACTTCCCAGGGACTTCCTTTTCTGATCGAGTAAGTCCCCGGCCGTATTGCCCTATCAATGCCGAAACGGACCATCCAGAACGCAAGTGCCCCAGGGTCGTCGACAATGCCTGCAGCGGAAAAATCCCTTGCAATCCGTGAAGCGTTTCGGCCGGGCTGAACCTGGACGAAAATATCCGGTCCCTTGCCGTACTGGATCGTTCCAACCATCAGTTTCGGGACTTCCGAAACGAGAAAGACGTAATAACCGGCGGCAAAAAGCAGGATCGCCGCAGAAATCGTGAATTGGAAAGCCCGTTTTTTCATCCCGCCTGATTCCTCTCTTCCCATACCATCATTTTCCTCAGCAGGAAACCTTATGAGCGAAACACGGCGAGGACAGATCCTGCTGTCTCTCGCCGTGCCCTTTTGCTGGTCCGGAAGACGGGGACCTCAGATTGTCTCTTTTCGAGACAGATGGTTCACCACAGTTCGTCAACTGCATCTCGTGCCGCTTTGAGTAATCTCCCTTCGGCAACGAGACGGGCCATCTTTTGGATAAGAGGGTGAAGGTATTGGTCTTCTGTTATAAAAGGTATCTTTTCCCGAATTGCCCCGTAAACGTTCCCCGTCCCCCTACCAGGACGAAGTGGCTTGAGGAAGTCGAGCCCCTGGGCCGCCGTCAGGAATTCGATGGCCAATATGTTCCTCACGTTTTTGAGAATGCTCGAGGCCTTTCGGGCAGCGTACATTCCCATAGAAACATGATCTTCCTGGTTCGCCGACGTCGGGATCGAGTCGACCGACGAAGGATGGGAAAGTCCCTTGTTCTCGGATACCAGTGCGGCTGCAACGTACTGGGGAATCATGAACCCGCTGTTGACTCCGCTTTCGGAAATAAGAAACGGTGGCAGCCCTGACAGCTTGTGATCCACCAGCCTTGCGATACGCCTTTCTGAAATATTCCCGATTTCCGAAAGGGCGATTCCCAGAAAGTCCATTGCCAATGCGATAGGCTGTCCATGGAAATTCCCTCCGCTGATTGCTTCGCCTTCAGCCGGGAAAATCAGCGGATTATCGGTCACCGAATTAATTTCTATCTGGATTTTTGACTTCACATATTGCAGGGCATCACGGCTTGCACCGTGCACCTGCGGCACGCACCGGAGGGAGTAGGCATCCTGTACCCTGTCATGCTTGTGTTTTTGTATGATCTCACTGGACTCTATCAGGACCCGGATATTCCTTGCCACAATTTGCTGTCCCTCGTGAGGCCGAAGTTCATGAGTCCGCGGATCGAAGGCATAGGGAACTCCTCTCAAAGCCTCAAGTGAGAGCGCAGCGGCAACATCCGCAAGAGGGATCAGCTCAAGTGCATCGTGCAATACAAGAGCACCAACGGCGGTCATGACCGTCGTTCCGTTATTGAGCGCCAGTCCTTCCTTGGGACCGAGCCGTATGGGCTCAAGGTTCGCCTTCCGCAATGCCTCCGAGGCGGGCATCCTTTTCCCTTCATAGACGACGTCTCCAAGTCCCAGGAGGGAGATGCCGAGATGGGAAAGGGGGCAAAGATCACCGCTTGCTCCCACCGAACCCTGTTCCGGAATAACGGGATGTATCCCCAGATTGAGGAAACTGACAAGCTGTTGAAGCGTCTTGAGCGAAATTCCGGAAAACCCGCGGATAAGGGTGTTCACCCTGAGGAGCATGATGGCCCTGGTCACGTCTTCCGGGAAAGGATCACCGACACCGCACGCATGGCTTTTCAGGAGGTTCTCCTGCAACTGTTCGCTTTTTTCGGGCGGTATCGCTGTGGACGCGAGATCGCCGAATCCCGTCGTCACACCATAGATGGACTTCCCTTCCCGGACCCAGGAGGCCACCATGTCGGAACCGCGTTCCACGAACGCAACGGCGGAATCGTCCAGTTCCACCTTTTGTCCATGTCGCGCCACGTTGACAATGTCATCGAGATGCAAGGAATGCCCGTTCAACTTGAGTGAATCTTCCATTCCCATCAGCTCCCGGATGAAACCGGCATACAGCCGATCCTGATCGTTCGTTTTCCTACCCAAAAGGGTATATGGAAAATCATTTCATGACAATACCTATATGGGTATTGCAGAAACGGCAGCATCCGTTTTCGTCAACTCCGGTGTTCTCCGTCCGGTATCCCCGTCTTTTCATGACCGTCGCCCCGCATCCGGGGCATTTCGTTTCGGCTCCGCCCTCCACGTTTCCAAGATACACGTAATGGAGTTTGCTTCCGGCGTATGCCGCGTATCGTTTCAGAAGTTCCACGGATGTTGGAGACCGATTCCAGTTGTGATTCGGGAAATACCGTGAAATGTGCAACGGGATGGAAGATGACCGTTCGGCGATCCATTCAACCATGGCGCGGAACTCTTCATCTTCATCATTGATGCCCGGCACGACGAGATGGGTGAGTTCCACATTGACTTTTGCCTTGAGCGCTTCATCAATCCTGTCCAGAACCGGGCCGAGGCTCCCCCCGACGCGCCGGTAGCTGTCCTCGGAAAAGCCTTTCAGGTCGATATTCATGGCGGAAACCAGCGGGAGCAGCTCTGCCCAGGGTTCCCGCCTGATGTAGCCGTTCGTCACAAGGACGGCTGCGATGTTTTCCTGCCTCAACCGCTTCGCAACCCTGAAGACGAACTCGTACCAGACCGTCGGTTCATTGTAGGTAAAGGCCACTGAGCCTGTTTTCTCCCCTTTCGCAAGAAGGACGACGTCGTCGGGTTCCATGTCCGAAAGTCGCACTCTCGCTGAAGATTTCGCAAGCTCCCAGTTCTGGCAAAAGGGACAATCCAGGTTACAACCGATGGTCCCCAGTGAGAGGATCCAGGTTCCGGGCCTCCAGTGAAACAAGGGTTTCTTCTCCACTGGATCGAGGGCCACCGCAGCGACCTTTCCGTCATTTTCGGTTACCAGCCCTTTGGGGGTCCCCCTTCTTACCAGACACCGTCCCCGACTGTTCTCATCTACAAGACATGCGTGAGGACAAAGATCACACCGTAACCTGGTGTTCTCATGATGCCACCAGAGTGCGGGCCGCCCCGTACTTGCTGTCGGTCCCTTTTGCACGGGATTACCGCCTTCCTTTCTCCGAATAGCGGTCCACAGTAAACCTGCTGATCCAGACATGCTCAGGGTTCGTTATCCCTGCTTTTTTCATGGCGATCCCCAATTGTTCCTCAACGGTCCTCACCCCTGGAAGATCCGGAAGCAAAACCCCCCGAAGAGGTCCTTTCTCCACGATGACCCCGTATTTCGAGGGGTCAAGTTCTCCTGGAGATCTTACGGGCTCCGGTGTTGAAAGAACGTCCACGGAGAGAAGGATCTCTTCAAGCTCTTTTCGTGTAACCGGGGAAAATCTCGGATCCCGTGTCGCCGCGGCGCATGCGTTTTCCGCTATCTCATGGGCCAGGCTCTCCCTGACGGGTTCGATGGTGCCGATACAACCTCTCAACGTTCCGTCGGGTTTCTTTAAAGAGACGAAACAGGCTTTTTTCTCCCGAAGAAGACCCCTTTCCGCTTCATCGAGCAGTTCTTCCACTTCCGGTCTTACGCCTCTTTCAAGGTATTGCTCGAGAACACGCCTGGCGAGGGATGTGTAGGGGGCCCCGGTTTGATCCGGTGCCGGCCTGCTTTGTTCCTTGCCTGTTTCCCTTGGGGACGGTTCCTGTTTTCCCACCTCCGGACTCTTCCAGAGGGCGACAGTGTACCCAACGCCGAAAGGACCCTCATAGGAAAGCAACCGAATTCCTTTGCCCCCGGCAAGGCCCATGAAAGTCAGTGCGGACCGCAACCCGCATTCGCCGGCTCGCGAAATGACCGCTTCCCCAAGTTCGAAAACAGGTTTCGCGGTCCCCTTTTCCATGGCCTCGCAAAGCGCCTTGTCGTGCTTCTGCCCATCAGGATGGTACCCTCCCGGCGCACCCGGTGAAAGACGATGGGAGAGGTCCCCGCTTGCCACAAGCGCCCAGGTTTCTTCACTCTCGTACCTCGCCAGCGCCCTGCCGAAATTCCACGCCTCTTCGTAGCCAAGACCAATGGGATTCATGAGTAGCATCGGGGGAATTCCGCCCCAGGCTTTCTTGAGGAATGAAAGCGGGACGACGGCGCCGTAATCAAGACTGAATGTCCCTCTTTCGACCAATTCAAGAGGGTACGAGCGCCCGAGCTCTCGCACAAGTCGTTCCCCTTCCGTACCTGCTCCATCGGCTTCGACGCTTACTGAGCGGACACCAAAATCCGCCAGCGAACCCGAGTACTTCCGGGCCAAAAGGACGGTACACCCGCCCGCGAAGGGTGCATGCGGGTCAAGCACAAGGAGAAAGGACGGAATAATCAGACACGTTTCTTCTGCCACTTTCTCCATGGCACGAACCGAAGACCGGCAATCACTGTTTCTCACACCGCCAACTTCAGGTACGATAATTGGAGCATGAGGCATGAATGCCCCCCATTTCCACACACGAACCACCCCCTGTCTCTTCTTTGGGGCTGCTCCCTGTTACATTCTATTATGCACTCGTCGGGCTTTTCTGACAAAGCCACAAAGGCAGTCTTTTGACCGGCCACTGCCGGCGGGACACCCGGTTTGCCCACATGCAAGCACGAGAGGCACCCGTTTCTACTTTTTCAGTGACGAATTACTTATCAGTTCGTATTACTTTCCCGAGACTTCCCTGATCACCCTCCTCAAACCACCTCGCAGCCGGATTCTGCATTCTTTCCAGGGCGGCTGCGGCCAACGGCAAGGTTGGCGAAGCTGTCAAGCAAGCTTCAGCTTCATTCGGGTGACGCGGGTTTCAAGGGATTTCGATTTGACAAAGATTCGGGAAAAGAGGAAGATTCCGAACAGAACACAGATGTAAATTTGACAGCTAACAGGGTTACCTATGCTGGGGGTGCTGCAGGAATGGGTGGGGGTGAAAATATCCAGTCGATTCTTCGCAAACTCGAGGAAACGGTGGAACAGCTAGGACATCGAAACAAAGAGACTCTCCCTTCGCATTCCATCGATCAGGAGAATCATTCCCTTCTTTCGACGCCCCTTCCCGAGGACCTTGTGGTTCCCATTGTGAACATCATGACCCTTCCTCTTTCCATGGGCGCCAGACTTCTCCTTTTGGGGTGCCTCCTTCAGAATGCCATCTCAGGTGGAAAAAGATACTGTTTTAACGAAATCGCCTCGATGGTTGGAATTTCCGACAGGACAGCCTACAGGGCGCTGAAGGAAATAAAGGCCAGCGGCATTTTTGAGGTCGATTCGAGGCCCGGTATCGGTGTGTTTATAGAACTTGACTGCATCAAGCACAGACTGAAGGATGAAGGCAAAACCCTTCTGTTGTGTAGATCAACTACAATGGATAAGGAAGCTAACTAACCCCTTTCATTGACTGTTTACAGGATCAGCATAGCGTCACCGAAGGAAAAAAACCTGTAGCGCAGGCGAACCGCCTCATCATAGCTTTTCAGAACAAGATCCCGCCCAGCAAAGGCAGAAACCAACAAAAGCAGCGTGCTTTTGGGCAGATGGAAGTTCGTCACCAGGGCATCAACGGCCTTGAAGGAATAACCGGGGTATATATATGCCTTCGTCCACAAATTTCCGTGCCTGACCATTCCCGATTCATCAGCAAGGCTTTCCAGCGTCCTGACGACTGTTGTTCCCACCGCCACGACCCTGTTCCCGCGCTTTCTGGTGTCGTTTATCCGTTCGGCCGTTTCGGCGCTGAGGCTGCAGTATTCCTCGTGCATTTCGTGATCCCTGATGTCCCTGTCTTTGACGGGTCTGAATGTCCCCAAACCGACATGGAGCGTCAAAAAAGCCGTCTCGATCCCTCTTTCCTCAAGACTGCGGAAAACCTTTTCCGTAAAATGTAACCCCGCTGTCGGCGCCGCCGCCGAACCCGCTTTTTCGGCATAAACCGTCTGGTATCGCTCCGGGGGAGCCTCAGTATTTCTTATGTACGGAGGAAGCGGAATCTCTCCGATTTTTTCCATGAGATTTCTGACATCGCAGCCTTCCGGGAAAACGACCCTTCTGGTCCCTTTGCTTTCGGCTCCCGAAACAAGGACTTCCGTTCCATCGGACAGAACAACAACCGATCCTGGCTTGAAGCGCCTGCCGGGACGTACCAGGGCCTCCCATTCGGTTTCGGAATCCTCGAGGGGTTTCAAAAGCAAAAGTTCCGCCTGAGCCAGGCCATCCTTTTTTGATCCCTGAAATCTTGCGTGAAACACCTTCGTATCATTCAAGACAAGGATGTCCCCCGGCGACAGAAACAACTGAAGGTTTTTGAAGACCGAATGCACGATCCTTCCCGAACCACGATGCAAGACCAGAAGACGCGATGCATCACGGGGTTCGGCCGGGTTCTGGGCGATCAGTTCCCCGGGCAGGTCATAATCGTATCCTTCGATGTCAAAATTATGCCGACCAGACACTGTCAAACCACACCCCTGTCCCATCCGAGAGCACCTGCACTCCCCTTTAACGATAAAGCCGCTTCAGCTGGGTTGTCGGGTAATAATGGGCAATGATTTTCCTGTAATCCCATCCTTCCTCGGCCATTTTCTTTGCACCCCACTGCGACATGCCGACACCGTGGCCCCATCCTTTTCCCCTGATCGTAACGTTCCCTGATGAGACACCTTTCGGGGCAACCTGCGCAACCTGTTTTTCGGGTCTGACCCCGCTCTGTCTTTTCAAAGCAAGACGAAGATAGTCTCCCCGTTTTCCGGGATTCAACAGCATGTCCATCATTTCGTCGGAACTGAAAACTCCTCTTTCAATCATGGCCGTCAATGCCCGCTCATCGTAGGTGGTGGTCAAGGCGGGCCCATCACCTTCGGGCAAAGGGATGCCTTCGTTCTGGAGCCGGGTGGGTCTACTGGACTCGATGGTAAAAAAGGTGCTTTTTATTTTCGAACTCCCCAGGGCCATCCGAAAATGACTCGCTTTCATTTTCGCCCGCCCCCTGTCTCCGACGATACCCACGTATACAGCCCGCCCTGCCCGGTCAGTGGAAAGCACTCGGATTTCCGTCACATTCCCGACATTGAGGCCTCTCGGCTTGAGGGCCTCCTCGATTTCCTGCAATCCAAGGGAAACCTGCCAGTTCGAGTAGGGAGATTCATAATCAAAGGGCTCCGGCCGGGAGGCAAGGTAGGGAATGTTTCCTCCCCAGACATCGGCGACATTCGCCGTATACCCGCCGCTGTCCGCGTGATAGGGGGTGAAGGCAAGCTCACCGCTTCCAGTGGAAACCACGATGCCTTTCGTAGCTTCTATGGCTTTCGTCAAGCGAGCATCCTCGGCATTCACCCCCCGGTAAACCTGGCAATGAGGCAAGGCACACAGGTCGTAACCTTCGCTTCCGTGTTTCCCGAGATTCCTGAGGGCGTATGTCCGTGCCACGATCGCCTGTGCCTTGAGGACTTCAAATTCCCAGGCCGGGTTGACCTCCATCTTGAGCACGCCACGCAAATAGTTCTCCACGCCAAGTATATTGACGACGGTAAACCCCTTTCTTCCCCGCACAAGTCGCAGCGTGCCACGGTACGGATGGTTGCCCCACCGGAGCAGTCTTGCCCCGGTAACCTCAACGGGCAACCGTAGTGAGGCCTTCCCGACGATGACGGAATTTCCGGAACGGTCTATTGAAAGAGGGACGCTTCCCTTAAGGCTCAGGTTTTTGCCGTCGGCGTCCCTGAAATTCATTGTTCCCGACGACGAAAGCGTTCCACGAGTCTCGTTGACGGCCACCCCGATACGAATCTGTTTTTCTGCGGCAAAGGCAGGCACAGGCAACCTGAATACCAGGGCTCCCGTCGCAAGAAACGCAAAAAGAACAAAAACCTTTTGCAACACTGTCATCGGTCGGAACATCACGTCGAATCCTCCCGCCATGCAAGGCTTAAAATGTGGAACCTACCGGAAAAAACGCAAAATGACGTTGACTATCAGGGTCAACAGGACGCTCAGGATCAACATCGAAACGAGGGGAACAAAAACGACGTAATTCTGTTTCCTGACGACGATGTCGCCTGGAAGTTTCCCGAAAGGAACGTGAAACCTGCCTGCAAGAATGAGGATGACTCCCAGGACAACCAGGACACCGCCGACGAGAAGAAAGGTCTTTCCAATTCCCTGCATCATGCTTCGTCACCTCTCGCTTCAGCTATCTTCATCCTCCTCCAGTTCCAGCCGTTCCTGCATGACGTCATTTTCAGGCTCTTTGACACCAAGGTAGGCATACCCCCTGGATGTGGCTTTTCTGCCCCGCGGCGTTCTCTCGATTAATCCTCGCTGTATGAGAAAAGGTTCATAAATATCCTCGATGGTCTGGCTTTCCTCCTGGAGCGCCGCCGAGAGGGTGGAAAGCCCCACAGGGCCGCCGCCAAACAAGTTGACCAGGACCCGCAGATATCGGCGGTCACATTCGTCCAGCCCCTTGCTGTCAACGCCGAGCATGTCCAGGGCCTTTTCCGCAAGGGAGGCTTCAATCGACCCGTATTGTCTCACTTCCGCCACATCGCGCACCCTTTTAAGCAACCTGAGGGCGATTCTCGGCGTTCCTCGTGCCCGTTCGGCAATAAGCCGCGCACCTTCGTCCGTAATTTCCACGCCCAAGAGGTCGGCGCCGCGCATGACGATTTCCTGCAGTTCCTCCGGTTTGTAAAGATTGAGCTGTTCCACAATCCCGAAACGGGCCCGGAGCGGGGAGGTGATGAGCCCCAGTCTGGTTGTCGCACCGACAAGTGTAAAGGGAGGAAGGGTAAGCCTGATGTTTCTCGCCATCGGGCCCTTCCCTACGATGATGTCGAGTGAAAAGTCCTCCATACCCGGATACAGGACCTCTTCGACGACCGGCGACAACCGGTGAATCTCGTCGATAAAAAGGACATCCATGGGCTGCAGGTTCGAAAGGATGGCCGCCAGGTCTCCGGCCCTCTCAAGAGCAGGTCCCGAGGTAATCCGTATCTGCCCTTTCATTTCCCTGGCTATGATACCCGCGAGGGTCGTCTTCCCCAAGCCCGGAGGCCCATAGAAAAGACAATGATCCAGAGGTTCGCCCCTCATCCTTGCGGCCTTTATATAAATCCCCAGCTTCTCCTTGAGCTCCGTCTGCCCGACGAAACTGCCGAGGGAAACCGGCCTGATGTGCGGAGAATCCTCTTCTGTGCTCTTGCTGGACATGTCGACGATCCGTCCGGAACCCTCTGTCATCGGAAAAACTCCTTTTCCTTACGTCCGGTGTTGCAGCTGCTTGAGCGAGGCCTGCAACAGGGTTTCTTCGGTCCCGGCCACGGCAGGTTCCAATTTGCAAGCCGTCGCCACGGCACGCATGGCCTCGCCCTGCGAAAATCCCAGTCCGGCGAGCGCCTCAAGCACCGTTTTTGTGATCTGCCTGTCGCCGAGCATCGGCCGGAGTGACGAAGAAGCCGATTTTTCTATTTTTTGTTTTAACTCGAAACACACCCGTTCGGCAGTTTTCTTGCCAACACCGGGAACGGTCGCAAGAATCTGGGCCTGCGACGTCGCAATAGCCTCGGCGATTTCACCGAGGTCAAGATTTCTGAGAAAAGACATGGCCATCTTCGCTCCAACACCCTTGACGGTCAGAAGCAGCTGGAACAGCTCTCTTTCCTCTTCTTCCTTGAAACCGTACAACCCAAAGCCGGTTTCCGCGACCTGCAGATGGGTGTATATCTTCAGCTGCTGTCCTTCTTCAACGGAAGAAAAAACGCTTTTTGAACAGAAAACAAAAAAACCGAAGCCCTGGACGGAAAGGCTGATACCTTCGTCATTCTTTTCGGTAACCTTTCCCTCAAGATACCGGAGCATCTTTCGCGCCCCCTCCCGTCCGGTCTTCAAATTCGCTGATCATGATTCCGGCAAGGGCCACTGCAAGGGCATCGGCTGCATCATCCGGGGTCGGTATCGCCGGAAGGCCGTAGATCCGCTGCACCATTTGCTGGACCTGCCGTTTTTGCGCGAGACCGCTTCCACAAACGGCGGTCTTCACCTGGCCCGGAGTCGGTTCGATCACATGGATTCCATGAAGCGCACCCAGCAGAAGAACCACCCCCCTGACCTGATAGATCATTTCCGCGGTGGTTCTGTTTCGGCCGAAGAAAAGCCTTTCAACCGCGAGGATCCCGGGCCTTTTCCCCTCCACGATTTCTCGGAGTCTCAGATAAACGAGCGAAAGTCTTTCCGGCAGTGCTTTCCCCGCTTTCGTCTCTATCACGCCGAAGTCCAGCGCCCTGCAGGTGCTGCCCTCACTTTTGACCAGCCCGTAACCGAGCCGTCCGAGACCTGGATCGATACCGAGACAGAGTGTCATGGTTCAGCCAGCGATTTCTTCGATCATTTCATCAGCGATATCGAAGTTCGAGTACACGTTCTGGACATCATCGTGATCTTCAAGGGTATCCATGAACCTGAGGATTCTGGCCGCCTCTTCCCTGGATTCCACCTTGACATAGTTTTTCGGAATCATGTCAAGTTCGGCCTTTTCCACGGTGTAGCCCAAACCCTGCAGCTTCTCCCGGACATCGGAAAGCACGGAAGGTTTTGTCATCACCGTAAAGCCGCCGTCTTCTTTCCCCAGGTCCTCTGCACCGCTCTCAAGGCAGCCGGCCAGCAGCTCATCCTCGTCAAGGCCCTCTCCGCTGACAAAAAGGATTCCTTTCCGTTCAAAAAGCCATGAAACGCACCCTGATTCGCCCAGGGACCCGCCGTTTTTGCTGAACAGGTGGCGGATCTCCGATGCCGTCCGGTTTCTGTTGTCCGTCAGCGTTTCCACCAGTACAGCGATCCCACCGGAACCGTATCCCTCGTAGGCGACTTCCTCGTAACGGACGCCTTCGAGGTCCCCGGTCCCTTTCTTGATTGCCTTTTCAATCGAATCAGAAGGCAGGTTTACAGATTTTGCCCTGTCTATCGCTGCCTTCAGGCGAAGGTTTATCGCGGGATCACCGCCGCCCTCACGGGCGGCGACCATGATCGCCCTTACATGTTTCTGGAATTCCCGGCCTTTCTTGGCATCCTGTGCAGCCTTGCGATGCTTGATGTTCGCCCATTTCGAGTGTCCTGCCATATTCCATCACCTCTGGTGTTTTTCGGCATTCGTGTCAATCCTGCAGATCGCGGGCATTTCACGCTTGTGAGAAGACCTGTCCCTCATGGTTTCGATTTTCAGCCGCACTTCCTCCGGAACCTTTCCTCCGGCGAGGTAGGAATCGATCATGTCATAATCCATGCCGATCTCCTCTTCATCGCTTTGTCCTTTCCAAAGCCCCGCTGAGGGAGGTTTCGAAACAATCTCTTCCGGGACCCCGAGATACCGGGCGACTTCCCTAACCTCCCCCTTCAGGAGATCACCGAGGGGGAGGACATCGACTCCCGAATCACCATGCTTCGTGAAGTATCCGATCGTCAGCTCCGCCTTGTTTCCGGTTCCGCAAACGAGATATTTGTGCTGCTGCCCAAGAAGGTAAAGCGTCGTCATTCGCAATCTCGGCTTGACGTTTGCAAGGGGCAATCTGTCAAAACTATCCTGAATCACCGAAACAGATTCCATCAAGGACTCGTAAACCGGTGTAAGGTCAACCAGCGCGTGCGGAAGGTCAAAGGCCTGAGCCACCTTGTAGGCGTCCCTGACGTCCTCCTCTAGGCTGTGACAGGGCATGATCACCGCAAGCATGTCGTTACCGCACACGTTTTTCAACATGGCTGCCACCACGGCTGAATCAATTCCCCCGCTGAGGCCGACGATCCCGCCGCGCTTGCCGGAACTTTTCAACCTGTTCTCAAGCCATTCCCCTATCTTTACGGCGAGCATGCCGGGATCCCTGTAAAAGGATTGCATGGGCACCATCTCCAGACTGTATGTTTCCCATCAAATCATCACGTGATATTCTAGCACAGCCGATGTTTCAGAATATATGTCCCAGGCAGGTGATGACAGTGGCAAAAAGGGCGCTTCTTGTTGACGGCTATGTCGACGAACCGGCCTGCTTCGGAGTCCCTCCGTATATCTCGCCCTATGTGCGTTATCTTTTCGGTGTGCTGGCATCTCACGGCTTTGAAATCCGCTACACCACCGCCGACGAGTGGCGCCGCTCAGAACCACAGGACGATGCGGTCGCGGAGGCCGATGTCCTCGCAGTCATAGCAGGCCTGACCGTTCCGGGTCGTTATCGGGGAGGGTCACCGCTGACATTGCGTGAAATCAGGGAAATTGCTTCATTGCCGAGAAAGGGGCCTCTTTTTCTCGGGGGCCCCATTCGACACGGGTATGCCCTCAAGGGCGGGAGCCGAGCGATGGATCTGGTAGAAGAGGGTGTCGACTGCCTCTGCACCGGCGATCCCGAAGCAGTCCTCGACCACTACCTCCGGACAGGCGAATACGTTCCAACAAAAAAACGGACCTACCAGGAACTACGGTACTGGGCCGTTTCGGGGGCCCAGGTCGTCACGTCCCACCCCTTTTATCCATGGATCATGGCTGAACTCGAGCTATCACGGGGATGCGACCGGAAAAACGGTCACTGTAGCTTCTGCTCCGAAGGCTTTTATTCATCCTACGAAGAACGGCCGGCCGCTGATATCGCGGAAGAGGCAGGAGCTCTGGCGAAGGCGGGAATTACCGCATTCAGGTTCGGAAGATGTTCCAACATTCTCTCCTGGGGCGGCGCGGACACTCCATTCGGTATCCGCCCATCGGCGGGAAGCCTCAGGGATCTGTACACAGGCGTCCGCAAGGTCTGCGGCACCATCGAGGTCCTTCATACGGACAACTGCAACCCCTTGACCCTTGCATCGTTTCCGGACGAATCCCTTGCCGCCCTCGAGGAGATCAGTCGATGGAACACCGAGGGGGATGTGCTTTCCCTCGGCATAGAAAACCTCGACCCAAAGGTACGGAAGCTGAACAACCTGAAAGTCGATGAAGAAGGGGCGATGCTCGCCGTCCGTCTGATCAACGAAGCCGGCGGCTGGAAAAAAAGGAAACGGGGGTTGCCGTCGCTTCTTCCCGGTCTGAACTTCCTTGCGGGACTCGCAGGTGAAGACAGTCATACCTTTGATGCGAACCGCCGCTTTCTTGAAGATCTCCTCGCTGAAGATCTCACGGTCCGTCGGATCAATATCAGGCAGGTCATGCTATTTCAGGGAACGCCCCTTGCAGGACTTCTCGAAGGATCTCCCTCCCGGGCGCGGAAAAAAAGCTTCCTGAAATGGAAAAAATGGGTGCGGGAGGAGGTGGACCCCATCATGCTGAGACGTGTGGCACCCGTCGGAACGGTGCTGAAACGGGTAAAGCTTGAAGAGCAACGCGGCCGCTGGCATTTTGGAAGACCTCTGGGAAGCTACCCGCTCCTGGCAGGTATCGCCTCCTCAAGGGTGAATCAAAACGATGTCATTGACGTGGTTGTGACGGATCATGGGAGCAGGTCGGTGACAGGGATACCGTTACCTGTGGACGTCAATCGCTGCGGCATGGAAGAACTGGAAGCCCTCCCGGGAATAGGGAAAGCCAGGGCCCGGAGGATCATGCAGTCGCGACCTTTCTTCCGGTTTGAGGAACTCGAAAGCGTTCTCGATGAACCACGGCTTCTGGATGAATTCCGGGAGATATTTCTCTTTCAGAACCCGTGAATGATCCTGATTGACGGAAAACAACCCGCTTGCCCGACATGCCGGACCATTGGATAATGAAAAGGTCCTGTTCACGATCTTCGCCGGCGCGGCCCGGTCCTTGAGAAGGAGGTCCCGTATGGAAAAGCTCACCCGATTCAGCGTATCCCTGCCCAAGTCTCTTCTTGAAGAGTTCGATGCCCGGATAGAAAACACCGGGCACAAAAACCGTTCCGAAGCACTTCGGTACCTCATCAGGGGCTTCGTCGCCGAGTCATGCTGGGAAAGCGACACTGAAAGCGTCTACGGAACGATTACCATCACCTACGACCATCATTCCCATGATGCTGCCCAGGAATTGACGGCATTGCAGCACGACTTCGGTCACATCATCATCTGCTCCACCCATGTACATGTCGATCATGAGCACTGCTTCGAAGTCATCATGCTCAGGGGCGCCTCAAAGGATGTCAAAGGCTTTGTTGAAGCCCTTTCGGGAATTAAAAGCGTTTATTCGACGAAACCTGTTTTTACCGTTCTCGTCTAACAGGCCGGGAAGGCCGCCCGACGGGCGGCCTTCAGATGCTTCACCCAGAAGGTGCGCAACGAGCTTTCTTCCCCACTGATTCCCCTTCAAGGAGGATTAATGTCCGTGAGCGGCACTTCGGGCATTTTATGTCGCTTTCGGCTACGTCGACGTGAAATTCCTTTCCGCAAACGGCACACCGGAAAAGCCGTTCACCAGTCTGTGACATGGCGTTCACTCCCTTCGGAACCCTTTATACCCCAATAAGGTATCAAAGGTTTCCGATAGTGGCAACCATAACAGCCTTTATAGTGTGGAGCCTGTTCTCCGCCTCGTCAAAAACCTTCGACTGTTTCGATTCGAAAACCTCTTCGGTCACCTCGTTGCCTTTCACTGCCGGTAGGCAGTGCAAAAAGACCGTATCTTCGAGTCCGGTGGCGGCCATCAGTTCAGCGTTCACCCGGTAGGGCTCGAGCAGGGCGATCCGTTCCTTCAGTTTTTCTTCTTCTCCCATGGAGGCCCAGACGTCGGTATAGATGGCATGAGCACCCTGGACCGCCTGTTTCGGATCTTCGAAAAACGAGATGGACCCACCGGTTTCGCCTGCAATGGCCCTGCACTCCTCAACCAGTTCGCTCTGCGGGAACAGCGACTTCGGGGAGGCAATGGTAAAATGCATCCCCAGTTTTGCCGATCCGATCATCAGCGAATTGGCCATGTTGTTTCGACCATCGCCGAGGTAGACGAGCCGCGCGCCCCTCAGTAAACCGAAATTCTCCTGAATCGTCAGGAAATCCGCAAGAATCTGAGTCGGATGGTACAGGTCCGTCAAACCGTTCCAGACGGGAACTCCGGAAAATTTTGCCAGTTCCTCCACAGTGTCCTGACTGAACCCGCGGAACTGGATTCCGTCAAACATTCTCCCCAGCACTCGTGCCGTGTCCGCCACGCTTTCCTTGTGCCCCAGCTGGATATCATTCTTTCCAAGATACTCCGGGTGCCCACCCTCGTCCACGCAGGCCACGGTGAAAGCACACCTGGTCCTCGTCGAGGGCTTTTCAAAAAGGAGAGCGACGCTCTTGCCTTCAAGTGTGTTGCCCCTGATGCCCGCACGCTTTTTCAGCTTCAAGGACGCTGAAAGGTCCAGAAGATACCGGATCTCGTCCGGAGTGAAATCCCTCAACGTAAGAAAATGACGCCCCTTGAGATTGATAGCCACTGTTTCATCCTCCTTTACTAGATCTCAGATTATATTGATCATGTTCAATAGCTTCTGTCATCCCTTGCCATCGGCATACTCATGCACCGGGGTCCGCCGCGGCCCCTTCCCAGTTCAGCTCCGCGGATTTCGTACACCTTGATGCCGTTTTCCCGGAGCACACGATTTGAGAAAACATTCCTCCGGTAGGTTACAACGACACCCGGCGCTATCGCCAGGGTGTTCGTTCCGTCGTTCCACTGCTCCCTGGCCGCCGCGATGGGGTCTCCACCACCCGTTTCAATGAAGCGGACCTTTTCCAGGCCAAGGGTCTTTTTGATGCAGGTTTCAAGATCCCTGTGTTCCTGTATTGATTCCAGTGTCCCGTCTTCGCTGTATTGAAGTTCCCATATTCCAACGGAACGTCGTGTCTCCGGATAAACGGTGAACGCATCATGATCGACCATTGTAAATATGGTGTCAAGGTGCATGGCGGAACGGGTTTTCGGAATATCCACCGCAAGAATCGTCCGCACCGAGGTGTTCTGCGACAGCCTGTTCCCTACGATCTGAACGGCCCCGGCCGCCGTTCTCTGACTGATTCCTATAGCGACAACATCTTTCGAGAGCACCAGGATATCGCCTCCCTCGATATGATAAGGGTAGGTGTCCCTGCTCTGGTTGCCGAAAAACACTTTCAGGTCTTTGAAATATGGATGGTGCTCGAAAATGTACCGGCCATAAAGGGGTTCCTTCTTTCTGGCGTCAAAATTCATTGCGCTGATGATAACGCCGTCATGGACAAAACTGAAGGGGTCACGCTGGAAATAGAGGTTCGGAAGAGGCCGGATCAGAAAATCGTGAAGGTTCATGGAGTTCAGCACAAGGCTGGTACAAGGCTTCAGGATCTCGAGAGCTTCCTCCTTCGTGAGCCCGGCAATCAGGTGATCTGCAAGTTCGTCGGCAGGAATCTCCATGAGCTCCTTTTCGAGGGCCGTGGCAAGGGGAATGTCGAGGGCTTCCAGGGCGAGCACATCGTCAATCAGGTCCCTTCTGATTTCCTTGTCCTTCAGGATAAACGAAAGGCAATCCTTGAAATAGACGACTTCCACCCCGTTGTCACGAAGCAGATCAGCAAAGGCATCATGTTCCTTTTGAGCCTCCTCGACCCAGATAATGTCATCGAAGAGTAACTCATCCTTGTTGTCGATGGTCAGCCGGGCAAGCTCTTTCCCCGGCCTGTGCAGCAGAACCCGCTTTAACCGCCCAATTTCCGATGTTACACAAAAGTCACTCTGCTTCTCTTCCATTCGGGCTCCCTCCAATTGGAATAAACTTTTGGCATCTCGCAGTTCATTTACAGTATACCTGAAAGAAGCGCCATCGTGCATGAAGATCGAGAAAAAGAAGCGGGGTTCAAACCCCGCTTCTTGATCCTGCAGCGTAGCCGTGTGAAAAACGGGCTTCCTGTTTTGGACTTCCGGAAATTCCCAGGTTGTTAATGTTTCCGCGTCGCAACTCCATTGTTGACACATGGTCGGCTTCCAGAAACCCTGTCAGGACTTCAAAAGCCCTCCAGGGTTCCGCTCTGTCGCCGCATGTAAACAGATCAATCGCGGCATATCCATACTCCGGCCAGGTGTGAATCGTCAAGTGGGATTCGGAAATAATCACCACACCGCTGACACCCTGGGGGGCAAACTTTCTGAAAGAGACATCGAGGACGGTGGCGCCCGCTGCGACAGCAGCATCGATCATTGCCTGACGGATCCCGGGAAGATCGTTCAGCGCCTCACTCCTGCAGCCCGAGGCTTCTACAAGAATGTGACGTCCGAGGCTTTCTCCTTTTTGCATCGCTCCATCACCTGCCCCAGAAAAGCAGGCCTTCCCTGCAGATTTTCGCGGCCAGGCCCGCCGTTATGCCGTTTATGTCAAGTAGCGGGGACACCTCAACGATGTCCGCACCAATGATATCAAGGCGGCCAAGAATTTCAACGGCTTCAAAAAGCTCGCCGGGCCCTATGCCTCCGGGTTCGGGTGTACCCGTCCCCGGGGCAAACCCCGGATCCACCACATCGATGTCAATGGAAACATAAACCGGATGCCCCTGGAGCAAACCCTGAACGTTTTCAAGGGCTTCGGGAATCCGTCCCTCGATCAGGTTCGTCCTTTCCCTTCCCCAGGCATGCTCTTGTGCGGTGGCCGAGCGGATGCCGAATTGATAAAGGTTTTTCGGGGACTCGAGGCATCCTTCGGCAACGCGTCTCATAACGGTGGCATGAGTCAGTTTCGCACCGTGGTAGGTATCCCTCAGGTCAGCGTGAGCATCAAAGTGAACAACCCTGAGATCCGGGTAACGTTCCGTCGCCGCCTCGACAAGTGGGAGCGTGGCAAGATGTTCTCCCCCGAAGGTGAAAAGCCTTTTCCCAAGGTCGAAAAAACGCTGTGCCACGAGGCGAATGATATCCAGGGATTCTGCAAGGTCCCTCCCATCGAGCAGGATATTGCCGATATCCATGAAAGACACTTCTTCCAGGTCCCGCCCCGCATTGATACTGTAGGTCTCCAGATGCCCCGACTCTTCCCTGATCGCTTCTGGGCCCCTGCGGCTTCCCGAAAGTCGTGACACCGTCAGATCAAGAGGCGCCCCGAGAATGATCCAGTCGGCGCCGCAAAGCCGGCCTTTCGATCCAAGGAACCTTGTCAACAGGAATCTCCTTCCCTTTCAAGAAGTTCCGTGACAAAAGGCGGAAGCGCAAAGGCCGCCTTGTGAATCGCGCCTGTGTAGTACCTTGTTCCGACGGGAGCCTCACGGAGGACACTCTCGGGGTCCCGGGCCTTCGAACCGATCGTGTAGGTCCACATGCCCGTCGGATAGGTCGGCATGGCTCCCCAAAAGACCTTGACCACCGGGAAGACTTTTTTCATTTCATAAACGGCTCCGCGAAGCAGGCGAGGTTCCGCAAAGGGAGATTCTGTCTGCGCCACCATCATGCCATCCTCCCGAAGGGCGTCAAAGACGTCCCTGTAGAAAGGTTCCCTGAACAGCCCTTCTGCGAAGTCCACAGGATCCGTGCTGTCCACCACGATCACGTCGAAGCAGGATTCACATTCCTTGATAAACTCGAGAGCATCCATTGGCCTCACCTCGACACGGGGGTCTTCAAGGCCAACACTCACAGCGGGGAAAAAATCCCTGGAAGCCTGGATCACCTCTTCGTCTATATCAACGAGCACCGCCTGCCGGAGAGTATCATGGCGGAGGACTTCCCTGATGCTCCCTCCGTCCCCACCACCAATGACGAGAACATCGGCAGGCTCCGGATGGGAACACATCGCCACATGAACCATCATTTCGTGATAGGTGAATTCGTCCTTTTCCGTCAGCTGGATCGCCCCGTCAAGAACAAGGGTCCGACCGTACTGTTCCGTGTCGACGACAAGAAGATGCTGGTACGGCGTCTGAAGGTTCCTGAGGACGCTTTTCATCCTGAGCCCGAGTCTCAGGTCGGGAGTCTGGTATTCAGTCAGCCACATATCGGCTTTTCTTTTTTCCATTTTCACCAACCGTTCCAATCGGGTTCCCCTTTACCCGCGAGGGTAAAACAGGGGGCATGCGGCAATGACGGAACCGCAATTCTCCACGACATGGTCTACAGCCTTGACCTTGACTTCCTTGAGTTTGACCTGCCGCATCTCGAAGGCCTCCCGGACCATTTCCTCTACCTTCCTGGCAGCCTCGTCGGCTTCACAGAATCCCGAGAACTCCATGATCATGCCCGAGTCCTCATCGTTTTCCGGGACGCCGACGCCGATGGCCGCTGAAATAGTTTCTCCCTTCAAGTCACTGGTAATGGACCCGTAGGCTACCGGCAGAAGCGAACCCAGAGGAAGATCAATCCCGTCTTCAAAAACACACCCTGGGGGAAGAACGCTGCTGACGCGGAGCAAATTCATGTTTCCTATTCCCGCGTCGAGCAAGGCGGAATCGAAGGCGTTCAATTTCTTTTCGCCCTCTCCCTTCCCTACGGTCAATGCATATTTTTCAGGCACCGGCAACATATCACAAGCCCCCTACCCTCAATGATGTCCTCAAGCCGAAGAAAAAGCGGATATCATTATATCGGCACATTGCCGCCTGTCAATCAGCCTTCGGTCGGCCTCTGGGATCATCCTCACATCCTGCGCAAGACGGAAGGGTTTTCTTGTCCAGCCATGGTTCGATGAAAGATAACAACCTGTCTTCGGCCTGGTCGTCATCCCATCGTTCCACTACCCTGCCGTACCGGAAGACAGCCACCCCCGACGCCGTACCGGCTATACCGAAATCCGCGTGGGCTGCCTCACGCGGTCCGTTGACTTCACAACCCATCACGGCTACGGTCCAGTGTTTCGGAAATCTGTCCATATGGGGCTCGACAAGTTTGACGAGTCTTTCGACATCTACTCTTTTCCGTCCACAGGTCGGGCAGGAAACGAGGTCGGCCCGAAATCGCCGCACCCCCAGATGCTGCAAAACGGCCTGTCCAACAAGCACCTCTTCCGTCGAAGGTCCTGTCAGGCTGATCCTGAGGGTGTCTCCAACTCCCTGGGACAGGATCTGCGTTAGGCCGCAGGAGCTTTTGACAATACCCCATCTTCCCGGCCCGGCTTCCGTTATCCCCACATGCAGGGGATAAGAAAAACGCTCCGCAAGCATGAGGTTCGATCTGACCGTATCCTGCAAAGAGGTGGATTTCGCCGAAATGATGATGTCCGTAAACCCCTCCCGTTCCATGACTTTTACCTGGTCGGCGACGGCTTCGGCGAGCGCTGCTCCGCTGTCGCCCTCACAGCGTTCCAGGTGCTGCTTGGGAAGGGATCCCGAATTCGCACCTATCCTCAACACGACCCCCTCTTTCGAAGCCACGTGGACGAGCTCCCGCAGGGCTTTTTCGTCTTCCATGTTACCGGGGTTGATGCGGACAGATTTCGATCCACAGCGGATCGCTTCGATGGCAAGGGCAAAATCGAAATGGACATCTGCCATGACGGGAATTTTCGTCCGTTTCAGCAGTTTTGAAAGGTCCGGTCCAAGATCCCTCGACGGAAAGGCAACCCGGACGAGCTCACAGCCAACAGCTTCGAGTTTATCCATCTCCTCGAAGGCTTTGGCTTTTTCATTCAAGGGACTCTTGAGCATACTTTCCACTCTTACGGGCGCACCCTTTCCGACGCTCATTCCCTGAATACGAAGGGTTTTCTTGTTTCGTCCACCCTGTTCCATGGCGTCCCCTACCCGTTGCCTGAAGGAATCAGGCGGATGATGTCCTTCCAGGTTACGGCCAGCAAAAGGGCGATCAGAAGGGCGAAACCAACGAGATGTATGTACTGTTCCCATCTTTCGGGAAGGCGTTTTCTGAAAATGATCTCGAAGACCACCAGGATGAGGCGCCCGCCGTCGAGGGCTGGAAAGGGGAGAAGATTGAGAATTCCCAGGTGCAGATTGATCATGGCAAGGAAGGACACAAAGGTCCAGAAACCGCTTTTTGCGGCCTCTCCGGCCATCGCTGCAATCCCCACAGGACCGGTGATCATCTCCACGTCCGCTTTACCGGCAATCCATGTATAGATACCCTGAAGGATCTGAAGACTGAAATCCCATATGTAACTGACCGAATTCAAGACTGCCCCGACGGGCCCGTAGGTCACCCTGGCGGGCTGGATACCGAAAAGGGGGTATCCCAGTTCCGGGTCAACGGGGATCCTGGTGGTAATGTCGAAGACATCAGCCCCTCTTTTGACCCGCAACGTCACCTGCTCTGCTTCGGTCTTGCCGCGTATCTGCCCAGACATTTCAAACCAGTTCCGAACCTCGACACCGTCGACAGCGACAATTTCGTCCCCTTCCTGTACACCCGCCTTTTCGGCAGGATAACCGGCGAGGACACCTCCAATTTTCGTGCTGTCCATGTCGATGACGCCGTGCCCCGCAAGCAGGATTGCCGTCAAAAGCAGCGCAAGGAGAATATTGGCCATGGAACCTGACACCAAAACGGTCAGCCGCGCCCACGGCCCTTTCTCGAGGAAGGACGCACCGGGACGGATCCGTTCTCCTTCCTTTTCCTCACCCATGCCAGCCAGCCGGACAAACCCTCCAACGGGAATCGCCCTGACGGACCAGAGCATCCCCTTTTTCTTTCGTTGCCAGAGGACCGGTCCCATCCCGAAGGCGAATTCGTGAACCTGTATGCCCTTTGCGACAGCCGTAAGATAATGCCCCGCTTCATGTATGATCACACAGATCGCAATGACGACAATGAATGAGAGCAAGCTCGTCAGCATCTGTCAGCCCCGCCCCTCTTGATTCCAGAGTTTTCCCGTCTCTTCCATTTTCTCCTGAACGGCCCTCCGGCCCTGCCCGACAACGGCCACAGCTTCCTTCCAGCCCCGTGGGGCAGGGTCGGCGTATTCCTGGAGGGTTGCTTCAATGAGCGCCGGAATGTCACTATAGGGAATCTTTCCCTGCAGAAAGAGCCTCACCGCTTCTTCATCAGCACCAACAAGGAAGGCGGGATGTCCGCCCCCCTTTTCAAAGGCCTCCCTGGCGAGACGATAGCAGGGGAACCGCTCCATGTCGATTTCCAGGAAACTCAACTGCCCGGAGTCCGGCAATACTTCATGCCGACAGGATTCAAAGGGGCAGGGCAACCTGTCCGGGTACGCGAGGGCGGAGAGAATCGGGATCCGCATATCCGCAGCGAAGGCCGCCATCCGCCGGGTCCCGTCCCGGAAGTCTACCATGCCGTGAACACGTGCTTCAGGATGGATGATTGCTGAAATCCTGTCGGGTTCGCATTGAAAGAGGTACCCTGCCTCGATGATCTCGAACCCCTTGTTCATCATCGTCGCGCTGTCCACGGTGATTTTCGCTCCCATGGACCACACGGGGTGCCTGAGGACATCGTCCACAGTTACTTCCGAAAGCCTTTCGGGAGGCACGCCGAGGAGCGGACCGCCCGATGCCGTCAGAATGAGCCGTTGTGCATCATCGCAGTTACAGGTCTTGCCGAGACACTGCCAGATCGCGTTGTGTTCACTGTCCAGCGGCAGAAGCTGGTTTTCGTATTGGACCGCTTCCATCATCCACTTACCGGCTGCGATGAGGCTTTCCTTGTTCGCAAGGCATACCCGCTTCCCGGCGCGCAACGCTTCGATGACGGCGCCCGCGGCGGCGACTCCGGAAGAGGCCACGACAACGGTATCGATGTTTTCGTCCGTCACCATCTGTTCGAGAACCCCGTCTCCGCACAGCCATCTGGTTTTTCTATGGGCTTTCCGTACGTAGATTCCGGGATGGTCCTCACCTGTCAGGACAAGAAGCTTGCAGCCGGTTTCTTCCTGCAGATCCAGCAGGCTTTCGCCGTTTCGGGCGGCTGCCATCGAATGAATGACAAACCGTTCCGGAAAAGCCTTGCACACCTGGACCACCGATCTGCCAACGCTGCCGGTGGCTCCGATAAGAGCGATCCGCACCGTCTTTTCCCCTCTCATGACCACAAGACCCCAAAGAACAGATACACCAGCGAGGCATTAACGAGAATACTGTCAAAACGGTCAAGCATGCCCCCATGTCCTGGAATGATCGAGCCCGAATCTTTTCCCCCTGTTTCCCTTTTGAGAAGGGATTCCGCCAGGTCCCCCAGTTGTCCGAAGGTCCCACAGAACAAACCGATCAAAAGGAGAGGAACAGGCCGGATTTCCCAAAGATAGGACAAGACCCCCGCACAGAGGAGGCTTCCGGCAAGGCCGCCTACGAATCCCTCTATCGTTTTCTTGGGGCTGACGGCCGGAGCCAGTGGGGTGTTTCCCCAGCAGGAACCGACCACGTAGGCGAGAACATCGCAGGCCCAGGTACAGGCAAACACCGTAACGAGAAGGAAAATTCCCCAGGGGTGGTCCCGCAGGAGAATGAGAAAACTCCAGGGCAACACGCAGTAAATGACCCCCGACAGGGTGCCGCTGATATTCTGTATGCCGAAACTATGTCCCGTAAGGCTTCTCCGTACGATTTCCACAAAAAGAACGAGAAAACCGCAAAGGGAAAACACAGGGAGCACCGCCTGGGTCTCGCTGAAATAGGAAGCAACGAGAATCAGCACCGCGGACACATACCCGACACCCCTGGAAACGTGGAAAGAACCCAAAAGCATCCTGTAAAATTCCTCAAGGGAAACCAGGGCTATGGCCGAACTCATCAGAAACCAGGCCGGGCCTCCCATATAGATGCCCCCGAGAATTGCGAGAACAACACACACACCGCTTCCGGCTCGTGTCAATGTCTCCCGATTCAGGATTCTAGACAGATCCATAACGTCGCGTCCTTTGTGAATATGCTGCGATGGCATTCTCGAAATCGCTTTCATGGAAATCCGGCCACAAAATATCTGTGAAATAAAGCTCCGAGTAGCTTGACTGCCATAAAAGAAAGTTACTGAGTCTCATTTCACCGCTCGTTCGTACGACAAGATCAGGGTCGGGTACATCGGGAAGGTACAAATAGGACCTGAAAGACCTTTCATCAAGGTTTGTAACTCCATCACCGACGGCTTTTTCGAAGGCGTCCAGGATTTCCTGCCGTCCTCCGTAATTCAGGCAGACGATCACCTGCATGCGATCGTTTGATGCAGTTGTTCTTTCTGCACCCTCGACGAGCTCCTGAAAGTCGTCGGGAAATTCGCCGATTCTCCCGGAAAACCTCAACCGGATCTCCTGTTTCGCCAGCTCCGCCGATTTGTCGGCGATTTGCTGCCTGAAAAGTTTCATCAGGCCTTCAACTTCTTCGACCGGCCTTTTCCAGTTTTCCGTCGAAAATGCGAAGAAGGACAGGTAGCGAACACCCTCACGCAGACCGAATCTGACAGCCCTCTCAATGGCTTTCACACCTTCCCGGTGACCAAGTATCCGTGGCAGGCCCCTCTTCGACGCCCATCTGCCGTTCCCGTCCATGATGAAGGCCACGTGAGCGGGCGTTTTTCTTTCCATGCTTTTTAGTTCATTCATGAGAGTTTCTCCCGAGTGATTCCCAGCGTCTTTTGACTTCCTGGATATCCAGCCAGGTCTGATGTTTCGGGCTTCCTAACCTGTTTGACCCGTTCCTGAGGAGATAACTGGGGTGGAACATTGGCATGACCAATATGTTTCGCCAGGTGAACCACCGACCCCTGATTTTCGTTATCCCTTCCGTCGTCCGGAGTATCGATTTTGTCGGCGTGCTCCCGAGACATACGATGATCTTCGGTTTTATCAGGGCGATTTGCGCCTGAAGATATTCATCGCATAGGGTTATCTCTTCCACTGTGGGAACCCTGTTTCCAGGAGGCCTGCATTTCACGACATTGGTAATGAAAATTTCCTTTCTTGAAATATCCACCGATTCAAGGATTTTCGAGAGAAGCTTGCCCGCCCTGCCGACAAAGGGCCGTCCCTGCTCGTCCTCATCTGCTCCGGGCCCCTCGCCGATGAACATGACATCTGCATCGGGATCACCTTCGCCAAAGACAACGTTTTTCCTCCCCTCAGCGAGCGGACACTTTCGGCAGCTTGTGGCCAGTTCCCGCAGGAATCGCCAGGCCTCGCGCCTTTTCTCAAGAACCGGGATTTCGTATCCGACAGGATTTGTTCCTTGCATACTCACGGCTTTTCCACCTCTTGTACATGCACATCGATTCGCCTCACATCAAGACCCGTAAAATAGGAAACGGCCTTGAAAACCCGTTCACGCAACATCGCGCCCGTTTCTGAAAGGTTCCGTTCACCGATGACCGCCCTAACAGAAATGGATATGGCAATCCCCTCCTCTGAGGGTCTGACCTCAAAACCAAGCACCTTTGCAATACCCCGGGAACGAAGCGCGACGAACCGGCCGATCTGTTCGACCGCCGTGGGGGCGATATGCAGATCTCCGTAGAAGTTGAAAGGCGGTCTGACGATGGTCTTCTCCCCTTCATGTCCCCCCCTGTCGCTCCAGAGGACCCGGAGTCGCCCCACAAGCTTGCCCGCAAAATTCCTTCGGACCTGAACATGGGAAACGGGAATCACATGCTGGCCTTTCAGGTTCCGCTCCTTCTGAGCGTTCAGTATCTCTTCTGATGACGCCACTTCTTCGATACGTATCGTCTTTTCGGGAACCGGCAGGCCGAGATTCTCAACGATATGGGAAATCATTTCGTCCGATGTGGCGATAATCATCACCGAACATGGCCTGACCTTGTCAAGGTATGACCGTACGGCGCGCCTGTGGTCTTCAAACTGGAAGAGAGCCCGCCGGATCGCCCTGATCTGGTTTTTCTCCGCCTTTGCGCTTTTGCCGCTGACGATCTGTCCCCTGTGGATCACGAGGCCATCATCAATGATATAGTCAATGCCAAGGTTGATCGCTACAATCTGGGCTCTCTGGCTTTTCCCTGTTCCTGCGGAACCGACGAAGGCGGTGATATTCACACCCTCCAGTTTCACTTCAGGAGATGAAAGGTCACTCTTCAACCTTGTTCAGCACCTTCTCCATCGCCTCGAGAAAGGTATCGTTTTCTTCAGGTGTTCCAACGGTAACCCGAAGAAATCCCGAAAGCCCCAGATCACTTCCCCTTCTGACGATGACACCCTCTCGCAGGAGGAGTTCGTAGATTCTTTCAGCAGCCCGATGCTTGACAAGCACGAAGTTCGCGCAGGTGTTCTCCACATGCACGCCAATCTTGAGAAGCTCCTTCAGCAACCGGTTCCTTTCTTCTATGGTCCTGAGGCGAATGGTCCTGACGTATTCCGCTTCGCCCAGGGCCGCCAGGGCCGCTCTCTGAGCGATCCTGCTGACCTCGAACACCGGGTGGATCTTGTCGTAGGCTTCCGCAATGCTTTTCGGGGAAATCGCGTACCCCACCCTCAGACCCGCCAGACCGTAAATCTTAGAAAAGGTCCGGGTAATGACCACCCTTCCGATCTGGTGAAAAAGGCCGATCCCCGAAAGATAGGCGGGATCATCGATGTATTCGGCGTAGGCTTCGTCCACCACCAGGAGGATTCCCATACCTTCGAGTTCCGAGGCAAGCTGGATCAGGTCATTTCTGGGAAGCATCTTCCCCGTGGGGTTATTCGGGTTACAAAGGATGACGGCCTTGGTTCTTTCCGTGCACGCGGCCACCAGTTCATTGACGCTCCATCCTCCGTCAGGTCCGGTTTCCACAGGAACACACTCTGCTGCCGCGGCAATGCCCGCCAGTCGATAGAGAGGATAGGTCGGCACCGGAAAGACGATCTGGTCGCCTGGGTCGATAATGGTGTGCAGCAGGTTGTGCAGAAGGCCTTCTGTGCCTGAGCCGAGAATCACTTCCGCCGGCGAGACGCCCCACTGTTCGGCAATGAAACGTCTGAGCCGGAAAGCGCCCGGATCCGGATAGCGCTGTACATCCTTGAGGCTCGATTCGAGGGCCTCGCAAACAGCTTCAGGCAAAGGCCAGGGATTTTCATTCGAAGAAAGCCGAACCGCCCGTTCCAGGCCAAGTTCTCTCTGAAGTTCGGCAACGGGTTTTCCGTACCGGTA
>JBNGDE010000001.1:0-69461 GCA_049974925.1 Thermovirgaceae bacterium | reverse complement strand
ACGCCGCACCCCGTCCCGTCGATGTCAAACAACCCCAGCGAGGATCCGGCCTCCAAGAGATTCGGTTCCCTGAACCCGGGATACAGGTGGACCTTGTCATACACCACATCCCGCCCGCCTTCGGGCGGAAAAACGTAACACCTGTTTCTTTTTCCGTACGGGGTCGACACGGCAAGGCTGCCGGTAACGATCCATGTTTCATAGCGCACGGCAACGGATCGCAACATGTCAAAAAACGAATCTTGTTCATCCAGGATCGACTTCGGGTTTGTCACGGGGCATGTTGCATTCCAGAGTTCCGGAAGCACCAGGATGCGGCACCTACCCCTTGCCGCCCTTTCGATCCTGTCATAGGCCCTGCGAAGGTTCTTGCCCGGGTTCCCATGATACACCTCAAGCTGCAGAAGCCCCACACGAAGTCTTTCCACGCGTCGCATCGCCTCCAGGACAAGCCTACACGATGCTGTCACCCCGGACAACCACGGGTTTTTTGGTGCGCTTTCGCTTTTCTTGTTATGGCGATAAAATGTTGGTCGCTTATGTTTGAAAAACGAACGGTATTTGTACTCTGAAAGGGGAACGTTACATGTGTTTAGCGGTACCTCACAAGATCGTCCGCAAACTGGATGTAAACTCAGCCGTTGCCGCAGCGGGACCGGTGGAAACGGAAATAAGGACCGACCTGGTTCCCGATGTCTCGGTGGGGGATACCGTATTGGTTCACGCGGGGTTTGCCATCGAAAAACTGGATACCTCCGAGGAGGCCGAAATCACTCAGCTTTGGGAAGAGTTACAACGACTGGCGGCAGATACCGATGACCCGATCCGGTAATTCGAAGGACGTCTTTCTTCTTGCAGACGCGCTGCGCCAACTCGTAACGGAAGAGACCACTATTATGGAGGTCTGCGGCACGCACACCGTTTCGATTTTCAGAAACGGCCTGAAATCTCTGTTCCCCGAAAAGCTCCATCTTGTCTCCGGACCTGGTTGTCCCGTCTGCGTCACCGATCAGGGGGAAATCGACGCGGCCATTGCCGTAGCCGAGAGGGAAAACACGATCGTCACCACCTATGGCGACATGCTCCGCGTGCCAGGAAGTTTCGGCTCTCTCCTAGATGCCCGCTCTAGAGGTAAAAAAGTCCAGGTCGTCACTTCTGCGGCAGAGGCCCTTCACATTGCGCGGCAAAACCCCTCTGACAACGTCGTCTTCCTGGGAATAGGTTTTGAAACGACTGCACCGGCCACGGCGACGGTCATTTTGGAGGCTCAGAAAAAAGGTCTCTCTAACTTTTTCGTACTTTGTCTCCACAAACGCGTCCCTCCGGCACTGCGGCTTCTGGCGGAGGCACCTGATCTTGCCATCGACGGGTTCCTTCTGCCGGGCCACGTCAGCGTCATCATCGGGCTCAAACCTTACGGTTTCCTTGCCGAAACATACCACAAGGCCTGTGCCGTCGCGGGATTCGAAGCAAGAGACATCATGCTCGGCGTCGTTGAAATTCTTCGCCAGATTCGAAAGAGACAACCAAAAATAAGTTCCATGTACCCCCGGGCGGTCAGGCCTGAAGGGAATGTAAAAGCAAAAAAGCTGCTGGACAGGGTATTCGAACATTCCGATGTCTCCTGGAGGGGGCTAGGGGAAATACCGGGTTCCGGTTTTACCCTGAAGGCGCCTTTTAATGCCTTTGACGCGGCCTCCAGGCTCGACATCCAGATCAAACCGGCTCCGCCGCCTGCTGGATGCCGTTGCGGGGATGTGCTCAAGGGCATCATTTCCCCCCGGGAATGTCCTCTCTTCGCCACGTCCTGTACACCTGTACATCCTGTCGGGCCCTGCATGGTTTCCAACGAAGGAAGCTGCGCGGCTCATTACACATACGCAAGAAAGGAGACGAAAACATCATGGAACGCCTGAGTACCGGACATGGATCAGGCGGCCGGCTCACGGCGGAGCTCATTTCCGACATCATAGCTTCATTCGGGGCCTCCGGCCTAGAAGAGGAAGATTGTGCCATCCCGGAAAAGGGGCTGGCTATTACCATCGACGGCTTCACCATCACGCCGAGGGTATTCCCCGGCGGCGACATCGGGAAACTTGCCGTGTGCGGAAGCATAAACGATCTCGCCATGCGGGGTGCCAGGCCAAAATATCTCGCGCTGAGCCTGGTCGCCGAGGAAGGTCTCGATAAAGAAGAACTGCTTTCCTACATGAAAAGCGCCGGTTCCGTCTGCTCAGACCTTTCCGTCAGACTGGTGTCAGGAGACACGAAAGTCGTGCCGAGCGGCCAGGTAGACGGACTCTTCATCACCACCTGCGCCGTCGGGAGCCCCGTCCCGGACCAAAACCTGGGTATCTCAAGGCTGCGCCCGGGCGATGCACTCATCGTCACCACGTCGATCGGACGGCACGGCGCCGCCGTAGCGGCGGCACGATACAACCTTTCCGCCGGTTCCCTCGTCTCCGATTGCGCACCCCTCTGGCCCCTTGCGGAAGACCTGCTCGACATTCCGGGATTACATTGCATGCGGGATTGCACAAGAGGCGGGCTGGGAACAGTCCTTTGCGAATGGGCCGAAGCCGCGTCGATCGGTGTGCTTTTTGACGAAAGTCGCCTTCCCCTTTCACCCGAAGTCAGTTCAGTCTGCGACGTCCTCGGTTTTGACCCCCTTTATCTCGCCTGCGAAGGCTGTGCCGTCATCGCCGTAGCCCCGGAAGACGTGGACAGGACCCTGGATCGCCTCCGGACTCATGATGTCTCCAGGGACGCCGCCTGCATCGGCTCCCTTACCTCCGAAAATCCCGGTTACGTGGGCATGCGAACCGAAGCGGGAGGAACGCGCCTGGTCGACATGCCAGTGGGGGAAATCCTCCCCCGCATTTGCTAAAAAAAAGAGGCGGGGTTCACCCTGCCTCTTTTCCCTTCTTTTTACCTGTTTTTTAGTTTTTCTTGTCACCCTGTGAACCTGAAGTTCCGGCGGTTTCTTCTTTCATGGATACTCTCTTCACTTCGACTGCCTTCCCTGAAATCGGGTCGATTTCAACGGCCAAACCCTTAACATATACATCATCGCTGCAGACATCGAATTTTGCCGGAGTCCCCGTCAGAAAACGGTGGAATACACTCTCTTTGTCCATGCCGATCACTCCGCCCTGACATCCCGTCATTCCCACATCAGTAATGAAAGCCGTTCCCTTGGGTAGAATCTGCTCATCGGCCGTCTGAACGTGGGTATGGGTTCCGACGACACATGAAACACGCCCGTCGAGATAAAGACCAAGGGCTTTCTTTTCAGAAGTCGCTTCGGCGTGAAAGTCGACGATGACAACAGCCGTATCAAGTTTTTCCAGCTTTTCGTCAGCCGTCCTGAAAGGACAATCGATGGGAGTCATGAAAACTCTTCCCTGAAGGTTCAAAACGGCTATTCTTACATCTTTCGCCGTAAAGACGGCCTCACCGGTTCCCTGACATCCAGGCGGATAATTTGCCGGGCGGAGCACTCGTTTTTCCTCGTCGAGAACCTGAAGGAACTCTTTTTTGTCCCAAATGTGATTCCCGCTGGTCAAACAATCGAATCCCATCCCGAACAGTTCGTTCATGACTTTTTCCGTCAGACCAAACCCGCCAGCCGCGTTTTCGGCATTTGCGATCCGAAAATCGAAGGGACCAAATTTTTTATTGACCTCCGGAAGAAGGTTTTTGACAATCCTTCGCCCGGGTTTTCCCATGATGTCGCCGACAAAGAGTAATCTCATGATCTTGTTCCTACTTTGCGTATTCAACGGAACGTGTTTCCCTGACGACAACCACCTTTATCTGACCGGGGTATTTCATTTCATCCTCGATCTTTCTCGCGATGTCAAAAGCCATCTTCTGGATCGCCCCGTCATCGGCAACGCTGGGTGCCACCATGACACGAACTTCCCGGCCGGCCTGGATCGCATATGCCTTGCTTACGCCCTTGAATGCTTTGGCGAGGCTCTCGAGCTTTTCAAGGCGCCGGATGTATGAATCCAGACTTTCGCGCCTCGCTCCCGGCCTTGATGCACTGACCGCATCGGCAGCAGCGATGAGAACATCATACACCGTGGTCATTTCCTCATCCTCGTGATGTGAAGCAATGGCACTCACGATTTCCGGAGCTTCTCCGTAACGCTTCGCGATATCCCGGCCGATAAGGGCGTGAGGCCCTTCCACCTGATGATCAACGGCCTTTCCGATGTCATGAAGCAATCCTGCTCTCCGGGCAATGCTTTCATCGAGGTGCAGCTCAGCCGCCATGATTCCGGCAAGGTGAGCCACTTCAAGGCTGTGATTCAGGGCATTCTGCCCGTAGCTGCTCCTGAAGCGCAGTTGTCCGATAAGTTTGACCAATTCGGGATGCATCGTCTTGATTCCCGTTTCAAGCAGCGCTTCCTCTCCGGCCTCGAGGATCATTTCTTCAACATCTTTCTGGGATTTTTCGATAACTTCCTCAATCCGCGCCGGATGAATCCGGCCGTCGAGAATAAGCTTCTCGAGGGATATCTTCGCAACCTCACGACGGACAGGGTCGAAGCTGCTCAATGTAACAGCTTCCGGTGTATCATCGACGATGAGGTCGACACCGGTGAAAGTCTCAAAGGCACGGATGTTCCGCCCCTCTCGGCCTATGATCCGTCCTTTCATCTCATCGGAGGGCAAGTTGACAACGCTGACCGACATTTCCGAGGTATGGTCCACTGCACACCTTTGAATGGCACCGACAACGATCTCTCTCGAACGCTTTTCGGCTTCGCGTTTGGCTTTTTCCTCAAGCTCCTTGATCCGGAGGCCGATGATGTGGGACGCCTCGTCTTCCACTTCCCGAAGCAGGTGTTCCCTGGCCTCGTCCCTCGTCATCTCGGCAATCTCTTCAAGCCTTTGTACCTGTTCCTGCTTCAGCTTTTCGACTTCCTCCATCCTTGAACGGAGGTCTTCCTGTTTCTGCCTGAATTCATCCTCTTTCTTCTGCAGGTTCTCAAGCCTTTTGTCAAGGTTTTCTTCTTTTTGCTCAAGCCGCCTTTCGGCCCTTTGCAGTTCACTCCGTCGTTCCTTGATTTCCTTTTCGGCATCCTGCCGAAGATGCAGGATCTCTTCCTTTGCTTCCGTCAGCATTTCGCGTTTCCGGCGTTCGGCCTCCTGGAAAGCCTCCTTGATCAGCTTGTCAGACTGTTCCTGAGCTCCTTTGAGCTGCTTTTGGGTATGCAATCTGTACAGGAGGAAACCGGCAGCGATGCCGACGGCAATGCCCGCCACAAAAACTACAGGCAACATGCACGCATCACTCCTATTCCATTGTCAAGTTGCGTCATCTGTCCATTGATTGATGTCGAATACAGAAACGCACTCAGATCCAGCAAGTATTCTACAGATTACTCAGAATCTCCACAAGCCTTCCGGGCCAGCCTTCTCGCCATGTCCTCCCTGAATCCGCGACGTACAAGACGTCCTTCAAGCTGTCTTGCTGTCAATCCCGGCATCCAGGAGCGGATCAGATCCATGGCTTTTTCGTTCTCTCTCTTTTCGTCATAGACGAGGTTGTCTTCGAGAATCCCTTCATCGACTCCCCGCCTTCTGAGTTCGTATTTGATCCTGCGGTAGCCCCATTCCTCCCGGGTCTCGCAAAACCGCCTGGCATATTCCCTGTCATCGAGGTACCCTGCCCGTTCCATTTCATCCAGGACTTCTTCAACGACGTCTTCAGGATAATCTCTTTCCGTCAGTTTGCGTCGTAGCTCCCGGCTTGTGTACTCCCTCCGTGCCAGTATCCTTAGAGCTTCGCTGAGGGCTTTTTCCAGCCTGTCAGTCATCCTGTCACCGCCAGATCAAGAGTGGACTCAAAACGCCTGATAAGGGAGCTCTTCAATCTTCCGTAATTTTCAAGGCCAGGATCTTTTTTGATCAGCTCAAAAGCTTCTTCTCGGGCCCTTTCAAGCAGTTCTCTGTCCTTTACGAGGTTGGCGACCCTGAAATCGGTGACTCCGTGCTGCCGTAACCCGCAGACTTCCCCGGGGCCACGCAGCTCGAGATCCTTTTCAGCGATCCTGAAACCGTCCTTCGTTTCGCACATGGCATCAATACGGGCCTTTCCGTCCTCAGTAGCAGGATCCCCCAGAAGGAAGCAATATCCCCTATCCCCGCCCCTGCCGATGCGTCCCCTGAGCTGGTGCAACTGGGAAAGGCCGAAACGATGGGCTTCCTCTATGACCATGACCGTCGCATTGGGGATATCGATGCCGACTTCAATGACTGTAGTCGCTACAAGAAGGGATATCTCCTTGCGGGCAAAGGACTCCATGACTTTTTCCTTGTCCCTTCCCGGGAGGCGTCCGTGCAGAAGGCCTACCCGATCTCTGCCGAAAAGGCCTGCCAGTTGGTCATGGCGACGCTCTGCGGAAGGCACGGAAAGATCCTCGTTTTCCTCGATGAGGGGGCACACCCAGTACACCTGCCTTCCGGCCTCCATTGCCTTTTTCAGAAACCGGAGAAGTTTTCGTTTCCCCGAACTGGGTACGCTTTGCGTCAGGACATCCTTGCGGCCTGGAGGTAATTCGTCTATCACTGAAACGGACAGGTCCCCGTACACGGACAGTGTCAATGTCCGCGGTATGGGCGTGGCGGTCATGACCAGAACGTGAGGGTGCTCACCCTTTGCCGAGAGCCTGTTCCGCTGAAGGACACCGAACCGGTGTTGTTCGTCCACGACAATGGCCCCGAGCCGGAAAAACCTGACATCGTCCTCCAGAAGCGCGTGAGTTCCCACGACGACGTTCACCCCGCCAGATGCAATTCTCCCGAGGAAGTCATTTTTCTCTTTTTGCGAGAGAGACCCAGACAACAGGACAACATCGAGACCGAGGGCGTCGAACCAGCACCGGATGTTCTCGTAATGCTGCCTCGCGAGAATTTCCGTCGGCGCCATAAGGGCGGCCTGGTACCCCGAATCAACGGCACAGAGCAGAAACAAAACGGCAACGACCGTCTTGCCGGATCCCACATCCCCCTGAAGCAACCGGTTCATCGGAACGGCTCTGGAGATATCGCGACAAATTTCCCCGAAAACCCTTTCCTGGGCCGTCGTCAGGGAAAAGGGCAAGACGTCATGCAGGAAAGCCTGTTTCATCGGTCCATTGCACTTTAGCACAGGACCGCGGGAATCCTCTTCGTAGCGTTTCCTTCTGATGCCGAAGGCAAGCTGAAGGAAAAAGAACTCCTCGAAAGCAAGCCGTCGTCTCGCTTCACACCAGAGTTTTTCGTTCTCAGGGAAATGCATCTGACAGACAGCTTCCCGAAAGGAAACAAAGCTGTTTTTTTCTATGATTTGACGGGGAAGGACATCCTCGAGCTGTTCTTTCACCAGATCGAGGGTCCGTCTCACCGTTTCTCGGATCCATCTCTGGAAAAGCCCCTGTGTCCCAGGATAGATCGGAACAATGGCACCCGTGTTTTCCGGAGATTCGTCCTCGTCAAGCACTTCGAACTCGGGATTGCTGATTTGCAAAACCCCACGCCAGGACTCCGCCTTTCCGTAAAAGGAGGCTCGGGATCCGGGCAGCAAGATCTTGTCCAGACCTTTCCGGTTGAACCACACAGCCTGCCCCAGACTAGTTCCGTCAGTCAAAAGCGCCACTGTTAGGGACATGTTCTTTCTTTTGGTGCGCCGTTTTTCGATGGAGACGACCCGGGCCAATACGGAATGATATCTCCCCTGCTCAAGTGAAGCGAGAGACGTCAGCTGTCGCCTGTCCTCATATCGTCTCGGGAAATGCCACAAGAGGTCCTCGACTGTCTCGATTCCCAGTCTCGCCAGCTTTTCCGCCCGTACGGGACCGACTCCCTTGAGAAATCTCACGGGTGATCCAAGCTCAATAGGTTCCGCCGTCAACGCACCTGCTCCTCGAAGTGTTCCTCCGACTTCTTGCCGCGTTGTTCCTCTGTAACCTGCGATGTCTCAAGGGCATTCAGCATGGAACCGAATTTCGAGATAAGTCCCTTGAATTCAGCGATAAACTGGTACCGTACCTGTCTCAGGCGCTCTATATCCCTTTTATATGAATCCGCCTGTTCCTTCGCCTCAATAATGATCCTGTGACCCTTTGCCTCCGCTTCCGCCAGGATGACTTCGGCCTTGTTCTCCGCATTGGAAACCCGTTCTTCGGCACTTTTCTGGGCCAGGACAAGGGCATCCTGCAAGGATGTCTTGATCTCCTGATACTCCTTCAGCTGGTCCTCCATATGAGCCAAACGCGTTTCAAGCCCCTTGACCTTTTCCGAATAAGCCTGTAATGATTCACCTACCTTTTCAAGAAATTCCTCAACTTCCTCGGGGTTGTATCCCCTGAGCGTCTTGTTGAAAGACACCGTCTCAATATCGAGAACCGTCAGGATTTCTCCCACACCTGATCACACCTTTCGCTCCCTTTCCCCCCTGATGCGCCGTCATCGGGCTCTCCGGCCACCGAAAATGGCCGAACCTATCCTCACCATGGTGCTCCCCTCGGCAACTGCCAACAGGTAATCACCACTCATGCCCATGGACAACGTAGGCAACGGGACACCAATCCGTGTTCGAAGTTCGTCCCTCAGGATCCTGAGTCTCGCGAAGGAATTCCGGACTGCTCTTTCTTCTTGCGTGAAGGGCGCTATCCCCATCAGTCCTTCCAGCTTCAACCTGCTGCATGAGCCAAGCACATACTCTGCCAGACCTTCAGCCATACCCGGATCAACACCGTGTTTCGATTCTTCGCCCGAAATATTGACTTCGATCAATACCGGCAAGTCTTTGTTCGATTCCTCCAAAAGCCGCTGAAGCGTATCTGCAAGACGTCTCCGCGAAAGACTTTGTATGCAGGAAAAAATCTCAAGGGCCTTTCGCGCCTTGTTTCTCTGCAGATGACCGACCATATGCCATGGAACGCGAAGGTCTTCGGGCCATTTCGCGTACTTGCCGAGGGCTTCCTGAACCCTGTTCTCCCCGATGGCGTCAACACCCGCCCGCGCGGCTTCTATCATTTCCTCCACCAAACGTGTTTTTGTCACGGCGACGATCTGTACATGCCGTTTCGTTTGTCCGGAGCGAAAGAGCATGTCGTCGATATCGCTTTTTATCGTTGCAATCCTTTCGGCTATAGACAAGGGAGCTACCATATTCTGACCACTCCTTCCTTTCCCTTGGCGCTCTCAATAAGGACGATCTCCCCGGGGGCCAGTCCGTCGGTAACGAGGAAACGTTCTTTTTGCAGGGGGATTCCCCTGATTTCCCTTGCCACGGACGTGTCGCCCTTTACAACATAGACCCAAAGACGCCCTTCTTTGGTCGTAACGGCACTTTCAGGGACGACAACCCCCTTTTTTTCTCCAAGATACAGGAAAAAGTCTTCTTTTCTTGATAGCACCGTCTTTTTCGGAAAAAAAGGAATTGTCAAGTACAATTTCACCATCGGTCCCATTTGTTTGAACGCACGGACTTCCACCTCGAAGGGTAAGTCCTCCTTCGTTTTCCTGAGCTTCAACCGTTGGTCGGCTATTTCCTCCTTCAGCCCGGGAACCGCCTGGACGTAGATTACAGCCCTGAGTGACTGCGGCTGATAGATCATTTTCCCGATATCATCCCCCTTTTCGAGCACTGCTCCATCGGGGATAAATTTGAGGGGTCGTATCTCCGGAAATCGCGCTGATCCTCGCCAAAGGGTATTGTAGTTCCATTGCCCTTCAAGACCATCCAAAGCAGCAAGAAAAAAGCCCGGTTTCTCTACCTGCAAGGCATAGGTCTTTCCTTTGGGGGCAGAAACCGTGGCTATCATATCCTTTGCCGCCGCGAAAAACGGACCCTGGCCCCCCGGATACCGGACGCGCCCGGCGAAAGGTGTTTTGACGACCTGTTCCCGCCAGAGCAGGGCCGCCTCGACAGGAATCTGGTCACTGTGAACATAAGGTTCAGCCACCACCACGCCCGGCCTCTGCCCCAGGTATCTTTTCCACCAGGCGCCATAGATGAAAATCGCCGCCCCGGCAATGCACAGGACACAAAGAAAATAGACAACTCTCAAAAACCGCTTTCTGAACTCCTGCCTGTCATCATTCATTCCGAACGCGAGCCCTTTCGGTTTTTTCCATCTTGAACAAGGTTTCGATTTCCAGACACGAGTCAAACACACTCATGGGACCGGAGGGAACAAGAACATCGGTCCCCGTGAAACCTGTTGCCATGGCAAAGCACGGGATTCCCGCTCAAAGTCGAAAAGAACGGTTTTCGTCCTCCCTGCGATCTCCGGTACCCGCTTTGCGGTTCCGCCAGCTGCAGTCATTCTTCAGGTCCTTTCAATGCCTGGGGGTTCAGCAGTGATTCCGGTTTCTTCCCCGATACAACTCTTTGGATGTTTTTCACCACGAAGGACGTTATCTTTTCAAAGGCAACGTCGGTTATTCCACCGATATGGGGAGTGACCACAACCCGCGGGTCCGAAAGCAGAGGGTCTTCGGGATCTGCGGGTTCATCCCAGAAAACGTCCAGACCTGCTCCCGCCAGAATACCCTTTTCCAGCGCCCCTTCAAGGGCCGCTCTTTCGACCAGTCCCGCCCGTCCCACATTCACAAAAAAACTCTTTTCGGGAAGAAAGCCGAAAAATTTCGTGTCGGCAAAACCCCGCGTAGCCTCATTCAGCTCCAGGGCAAGCACGACGAAACGGCTTGCGTCCAGTGCCGGTTTCAGGTCATCCAATCCGTAAAAGCCATCGAGACCAAGCTTTTCGTGCTCCCGTCGTCTGGTCCTGTTGACTCCGGCAATCCGCATCCCGAAACCTCGCAGGCGTTCCACGATACATTGCCCGACGTTTCCAAGCCCTATCACGACAGCTTTCTTCCCCCAGAGGGAGATCCCCTGGGGGGCATAAAGACGCCTTTTCTGGATGTTTTGCATCGCCTTTGCGTATCTCCGCGCCAGGATCAGCATGTGAAGGACGGCGATTTCGGCCACACCCTCAGCGTTTCCAGTCCCCCGGGAGGGAACATTGGCTACGAAGATACCCCTTTTGGAACAGGCTTCGATTTCTATTGTGTCGACACCGACCCCCCATTGCTGGACAAGTCTCAACTCGGGCGCCTTGGCCAGTAACTCTTCGGTAACAGGTATCGGACCAGTGACGAGAATCTCCGCATCTTTCACCAGCTCCTGCAGCTCGTCGGCGGACGACGCGACGAAAAGCCTGTGTCCCTCCAGCAAAGGTTTAAAATGAGGCAACAGTCTTTCGAAGGCCTTACCGCCGAAAAGAATATTCACGGGTTTCACCTCCTGCGGCGTCAGTGCCTATTTAGGGATTTTCTTCCAAATCAAGAGCCTTCTGGTCGCCGGAAGGAATATCTCTTCCCAACCCGAGCATATCTTTCATCTGGAGAGCATTTTTCACGGCGTAATCACGGAAACAATTATTGAACATGATGAATACCCGCCCCGTAGAACCACCAAGACGCTTTGCCTCCTCCGCAAAGACCGCGAGCTCTTCGGGATCATACCGGTATGCAAAACGCTCGGCCACAGTGGCTCCTTTTTTGATCCACCCGCCCCTGTTTCTTCCGTGCAGCCTCAAGACCGTCGCCCAAGTTGCGGTAACATGCCATTCAAAGGGGACCGTCCAAAGCAGGCGTGGTTCATCCACAGCAACATAGGCCATGTTTTCTTCTCGAAGCAAATCAAGAAACCTTTCCTTTTGCCCCTTTCCCATCCACGAGCGATGACGCACCTCTATGGCCACTCTCATGGGCCTGCTGATTCCAGCCAGTCTCCTGATGTAGTCAAGGGATGCCTCACCGTAGTCGAAAAAAGGCGGAAACTGAAACAACAGGTATCCCAGCCTGCCCATCCGGTGAAGCACCATCGCCCGTTCATAAAAAATGTCCCAGAGTTCTCTTCTGTACTCTTTCGGCAGGTCCCGAAGGCGGGTTCGCCCTTTTTGGCCCTCCTTCCGGAATCGTGGCGGAAGAGACGCCGTGTACACAGCATGATGGGTGAAAAGCCCAAAGGACTTCATATTGAAGATAAAATCCGGCGGAGTCCTTGAAACCCACTGGTAGAGCACAGCCTCCGAGGGAATGGCGTAAAAGCTGCTGTCAATTTCCACGGTATCGAAATGGTTCGCGTAAAATCTCAGTCTTGAGGCGGCATCGCCTGCTTGTGCAGGGTACCATCCGCTTGACAAAAGGCTTTTGTCGCTCCAGGAACATGTTCCGACCCGTATCTCACTCATGTTGTCCTCCAGGAAAGATGTCCGGCCATCCCCAGAACAGATTATCTCCCGGCTCCTTTTCCTTGCAACAGTTCCCGCGAGCAGCTATTCTTGAATTCCGCCCTGTGAGCCCTGGGCCTCGGGCAGCAAGACCCAAACACTGGAAGGACGTGTAACCATGATACTACAGGGAATGTTCGCCCCCATTCCGACACCCTTTTCTCCCGATGGGAAAATCGATTATGACGCCCTCGAAAAAAACATCCTCCACTGGAAAGGCACATCCCTCGACGGTCTCGTCATCGCGGGCTCGAACGGCGAATGGCCCCTCCTGAGTTTTTCAGAAAGAGTCGAGCTCTTCAAGGCGAGCACCAAGCTCTCTGGTAAAAGATTCACGATCATTGCCGGCACCCATTGTGCATCCACTTCAGAAACCGCCGAACTAAGCCTCGCCGCTGCCGAGGCGGGCTGCGACGCCGTTCTTGTCCTCCCTCCGCATTATTATAAGGGCCAGAACTCTCGTCACGTCGTTATCAAATATTTTACCGATATTGCCGAGGCTTCGCCCATTCCCGTCGTACTTTACAATATGCCCGCAAATACAGGATGGAACCTTGACTGGAGCATCGCCACCGAGCTCTCGCATCACGAGAACATTGCAGGCATCAAGGACAGTTCCGGAGACATTGTCCAAATCGCGCTGATATGCAAAAACGCCGCAACGGATTTCAGCGTGTTCGCCGGATCCGGCAGCTTTTTGCTCCCTGCTCTCTCGGTCGGATGCAACGGAGCGACCATGGGTGTCGCCAACATCTTTCCCGAAGCCTGTCACGCCATTTTCGACGCCTTCTCCAGTAAAGACATCGCCCTCGCGTGTCGACTGCAGCTCGCACTCATTGACATCAACCAGGCCGTCACAAAGCGTTTCGGCGTTCCCGGTCTGAAGGCAGCCATGGACCACGCGGGGCTTTATGGCGGGCCGCCAAGGCCGCCGCTCGAACCAGTGGATGACACCGTACGCAGGGAGATCGTCAAAATTCACGATGAGTTTAAAAAATTTTACGAGGAGGTTTCTGCATCATGAAGAAAATGCTTCTTTTTCTCGGAAGCCCCAGAAAGGAAGGAAATACCGAAAAGATGGCTATGGCCTTTGCGGGAGGCGCCAGTGAGTCCGGTGCTGATGTCGAAGTTGTCCGCCTGGCTGAAAAGGTCATCAAGCCATGCATCGACTGCCGCAAATGCTGGGAGAAGGGAAGACACTGCATTCTGGAAGATGATATGGACGCCCTTTACGCGGCCATTGACGACGCCGACGTCCTTGTCTTCGCGGCTCCTCTGTACTGGTACACCTGGAGCGCCCAGATGAAGACCCTCTGGGATCGTCTTTTGCCCTACGCTTCCGACAAGGCGTCCAGAAACCTCAAGGGAAAGGGCTGCGTCCTCCTTGCCGCCGCGGGCGATGTTGCAAGTGACGTCTTCGAGGGCATGGATTTTGCACTGGACAAGTCGGCGGCCCTGTTGGGAATGAATATCCTCGGCAGGGTTCACGCTTCCGGCGTCCATGGGCCTGACGACATCGAGGGAACAGACCGGCTTGAAGAGGCGAGAAGACTCGGGAGGAAATGTTCCGGGTAATTTCTTTAAAAAAAATAAAGGCAAAGGACAAAAGCAGCCAGCCTGCCGCTTTCGTCCTTTCTTGTCCCTTCTGCGCCTTTCTAGAAAGCAACGGGATACATACTCGTTTCCTGGTATCCGGTTATAACCGGCCATGGACCCTTGAGCAGCCTGTCAAGTTCCCTGTCTCCCGTATCGACGAACAGCGGTCTGCCCCTCAGGGAGGCTAGCTTGTGAGGAGTAGCGATCACGATTATGTTCTCTTTTCCCGTGGCCCGGATAACCCTTGGGCTGATTTGCTGGTTTCCACGGCCAAAGATGTACCCCTGGCCTCCGATAGGACTGACGATAATCGTACAAGGCTGACTTTCAACGAGATCGAGAAGCTGTCGTTCGTCCAGATCTTTCGTCAGGAGTTTGTGATCTTTTACGGCATCGATCCCCAGAAGCGTCTTTTCGACTCCAAGACGCCGTGCGACCTCCCGAACCGTCGTCCCTGGAGCCAGAATGTACACCCTTTCCGGCAGCATTCTTTCGATAATATCTGCGGCGACGGCCTGCTGTGAAAACTGCTCAGAGGCTGCGGAACCGGCCTTTGAACCCTGTACCCTGCTTCGATCCCAGGGCACAGCAAGATATCCGTAAAGTCTGGCCTGGACCCGGTCGTTTCTGAAGGCGTCTTCATCGATGTCCATGACTTCCATTTCTTTTGTCCGTCCCCTTGCCCCGCCGAAAAGAAACGCCACCGCCATCTCTCCGGCCTTTTGGGGACTGACGGCGAAAACACCTGAATGAATCTTGACTCCCGCCGGAATGCCTAAAGCGGGCAGGGACGTCCCGATGGCTTTGCACACGTCACGGGCGGTTCCGTCGCCTCCCGCGAAAAGGATGAGATCGACACCATCCTTGAGCATCAGGTAAGCTGCGCGGCTTGTGTCCTCGCTCGTGGAAAATTCTCCCTGGAGGAAATGATCAAGAACGAGCCTGTAATCAAACCCCGCTTCCGCGACGATCTTTTCGCCCATGGGCCCGCCACAGGTCACCACCTCAAGGTCACCCCGGTGACCCTCCAGGATCTTGAGGGCGTCTCGCGCCCGATGTTCGGCTCGCGGGACAGCTCCTCTACGGAGTGCCTCTTCATAGGTGTTCCGACCGTCGGTCCCCTTGAGACCCACTGAACCACCCATGCCGGCAATGGGGTTGACGATCAACCCGAGGCGCTTCATGATTTTTGCACGATCCCCTATTTTTTCGGCTCGAAATAACCGTCGAATTTTTTCCTGTACGCCCGCCAGGTTATGGCCCACTTGGACGGGTCGTCAAGGTAGTCATGATTCGCACGGTGAATAGTACTCTTGTGTGGCGCCGTCTTGAGCGTCTCGGGATCTTCATAGGCCTCCCTGGCCACGTGTTCAAGTATGGCGATGAACTCGTCGAGCTCGTCCTTGGAGTAGGATTCCGTCGGTTCGATGGTAAAGGGTTCAGGAACGATCCAGGGCTCATGGCTTGTCCAGTAGTGAACTCCGTAGTCAAACATGCGCCTTTGGATATCCTCCGTAGAGATGCCCGTCTCCCTGGTCAGCTCTTCCCAGCTGTAGCGAACCTGTTCCATCCTCAGCTCGCCTTCCGCGTAGGGCGCCGTGCATCCTTTGATGCCGAGGATCTTTTTGAAGATGTAATTGTTGTTCAGCACCGCCACCTTTGCGGCCTCAAGAATGCCTTCGGCCCCGAGACTGCGGATCCACGCGTAGGCTTTGAGAATGACCGGAACAACACCGTAAAAATCCTTGACTTTGCCGATGGTGTTCGGGACGTTGTAATCAAGGTAGTAACGGTCTTCCTTCCCATCATAAGAAACCAGCGGCACGGGCAAAAACCGTGCCATTTCTTCCGTTGCGCCCACCACGCCGCCACCGGGGCCACCGCAACCATGCGGCGCGGAGAATGTTTTGTGCAGATTGAAAAAGCAAAAATCGAATCCGGCCTCGCGCGCGCGAGTAAGCCCCATGATGCCGTTGAGATTGGCCTGATCATAGCTGCAGATGCCTCCCGCTTCGTGAACAATCTCGGTAAACTCCTTGATCCTCGAGTTATAGATCCCGATGTCCTCGGGGTTTGTAATGAGAAGTGCAGCGGTCCGCTCAGAAACGGCGGCTTTGAGAGCTTCGATGTCCGGTCGTCCGTCTTCTGCGGGATAAATGGTAATCACTTTGAAGCCCTTCAGCTTGCTTACCGCAGCATTTGAAGGGTGAGAGAAAATCGTGGTAATGATTTCATCCCTGGTATCCGATTCTCCCCTGCTGTCGACCCATTTCCTGATGATCGAGGCAATGGTCAAAAGCGCATGGGATCCTCCCCCTGGATGGAGGCAGAACCTGTCCATTCCGGAAATCTCCCGAAGACAGAGATCCGTCTCGTAGATCAATTTAAGCACTCCCTGAACAGTCGACTCATCCTGGCAGGGATGCAGTTCGGTCACCTTCGGATTTGAAGCGAGCTGGTCGTTTATTTTGGGGCTGTACTTCATGGTGCATGTTCCCTGGCCTACATCGATATTGAGGTCTGCACCGAGATTTTCCTGAGAAAGCCTCAGGTAATGCCGCAATACTCGCATCTGGCCCATTTCGGGGAGATTGGGCTCAACGCTTCGCTTCAGGCCTTCCGGGATAGGAACATCAATATTTTCACCATCAAACTCCGGTACCAGCACACCCCGTTCTCCCGGTTTCGAAATCTCGTATATGATCGGTTCGTCCCACCGTGCCTGGTGAAAATCCCGGAGCTTGGTCTTTATATTCATTCCCATGCCATTCAACTCCCTTGTCAAGAATCGCGTTTCTTACGCGACAGCCCTTTGTAGCGCACTCGCCAGCCTGTCTATGTCAGAGGCGCTGTGAATTTCCGTCACCGCGAAAAGCCCGCTTTCTCCGAGAGCCGGGTACACTGTGGAAAGGTCCACGCAGCCGAAGATTTCTTCGACCCTGAGGCTATCGTTGATTTCCTTCACTGATTTTTTCGTCCCGTCGAAATTGAGGACAAAATCCTTGAAGAAAGCTCCTTCGGGAAAAAGGGTTCTCAATCCCGGGATAGACGAAAGCCGTTTTCTCGCGTAGGCATTCCGTTTGAGTATGCCCTCACCGAGTTCCCGCATGCCCTTCGGCCCCATGAGCGCAAGATACACGCCGGCGGTGATTGCCCAGAGGGCCGCTGCGGTACCAACGAACTCCTTTGCCTTTTCCCGGTCATGGAAGGACAATCTTTCCCACGCAACATCGCCGAACCCCCATTCCTTGTGGGTCGTCGGGGCGATGCCGAAAAGCCTGGAAGGATATTCAAAGACAAATTTTTCCTCATCCCTGGTGGCGATAAATCCGGCCCGGGCCCCTCCATAATACATGTGCAGTCCCAATGGCTGCAGATCGCCGCAAACGATGTCGGCACCGTAACTTGCCGGCGGTGCAAGGACACCCAGTGATGACGGGTCGCACCCGACAACGAGCAAACCTCCGGTCTCGTGGACCTTTTCGGCAATTTCCCCTCCCCGGGTCTCAACGGTACCGAAATAGGAGGGGTTCTCAAGGTAGACCGCCGCCGTGTTCTCGCCGAGGAATGCCTCTATTTCCCGGACATCCAAGGTCCCCGTGGTTCTTTCGAAACCCACGAGATCGACAGAAATGTCAGGATAGCAATAGTTTTCGATCACCCTGATCCTGTCGGGATGGGAATTTGCCGCTACGACCACCCGGTTTCGGCCCGTGATTCTCGAAGCCATGCGAAGCGATGTGGCCGCCGCCTGGGATCCGTCATAGGTTGGAACGTTGACCACATCCATATCAACAAGTTCAGCCATCATGCTGGCATATTCGAAAAGGGCCTGGAACCTTCCGTGGTCTTCATAGGGTTCACCGGCATAGGCTGTCAGAAATTCCGATCTCCGGTTGATCTCGTCGCATACGGCGGGCACATGGTGCTGCCAGCAACCGCCCCCGAGAAAACTCAGGAAATCGCGACAGGAAACGTTTTCCTGCATCATGTCTTCCAGGTGTCGTTTCAGATCCCACTCCGCCGGAAGCGCTTCGGGAAGATTCAGCATTCCTTTTACACGAAGCTCCTCCGGGATGCACTTGTAGAATTCATCGATACTTGTAACCCCAATGGCCTTCAGCATCTCCTCCTGAATGCGCGAATCTGAATTCGGGATATAGGGATGGACCATTTTCGACTTGTTCATGACTATTCCTCCTCTTGTGCGTTCTTCCAGGTGCTCTGAGAGGTCAGGCCGTTCCGCCGCCGTCCACCACGAGATTGGCCCCAGAAACCCAACTCGAAAGATCGCTCGCCAGGAAATACACGGCCATGGCGATGTCCCTGGGTTCCCCAAGCCTTGCCAGCGGACGGTCGGCGCTTTCGGCCAGCCATTTGTCTTCGTCGATCCCGAGCTGCCGGGCTTCATCCCTCAAAAGAGGCGTGTCTGTATCTCCGGGGGAAACGCAGTTGACCCTGATATTTTGAGGACCGTGATCGATGGCCATGGCTCTCGTCAGGTTGATGATGCCTCCTTTGGCTGCACAATACGCGGCGGCCTTCGGCCCACCTTTAATGCCCCAGCCGGACCCGATGTTGATAATGCTCCCGCCACCTCCTGAAGCCATCAGTGGAATCAGGTGCTTGGATACCAGGAAAGTCCCCTTGAGTCCCACATCAATAACGATATCCCAGTCCTCTTCCGTCAGGTTCACGAGGCTCTTCCTCCTGATGACGCCGGCGCAGTTGACCAGAACATCTACCCTGCCGAAACGTTCCTTCACTTTCTCCGCCACGGCCTTGCACTGCTCTTCGTCGGTAATGTCGCATTCCATAAAGCATGCGCCGGAGCGGATTTCTCCCGCAGCGGCCTCGCCCTTTTCCTTTGAGACATCGAGGAGCACCACGTCGGCACCCATGTCTGAAAGAAACCCGGCACAGGCTTTGCCGATGCCTGAAGCCGCACCGGTCACCACGGTGACCTTGCCGTTCAGGCTGAACAATTCTTCATGTTTCATCTGGTTTTCCTCCTTCTTCAGAGTCATGTTCTCAGACAAGTCCCGCTGTCTCTCCGCCATCGATGGGTATGTTTGCCCCAGTGATATATGACGCCTGGGAGGAGGCGAGAAAGGCAAACAGGGCCGCCACCTCAGAGGGTTTTGCATGCCGCTTGAGGGGGAGCTTCCCGTTGACCTTTTCGAGCATCTCTTCCGTATACTCCGCTTGCTGCATCGGCGTCAAAACATACCCCGGGCTCACGCAGTTAACCCTGATATCCGGGGCGAGCTCCAGCGCTAAAGTCTTGGTGAGAAGAATCACTCCCGCCTTTGAAGCGTTGTAATCGGCATAGAAAGGATGTCCCTCCATACCATTTGTGGATGCCGTCATCAGTATGACCCCGCCGTTTTGGGGCTGCATGCGCTTTGCGGCCCCTCGAACGAAAAGGAACATCCCTCCAAGGTTGATTCCCAGAACCCTTGCCCACTGTTCATAGGTAACCTTCGTGAAGGGATTCCTGACACTGATTCCCGCGTTTGAGACGAGAACGTCGAGACCTCCGAATCCGCTGTCTATCCTGGCGAAAGCCTTTTCCACATCTTCGGGGGAACTGACGTCACCCTCAAGGGCAAGTTCGATTTCAGCGTGTTCCGCCATCAGTCGTCCAAGGGCCTTTGTGTCCCTGTCAAAAACGGCAACCCGGCAACCTTCTTCGAGAAACCGTAAAGCCGTCGCTTCTCCGATTCCACTCGCACCGCCGGTGACGAGAACTCTCTGTCCTTTCAGATCTTCATACATCGGAAACGCTCCTTTTTTTTAAAAAACTTGCGAAACCCTTTTTCAATGGGTATACATGGTATACTGCGTATACATGCTTTTGTACATGATCCGCCCGAAAAGGTCAACCCACTGGACTGGAAATGCCACCTCAAGACGCTCCAGGCAATCGTCGGGACATCAAGAGGATCACCGTTTCCTGCGATCTGGTACAATCTGTGCTCAGCTGAAGAATAGGAAGTAACGCCGGAAAGGGACATATACCGGGAGGTAGGCTTATGAGGACACCCAATGACTTTTTTACAGCCTCGGAATACGTGTATCGCGAACTGAGAAAAAGAATTTTCAGAAAGCAGCTTCAGGCCGGTCAGCGTCTTCCCGAAGCATCGATTGCGCGGGAACTAGAGGTCAGCCGGACGCCCGTGCGGGAAGCATTGAGAAGGCTCGCCAACGAGGGACTCGTCGATTTCGTTCCCAACCTGGGCGCCCGCCTGGTGTTTCCCACAACGGAAGAAGTCCAGAATGCCTACGAGCTCCGGGAATACCTCGAACGCCTGGCCATCAGGAAGGCGGCTCAAAGGATCCGGCCTCCTGAACTCTATATGCTCGAGGAGAACATCCACGAAGAGGAAAAGGCTTTCGCCGAAAGAAAGCTCGATGATTATCTGCAGGTCAATATCGCGTTCCATCGCATCATCGCCGAAGCCAGCGGGAACGGAATGCTCGCGGAATTCGTCGGAAACGTTCTTTCCCGTATTTACGTCTACATGGTCCTCTTCGAATCCTTCTTCGACTTCGATTCAAACCCCAGCCTCGAAGAACACCGGCAGTTGCTCGAGGCTCTCCGCCAAAAAGACGCCGGTCTCGCCGAGCAGCTCATACGGACCCATGTCGACCTTTCCAGAAAGGCACTGAAAAACCCCTGAAGCGCTACCTTTTAGAAAAAGGCACATGTCCCCGGATATGCAAAACGGGTGCGTATACAGGTCGGTTCCCTTTTTTATTTACATCCCAACCGTCATTTTTGCCATTTATAATGCGTTTTGACTTGCATAGGTAACATTCTTGTGATATATACACCAATTATATCTGTAAGGGAGGGCGTCCCCATGAATGAAGCGAGGCCGACCAAAATCTTCGGGGTCAACGTGTTCGGAGAAAAGGCGATGCGGGAGGGGCTCCCGAAGCAGACTTTCGAGAAACTGAAAAACAGCATGTCCGGAGGAGAAAAGCTCGATTTCGCCACGGCCGACATTGTTGCCTCGGCAATGAAGGAGTGGGCCATCTCCAGGGGGGCGACCCACTACACCCACTGGTTCCATCCCCGTACAGAACTCACCGCCGAAAAACACATGGCCTTTCTGACCGTAGACGCAAACGGGACGCCCATTGAATCATTCAACGGAGAAGAGCTCATCCAGAGCGAACCTGACGCATCATCACTGCCTTCCGGCGGCATGCGGTCCACTTTCGAGGCGCGGGGATACACTGCCTGGGACCCGACAAGCCCCGCCTTCGTCATCCCGAGTGAGAAAGGCGGCACCCTGTGCATTCCCTCTGTATTCATCAGCAACGACGGCACGCCCCTCGACATGAAGACGCCCCTTCTCCGGGCCCTGGCAGCCGTCGAGGAACGAACCCTCAGGATCCTCAAGCTCTTCGGAAACAGAAATGTCCGCTGGACCCAGGTCACCATGGGGGCAGAACAGGAATTTTTCCTCGTCGACGCCGACAAGGCGGAAAAGCGCGCCGACCTTCTCTATTGCGGACGAACGCTCATGGGATCTCCCCCCCCAAAGGGACAGCAGATGGAAGACCATTATTTCGGATCCATCCACCCCAGGGTGCTTGCCTTCATGGAAGACCTGAGCGAAAGAATGCTCAGCCTCGGCATGGTGCTCAAGACACGGCACAATGAAGTGGCGCCTTGCCAGTTTGAATTCGCGCCCCAGTTTGCCGAAGCCAATCTTTCCGTCGACCAGAACCAGATCCTCATGGAGCAAATGCGCCGCGTCGCAAGCCGCCATGGATTCCGGCTTTTGCTTCACGAAAAACCCTTCTCTTTCATCAACGGAAGCGGCAAACACCTGAATTTCTCACTCAAGGACAGCGAGGGCAGGAATCTTCTCAAACCATCCTCAAGCCAGAGGAAGAACCTGCAATTTCTGACGCTTTTATGCTCCCTGCTTCTCGGTGTTTCCCGTTTCGGAGGCCTTTTGAGGGCATCCATCGCTACGCCGGGCAACATGCATCGACTCGGGGGCAACGAGGCTCCCCCACCGATTATGAGTGTCCATCTCGGAAACATGCTGACCCAGATCCTGGAGCGGATCGGAGAAGGCCTGCCCGAGGAGCTTCCATCCAAGGGGATGCTCGATCTGGGTCTGAATCGGCTTCCTTCAATACAGCCCGAATATACCGACCGGAACCGGACGGCACCTATCGCCTACACGGGAAACAAGTTCGAGTTTCGCGGCCCGGGGGCGTCCCAGTCGACGGCGGGCCCCCTTACAATGATCCTCGCCTTGTGGACCTGGGGAATGGATCGGATGGCGGAACGAATAGAAGCACGTCTTGCGGAAACCGATGTCGCCGACGCCGCTCTCGACGCAATCAAGACAGCCGTCAACGAAAGCACCAACATCCGTTACGAGGGCAACTGCTATTCGGAAGAATGGAAAAAAGAAGCGATCAAAAGAGGACTCCCCGTCGCGGAAACAACCTTCGAGGCTCTTGGCCTCTACCTGGTGCCGGAGTACCGGGAGCTCCTCGATCATCTCGGGATATTCACAGACAGGGAAATTACCGCTTATTACGAAACCCGACTCGAGCAGTATATCAAAACCCTCGAAATCGACATGACCGTCATGGAATCCATGGTCCGCGAGGGCGTTCTGCCCGCCTTGTCGAAACAAATACGGCTCGAGAGCGAAGCCTTTTCCTCCGTGCCGGAAGACATCGGAACCGATACCTCGCAGTGGAAGGAACATATACGTGACCTTGTACGACTGAAGACGGATATTCTCGTCGCGGTGGAACATCTCTCTTCCATGAGAGACAGCCCCCAGGACCTGTCGCTTACAGAACAATCCGATAACCTCACCGCCAGGTCGCTGCCAACCATGGAAAAACTGCGCCATCTCTGCCAGGAGGCTGAGACGGTCATTTCCTCTGAGTTCTGGCCTTTTCCGAGATACCAGGAGCTGCTGAACATTTCCTGAAGGCGGAATCAAGGGCTTTCAAGACCGAACTCGCCCGACGGCGGAAAGATCACGGAATCCGAACTCGTCCTCGGGTGGAGGTATTCGGCGACGCTCTTGTAAAGCTCCTTCTCCTCCAGTCTTCGGTACCACCCAAGGAGATGGTGCAGTTCCCTTGACTGGGGCTCGGTCCGAAAGTACGCATGAAGCCTGTTGATCCCTTCCACAAGGTATTCCGCACTACCCGTGGCCCTTGCTCTGGCTATGAAATGGTAAGCGATCTGCCGTTCGGCAAGGTCGCTTACCATGAGGTGCCTTCGGGCCCTCTCAAGATGTTCGAGTTGTGACGTCGCTTCAGTTGTTTCGACGGCGTATCTCAGCTGCCGGTCGCCGTACATGCCGCTGGCGAAAAAGACGAGACCCGCCAGCGCAACCGTTGCCATAGATACCCCGAACAGCCGTGCAATCCATTCGCGCCTGAGCTCCGTCCATTCGGAACCCGTTGACAGCATTTTCCTGTTGGCGAGGGCAAAGGCAAAAGCCATCCACAACGCATTTTCGATCCGGTGAAAGGGCCTGGTCCACATGGCGTTGAACCACAACAAAAAGAGCATGCCGCAGGCCCAGGCCGTTTCCGGATCGACTCGTATCCGTCCCGAAAGCACACCCCAAAAAGAGCGGAGCCACCAGATACCAAAAAGGATGAAAATCATCCCGCCCACGACGCCCGTCTCACAGAACCACTGGAGCACCTCGTTATGGGCCCAGAGCGTGAATTTCCATTCCTTACCCGGCCACCTCCGGAGCATTTCCTTTTGGGCTTCAAGGTAATTCCACTTGTAATGCCCCAGCCCGACGCCGCTCAAAGGGTGCATGCGGAACATAGTGTAACTTGTCGCCCAGATGCTATCCCGATTTCCGACGGCTTCCGGTTCACTCAGCATCTGGCCGTATTTTGCGAGAAAAATGTTCCCTCTTCCAAAAGCGTAAGAAGCGAAAAAGGTCGCCAGCAAAACCAAAAATACCGCTACGTTCCTTTTCCAAAAGATCCTCCTGTCGAGCCCGAAACCCTGGCGCCCATATACAAGCGCCAGAATCACCCAGCCCGTGACAAAGGAAAGGAAACCCGAACGACTCGTCGAGTTCCAAAGACCCCAGCTCAACCCGGCAAGAAGAATGCTGTTGAGGACGGCCACCATGTCGGTCTGTCCCCTTTTGACGGGCAAACCCCTCTGTAGCATGACAAAAACCGTCCCCAACAATCCCATTGAGACCCACAGGGCGAACATGTTCTGTTGCCCGGTGTTGCCGATATATTTCCCCGGAGTCGGAAGAATAAAGGGAAAAAGACCGTTCAGATCACGTATCTGCAACTCAGCAAACAGTGTGTTCGCAAAGGCGTTCAGTGCAGCCCCGATGATAAGCATTTCGAGCAGTTTTCCGGTGCCCTTGTAACGGACGAGGACATATACCACCCACAGTGAAGCAAAAAATAACCATTCCCGAACAAAAGTAGGAACAGAGGTCAATGGTGCCCACAAGGGTTGAAGGGTGAGAAATAGAAGAAGCGAAAGCCATACGGCACCAAAGGAATCCAGGGCGAATCCCGTCCGTTTTGCACCGAATTTTGCCAGCTGGCAGCCTGCAAATACAGCGAGAACCCCGACAGGAACAAAAGCAAAAAACCACTTAAGAAGGTGAAGCGTCTGAAACCAACCCAGTCCCGAAAAGGCGATGTTGGGAAGGGTGAGGGCAATAAAAAGCACGCCAAAATAAAGCCCGAAAGGAACAAACTCCTTCCCGTCTGAAAGGGAATCCAAAGACTTCGGGACATTGCCGTCAAACCATGAACACTGCCGTTTTGAATCCATCTTTTATACCTTCCCGGGCGCAAGTGACTTTCGCCGTCAGATGGAATCCCAGGCCATGTTGACGAAATGGGCATATTCTTTCTGGAAAATGAGTTTGACCATCCCCGTCGGCCCGTTTCTGTGTTTGGCGACGATGATTTCCGCCGTCGGGTCCGTTTCCTCTCCCGTATTCTCATAGTACCCCGAGCGATAGAGGAGGATGACCAGATCGGCGTCCTGTTCGATGGCACCGCTGTCCCTGAGATCAGAAAGCTGCGGCTTCTTTTCAGTCCGCTGCTCTACGGCCCTGGAAAGCTGCGAAAGGGCAATGACGGGCATATCGAGCTCTCGTGCGACGGATTTGAGGGAACGTGAAATCTCGGCCACTTCCTGCTGTTTGCTGTCGATCCTCCTTATGAAATGCATGAGCTGAAGATAGTCAACGACAACGAGGCCAAGCCCCTCTTTGACGAACTGGGATTTGAACCTCCTGCTCCTGGCTCTGAGGTCGAGAGTTGACAAAACGGAGCTATCGTCGATGAAAATCGGAGCCCGCGCGAGTTCTCCCGCCGCCTCGGCAAGATCCGTCCAGTTGTTCTCATGAAACATACCCGTCCTCAGGTCGTGGATGTTCACCCTGGCGCGGGAACCCAGCATGCGTTGAACCAACTGCTCGGCACTCATTTCAAGACTGAAAAGAAGGACCGGAATTTCGTGCTCTATGGCAGCATGAAGGGCTATGTCGAGAGCAAAGGCCGTTTTCCCCATAGATGGTCTCGCTGCCAGGATATTAAGGCTCCCTGGCTGAAAACCGCCCGTCAGGGTCTCGAAATCCTTAAATCCGCTCGGGACGCCGGTGACACTCGTCGCAGGCGAATGGAATCTCTCCTCGATGGCCTGGAATGTCGGCGCGAGGACGTCCCCGACACGCCTGAAAGGAGCCCTGCTGCCGCTTTGGGTTATTTCGAAGACAGCCCTTTCGGATTCGTCCAGAACCTCTTCAAGCTCTTTGTCCTCGGCATAGCCGAGTCGTGCTATCTCCCCACCGACCTGGATAAGCCGCCGGTGTACCGATTTGTCCTTGACTATCCTGATATGATACTCCACATTTGCCGTTGTCGGGACGGCATCCACGAGGCCTGCTATAAAGGGCTGGCCCCAAGAGGAATCCCTGTTCTTTTGCTTCGACAGCTCCTCGAGAAACGTCAGCGGGTCAACGGGCTTCGATTTGGCCGCCATGTCGCGCATGAGCTTGAACATCTGCTGATGTTCGGCATCGTAAAAATCTTCTGCTGCAAGGCTGTCGACGGCCAGAGTCAGCGCGTCCGCATCGAGGAGGCATGCCCCGAGTACCGCCCTTTCAGCCTCGAGGTTATGGGGAGGGACCTTGTCGAAAAGCCGTCCCGCCACTCTAACCGGCCTCCACGGTAACCGTCATTTCCGCTTCCACACCCGGGAAAAGCCTGATCGAGACTGGATATGAGCCGACCTCCTTGATATGTTCCTCCACTTTTACGTCCTTTTTGTTGACGTGTATGTGGAACTGCTCTTTAACTGCTTCGGCGATCTGTGCCGTGGTAACTCTCCCGAACAGTTTCCCCTTTTCACCTGCACTTGCTGTCACCTTCACGATCTTCCCTTGAAGGACCTTTCTCCACGCTTCCGCTTGTTCACGTGCCTTTTCGGCCTTTACCTGTCTGGAACGTTCCTTTTCCCTGAGCTCGGCAATTCTCCCCTTTGTTGCCTCTTCCGCCAGTCCACGGGGTATCAGGAAATTCCTTCCATACCCGTCTGAAACTTCGACGAGTTCACCCTTTTTCCCCAGTTTCTGCACATCTTCCAACAGAATGCATTTCATCAGGCGATCACCTCCGCATTCGTGATCTCAGATCAAACCACATGTCAATAATACCCAAAAGCAGTGTCACCTGCGTCAGCAAAGGCACAAAAAGTGTCAGGATGACACCGGTGTACCGGAGAACCTTTCCGACCCCCTTGTGACAGAGGTACGCCCAAGCCACGGCAAGTCCCTGCAGATAAAACAGTATCATCACGAGAATGCGCAGATTCATGCCGATCCTTGGTATGATTTCCGGTATATTTTCGATAGACGAGGCCATTGAAAACAGAACCGCCACCAAAAGAGCCCAAAAAAGGTTTTTCGGAAAACGCCAGTAGGAAAGCGCGGGGACGGGAGGCAGCATCCCCTTGCCGATCCGTCTCATCACGGCCCGGCTGAGGACATAACTCAGAAAGGAGTCAAGGGCGGAGGCCATGATAAGCAGGGCCGGGAAAACATAGGGGAGGAGATTCAGCGTCGACCTGATCTGTTCCTCCGCAACACCAAGAGCCTCTTTGGACATCCCCAGGCGCTGGTAGACCGCAAGGACATTATCCATGACGGCATTGACATCACCGCCATCAAGACCCAAAGGATTGATGCCGGTTATTTTCGCGATCAGGACCATAAGGAGCAGTTTCCCTGCAAGAGAGACCAGTACCCCATATAGGAGGATTTCCACCGAGGAATTCAGCCGTCTTGCAAAAAAACCGAGCCCCACTCCGAGCATTCCGAAACTCAGGAGGAAAAACAATCCTCCCGTAACCCCGGTCAGGACGCTAACAAGAAAAGAAGCCACAAACACACCTAAAAGGGCCCTCCCGAGACTGTGCCGGAGCCCCAGGACAACAAGCGGCGCGGGGCAGACAAGGGCAAAGGCCATTCCCACAACAGGCAAGACGTAACTGGCGAGAAAAAGAACTACCGCCAGCGCTACAAGAAGTGATGATTCCACAACCTCCCGGGTTCTGTTCATTCTCTCCCCCCTCATGGGCTGCGGGTATTCCTCAAATAATCATGACAACGAAAGGGGAGAAGCCACGGCTCCTCCCCTTTCGGCTGCTCTTCATCAATTCCATGGACTCCTATTCGACCGAATAGGGCAAGAGTGCCATGAAACGGGCCCGCTTGATTGCCCGGGTCAACTGCCTCTGGTGTTTGGCGCAGTTTCCCGTGACGCGACGAGGGATTATCTTCCCGCGGTCGCTCAGGTATTTTTTTAATTTATCGATCTCCTTGTAATCGACCTTTTCGACCTTGTCGATACAGAAGAAGCAGACCTTTGGCCGTCTTTTTCTCCTTTTGCCTCTCGGATAGGCCATAACCATCCTCCTTTTGCACGAATCAGAACCCGCACGTCCCTAAAAAGGTATATCCACCTCGTCGTCATCACCCTTGTCGGCATCGACTTCCGAGAAATCCATGGGGAATTCGTCGTCAAACCCTTTCTCACGAAGGCTTCCGACGCGTTCCTTCCTGTCTTCCCCGCCACGGGGATACCCCTGGTTCAGGGAATCATCGTCGTTGTCCCTCCGGGTTCCGACGAAGTTCACCAGTTGCGCGACGACTTCTGTGATCCATCGACGCTCGCCGCCGGATGTCTCATAATTTCGTACCTGCATGCGCCCCTCAACGAGGACGGCACTTCCCTTGCGCAGATAACGTTCACAGTTTTCGGCCTGATTTCCAAAGACCACAACGGGTATGAAATCGACCTGTTCCTGCACTTCTCCGTTGCGGTTCTTGCTGACCCGGTTCACCGCCACGGTGAGTTTGGCAATGGCGTTATTGGACGTGGTGTACCGGACTTCGGGATCCCTGGCCAGGTTTCCCATGAGAATAACCTTGTTGAAACCACGTGCCACCGAAATCACTCCCTAGCTTTCATCAAGAAGGGTAACCATATGACGCAGGACCTGCTGCTTGAGCCGCAGAATCCGTTCGACTTCCGAAACCTTGTCCGGTTCCATCTTGAAGGAAAACACCGAGTAATGGCCTTCGGTCAGCTTCTGGATGGGGTACGCAAAACGCCGCTTCCCCCACACATTAACCTTCTCGATTTCTCCTCCGAGGTTCCGCACGACCTCCTGCACCTCGTCTATGTGAGCCTGGTGCTCTTCCAGTTCAGGTTCCAGGATCATCATCAGTTCGTAGGGCCGCACGATCTCACCTCCTCCCTTTGGGCTTTTGGTCCCTCCACAGTGCTTTGGAGGAACAGGGACATACGAATGGGTATTATACGCTAGCGGTTACCGTCAGGCAAGTGATCGCCCGATATGACCTCTATCCTGAAGATCTGTTCACCCGGAAGGGTCAGGTTGAACTGCTCCCGCGCCAGTCTCGCGACCCCTTCCGGGGTGTTGTAAAAACGGATCTTGTCTTCCAGCGCCTGAATCTCCCTGCTCATGCCGACGAGTCGATCCATCCTCTGGTCCACGAGCGACGAAAGCCTGTGAATCTTCTGGATCTCCATGATATATGCCGTTCCAATGATCAAAAGGATGCACAAAGCCGCCGCGAAAAGCACGACCCAGCGCAACCTGGGCATTTTCTACATCCTCTCCGGCGCAGTTATCCCCAAAAGCTCCAGCGCTTTCGCCAGGACAACCCTCGTAGCCTCCGTCAGGCACAGTCGAGCCGCCTCGAGGTCCTCCCCTACTCCGAGGACACGGTGGGCATTGTAGAAACTGTGAAAGGCACTGGCCAGTTCATAAAGGAAAAAGGTGATCCGGTGCGGTGCAAATTCTTCCGCAGCCTTCCTGACCTCGTCTGGAAAGGTCGAAATCTTCCTGATCAGCGCCAGTTCCTCCGGCTCCTTCAGTAACGAGACATCTACTGCTTCAGGATTCTTCGAAAGCGGTGCGCCCCTTGATTCGGCTTCCCTGAATATGCTGTTGATCCGTGCGTGGGCGTACTGGACGTAATAAACGGGGTTCTCCGTGGACGTGCTCTTGGCCAGCTCCAGGTCAAAATCGAGATGGCTGTCCGAACGTCTCATGGCGAAAAAGTACCGCGTCGCGTCGACGCCGACTTCATCGACCACTTCCCGGAGGGTGACGAATTCACCCGAACGTGTCGACATGGAAACTTGTTCTCCGCCCCGCAAGAGATTGACAAACTGGATAAGCACGATCTCAAGGTCTTCGGGCTTCCGGCCGAGGGCCTGCACGGCGGCTTTCATTCTCGGGACATACCCGTGGTGGTCCGCCCCCCAGACATCAATGACCAGATCGAACCCCCTGTCGTACTTGTCCTTGTGGTAGACCACGTCGGACATGAAATATGTGGGAACTCCGTTGCTGCGAACAAGCACCCGGTCCTTGTCATCGGAAAAGGCCGTCGCCCTGAACCATGTCGCCCCCTCTGCGTCATAGGCAAATCCGTTCTTTTTCAGGGTCTCGATGGCCCTTTCCATTGCATTGTCCTCGTAAAGCGACTTTTCCGAAAACCAGACGTCAAACTTCACGCCGAAGTCCGCCAGATCTTTCTTGATGCCTTCCAGAATAGATTTTTCTGCATATTCCGTGAAAAAAGGCAGGCTCTTTTCAGGATCGTTTTGGATGTGCCTTTCCCCTTCATTGTCCCGTATTGCTTCCGCGAGTTCATACAGATACGCCCCCTTGTATCCGTCCTCGGGAAAAGGGGCCGCCTCCGGTTTGCCGCATATCTCGAAATACCGTGCCTGGGTCGATTTGCCGAGAAGCTCCATCTGCAGGCCCGCATCGTTGATGTAATATTCCCTCTGGACATTCCACCCTGCAAACGAGAGGATATTCGCGCAGATGTCACCCACGGCGGCTCCACGGCCATGACCGACATGCAGCGGCCCCGTGGGGTTGGCGCTCACAAATTCAACCTGGACCTTCCGCCCCCTGCCCACGTCAACCCGGCCGAAATCGCCCTTTTTTTCGATGACTTTCGAAAGCATATCGGAAATCCATTTGTTCGAAAGCACAAAATTTATAAAACCCGGACCGGCTATCTTGACTTCATGGAGATACTCGCTTTCCTCCAGGCGGCTCACGATGTCCACGGCAAGGTCCCTGGGCTTCAATTCCAGGAACTTGGCCCACTGCAACGCGGCATTCGTCGCCCAGTCCCCGTGATCCTCACGTTTCGGCCGTTCGATTTCCACAAGCGGTTCTTCTTCAATCGCCTTTCCCCGCTCTTCTGAAATCCGGCTCAAAGCCTCGGCCACAAGCTCCCTCAATATTTCCGACACGTCTTTTTTCATGGCTGTATCAACCCCATTTCAGGTTCATTGTTTCTTCCGGAGCGGGATCGTCATATTCGTCCAGGCCAATGTCCTCCCTGTAACCGACTTGAAGGCCCCAAACTCGTCTTTACCGGTTCCAGCCGAAGTTACCACAATTTTATACCCGCCTTCCACTACTTGCCCTTTTTTATCGTGTTTGATTCCCTCCGTCAGCACAATACCTGTATTTCGGGAAGAGCGGAGGTTCGGAAGGGCCACCACATCGTAACCTTCCGGCAGTTTAAAGACCGCATTTTGTTCGTAAACCAAAGGATACCTCAATGACATGCCATTGCTGTTTTCCGAAAGGACATCCAGCTGCCATGGCATGACCGCCACCGGCCATCTAGCAAGAATGTCACCGCCGGCGACGATCCCGACGAAAGTACTGAAAGGAACGGTCAAGTCAAACCCTGTGCCTCTCTCCATGAGGCGTGGCTTACCCCAGCTGATGTCAGGGGTGTTCGGGAACCGGATTTCTTCAAAAAAGCCGGGGAGTAAGCTCCGTGTGGCCACCTCTCTGCCGCTCAGTACCTGAAGCCATCCGCCCCGAACCCGGAGCCGCAATTCCCCCGAGGCATACCCGCGGTCGTCCATTTCCAGCGTCCACCTGACAGACAGCCGATGATCCTCTGCCTCCCCCACGGGTACTGTTCGACGTTCAAGGCGGCCTCCCGCTATTTCGTACAGAACCTTGCCCCAAAGGGACGCAGGCACCGAACCGGGTGGAAGGTTCTGACCGACAAGGAAGAAAAACTTTTGACCAGAAGGCGAGGAAAGAAACAAAACGGGACGGGCCCAAAGCTTTTTTGTGGCGGGAACGTCTTTGTCAAACTCCACTGCAGGTTCCCACAGGATGTCTACGTTCCATCCTGCCTTTTCCATCCAGCTCTTCAAAAGAAAGGTTCCTTCCCACAAAGACCACGGTCCTTCCGCCGGAATGTCACCTGCCTGCCTGATGTGATCCGGCGGCAAAAGGGGTGAAATCAGCCCGTCGTCCCGAAAAAGCCCGAGAATAGATTCCCCCGCCTTTTCAGGAGAATCCGCGGCCAGAAAGCCGCTGATCCTCTTCGGGACGGGAACCCCCGAAAGGACCGATCCCCCGGCCCGGGCCTTCTCGACGGCAATGCGCGCACCTTCCTGAAGACTGAAAACAAGCGTCTTCGGGGACGCCTTGAAAAGTCCTTCCGTTTTCCTGGGAGGAACGTCAATAAACGACCAGGTATAGATATCAGTCGGCCCTCCACTTTCCAGGGAAGGTTTGCCCCCTGCCCCGCCGGCTGAAACAAGCGAAACGCCTGCAGGAACCTCTACAGCTATTTTTTGTTCCCAGACAGGGAGCGTCATCGACAGATCCACCCTGTCCTCAATATTCATGCCAGTGGGTGAAACGACCCTGTACCCCGCGACGAAGATCCGCCCTCCGAGACTGTTCGGAAGCCTTATTTCAATGGTCTTGCCGTTTTCCGCCATTGTTTCCGCTGGTTCAACGGACATCACCGGACGAGATGTCTTCCTGTCGTAGAGGGTCGCTTCCAGGATTTCAAAGGTTCCGCCAGTCGGGGCTGTAAGCTGTAGCGACGGCCAGACCTTTGACAAATCCCTCACTTCTTCAACAATCAGGTAGACCGTTTTCTCCATGGCGCCGTCTGCCAAAAGCCGGTATCGCAAGTCGCGCAAAAGGACGACCCCGTTTTCCTCACCGTATATGTCGGCTGATGGGGCCTCCCTGAGGACTTCCGGAAGGGTTTCGGTCACATCCATTGCACCGGCACTTCCCGCCGTCAAAAGGCAACAACAGAAAACAGCCAACAAGCGCGGCAAAACCGGGATTGAACCTCTGGTTCGCCTATTCACTCCGGTCACCATTCCTTCCCCGGGTCGTTTGCGCTCCCGTCTCATTGGTTTTTCCCGCAACAGTGCTTGTATTTTTTGCCGCTGCCGCACGGGCAGGGATCATTCCTTCCGATTTTCCTGCCCTTTCTGACAGGTTGCGGTTTTCCCCGGCCCGCCGCTGCCGAGGGCGCATCGGCGCCCCCGTTCTTTTGCAAAACTTCATCAATTGACGCCAACTCCCGGGAATTTTCCAGTCGCCTGCTCCTCTCGGCCTTTGCCGTTTCATCAACCACAGATACCCGAAACAGGTATTCCGCAACGGTCCGCCTCACCCTGCTCATCATCTCCTGGAAAAGATTGTAGGATTCGAACTGGTACTCAAGAAGCGGATCCTTCTGTCCTATGGCCCGCAGTCCAATGCCCCGCCTGAGTTCATCCATAGCAAGTAGGTGTTCTTTCCAGGCGCTGTCAAGAACGTGAAGAATGACAAACCTGGCCATGGCGTTCGCTGTTTCGTTACCCATTCCAACGAATTTTGCGTCAAGCCTTTCCCTGAGAATCCTGCGGAGGGATTCCGCCGCCGCCTCGAGATCCTCGGGCGACTCTACTTCCTCAAGAACTTTCTCGTCGCCCGGCCGGAAGGTGCTTTTTATCGCGACCCTGGCAGCTTCAATCTGGTGCTCCCCTCCTTCAGGGAAGCACCCTTCGAGGATTCCCGACACCGCGTCATCGACGATCTGCCGGGCATACTCGAGGACATCCGCCTCCGTCAGAATCTTCCGCCTCTCTTCGTAAACGGCTTCCCGCTGCTGGTTCATCACGTTGTCATACATAAGAAGCTGCCGCCTGATGTCGAAGTGATACTGTTCCACACGTTTCTGGGCCGACTCTATGGCCCGGCTCAACAAACCGTGCTCGATGGATTCCCCTTCCTCCATCCCGAGCTTGCCCATAAGGCCCTCTATTTTGTCCGATCCAAAAAGACGCAGAAGATCATCCTCAAGGGAAAGGTAGAACCGACTGCAACCTGGATCTCCCTGGCGTCCGCTTCGGCCTCGGAGCTGATTGTCAATTCGCCGCGATTCATGACGTTCCGTACCGATGATCTTGAGGCCGCCGAGCTCGACCACCTTTTCATGTTCTACCTCGCAGGCTGCCTTCTTTTTGTCGAGAATCTTTCTGAACTCTTCAGGGTTTCGGGTCGGATCAATACCATGTTTTGCAGCCTCTTCCCGTGCAAGGGATTCGGGATGCCCGCCGAGGACAATATCCGTCCCCCGGCCGGCCATGTTTGTCGCGACGGTCACCGCCTGGAGACGACCGGCCTGCGCGACGATCTGGGCTTCCCTCTCATGATGTTTCGCGTTCAACACGTTGTGGGGAATTTTCCGTGCCTTGAGAATCTTGCTGAGGCGCTCGGAACTTTCTATGGACGTGGTCCCGATAAGGACAGGCTGTCCCGCCTTGTAGGTTTCTTCCACTTCGTCCGCAACGGCGTTATATTTTTCCCTTTTGGTCCTGTAAATGACATCGGCGTAGTCTTCCCTGATCATTGGCTTATGGGTGGGAATCACCACGACCTCAAGGCCGTAAATTTCCTTGAATTCCTCTTCTTCTGTTGCCGCGGTTCCCGTCATTCCTGCGATCTTGTCGTACATCCTGACGTAGTTCTGCAGGGTAATCGTCGCCAAGGTCTGGTTCTCCCGCCCCACCTTAACCCTTTCCTTGGCCTCGATCGCCTGGTGAAGCCCGTCCGAGTACCGTCTGCCGAACATGAGCCTTCCTGTGAATTCATCGACGATGACGATCTCCCCGTCCTTGATCACGTAGTGGACGTCTCTTTCGAAGAGGTGGTGAGCCTTGAGGGCCTGGACAATACGGTGTCCCAGTTCTGAATGCTGGTATTCGGTAAACAGCTGCGGTACTCCGAGGATCCTTTCGCAAGCGGCGATGCCCTTTTCGGTCAATGCCACGTTGCGCTCTTTCTCGTCGAGTTCGAAATCCACGTCCTTTTTCAGTTTTCGAGCCACCTCGTCTGCTCGCTTGTAGACCTCTACATTGTCCTCCGAAGGCCCTGAAATGATCAGCGGCGTCCTTGCCTCGTCGATGAGGATGGAATCCACTTCATCGAGGATGATGTAAGCGTGGTCCCGCTGCACTATCTGGGACGCGCTCAGGGCCATGTTGTCCCGCAGGTAGTCGAAACCGAATTCCGTATTGGTTCCATAGGTTACGTCCGCCTGGTAAGCCTGCATCCGTTCTTGCTGGTCTATGAAAGCGTATATAACCCCGACGGAAAGGCCCAGGAACCTGTAAATGGGTCCCATCCATTCGGCATCGCGCTTAGCCAGGTAATCGTTGACGGTGACCAGGTGCACTCCCCGGCCGCTCAGTGCGTTCAGAACCACTGCGAGTGTGGCGACCAGGGTTTTCCCTTCGCCTGTTTTCATCTCTGCGATCTTTCCCTCATGGAGTGCGATGCCACCGGCAAGCTGCACATCGAAATGCCGAAGGCCCGTGGTCCGACGTGAAACTTCCCTTACGGCAGCGAACACCTCGGGAAGCAGTTCGTCAAGACTTTCTCCGGAAATCGCTCTTTCCCGGAAAGACTTACCAAGGGCGGCGAGTTCCTCGTCGCTGTATTTCCGCATTTGCGGTTCAAGAGCGTTGATCTCTTCGACGGTTTTGTTGTACCGCCTGAGCAAGCGCTCGTTTTTGTCAAATCCAAGTTTTTTCCTGATGCTTTCAAGCATTGGGTTCACCTCTGTCAAGGATGGGGGAGCCTGAAGGGATTTCAAGGTTTGATTATATGCCGGGGAACATGTACCGTCAAAAGGCACGGAACCCGAAGGTTCCGTGCCTGGTCAGGGCACCTAGAGTGACACGGGTTGCAGCTTTGCGAGAAAATGCTTCAGACCCTTGACCGCCGGGGCCTTGACGACATCCAGACCGTAATTGACCTGGTCTCTTCGCTTGTAGACGTCGATGATTTTCGACGCGACATACTCGATATGACTGTTGGTATAGGTTCTCCTGTTAACCGCCAGCCTGTACAGTTCCAGTTTCGGCGGAATAACCTCCCCCGTGTCTTCATCTTCCGTGGCAAACGCGAGGGCGCCCAGACCGATCCCCCTGATGGCACCCTCCCTGTAGACTTCGACAGAAAGGACGTCGGCAGGGAATTTCATCTGCGGAATGTGGGGGAAGAACTCCGCGGCGTCGACAAATACAGCATGCCCCCCTGCAGGCTTGACGACGGGAACCCCTTCGGCATCCAGCAAATGGGCCAGATGTCGGATTTGTCCAACCCTGTGGGCTAGATAGGCTTCGTCCGTCATTTCCCGCAGGCCCACAGCAAGAGCCTCGAGGTCGCGGCCCGCGAGACCGCCATAGGTCGCAAAGCCCTCGAAGAGAATCACCCTCGGGAGAAGATTGTGGTACATTTCCTCAGTCCTGCAGCAGATCATTCCTCCAATGTTGACGAGAGGATCTTTCTTGCAGGATACGGTGATGGCATCTGCGGTATCCATCATGGCCCGAAGGATCTCCCTGACGGACATCGAAGAGTATTCATGCTCACGCATTTTTATGAACCAGGCATTTTCCGCCATGCGCGCCGCATCCAGGAAAAATGGGATACCATGTTTTTTCGCAATCCGGGAAACCGCCCTGAGATTCTTCAGGCTGACGGGTTGGCCGCCACCCGAATTGTTGGTGACAGTCACCATGATGAGGGGGATCCTTTCTTTACCCTCCCGGGCGATGACATCCTCTAGTTTGGACGTGTCCACATCACCCTTGAAGGGATGTTCCACCGCGGGATCAAATGCTTCGTCGATGACGCAGTCCACAGGTTCCGCGCCGGCGTTGAAAATATGGGCCCGTGTCGTGTCAAAGGGCATGTTGAAAGGGACCTTGTCACCCGGCTTGAGCAGCGTTCCGAAGGTCACGTTCTCAGCGGCGCGGCCCTGGTGGGTCGGAATAACATAATCGAATCCCAGGACCTCCTTCACAGCATCCTTGAGTGCGTAAAAACTGTCCGCACCCGCATAGGCTTCGTCACCGCACAAAAGAGCCGCCCACTGGTATTTGCTCATAGCGCCTGTGCCGGAATCGGTGAGAAGGTCAATGTAGATCTCCTTCGACGCGAGCCCGAACATGTTGAAACTCGCCCTTTTCAACGCCGCCTCGCGTTCTGCGCCGTCAGGAACCCTGACGGGTTCCACCATCCTGATTCTGAACGGCTCCGGTTGCATTGGAGAAACCATGTCTGTATCCTCCCGGTTTGCCTCTTCTTCTTCTCTGCTTTCTGGCAGCATGCTCAACCGGTGCCTGGACTCTGAACATTCCGAATTATACCATCAGTCCCCAAGCTACTTGCGTCTGTTCTGCTTCGCCGAAGGACCATTGTCGATGAAAAGGTTTCTTCCCTTCAGGAAATAATCCATCCCAGAAGCGACGGTAACGATCATCGCCGCCCACATGGCAAAAAAACCACCCGGCAGGTCGAAAATCACCAGCAAAATGGCGACGATCTGGATGACTGTTTTCACCTTCCCCCAGGCCGATGCGGCGATGACCACCCCCTCTGAAAGGGCGACCATCCTGAGGCCGGTCACGAAAAATTCCCTGGAGACGATTACCACGACGATCCATGCCGGGAGCCTCTGCAGCTGCACCAGCGAGACAAGTGCCGCAGTCACCAGGATCTTGTCTGCCAGAGGGTCGACGAGTTTGCCGAAATTCGTCACCATGCCGTGCTTACGGGCGATGTACCCGTCCACTGTATCCGTAGCCGCGGCGAGGATAAAGACGACCCCAGCCAAAAGATCCCCGAATGGGAGGCCGAGAAGGCTTCCGAACTGCACCCGTAGCGTCAAAAACACCATGACGAGAGGCGCCAGAAAAACCCGTGACAGGCTTAGAAGGTTCGGAAGATTCAATGCCGGCATAAAGCTCCACTCCTTCTTTTCGGCTATCCCTCATGCTTTGCCGACCCCGGGAGGTTTCTTCGCCTACCCGGACCAAACGGGGGGGTCAGCCACCCAGGTAGGCCTCTTGAACCCTCTTGTCCTTGAGAAGATCCTGGCCTGTTCCCTCGAGAACGATCTGACCGACTTCCAGCACATAGGCATAGTGCGCTATCTTCAGGGAGGCAAAAGCGTTCTGCTCGACAAGGAGCACTGTCTTGCCCTGCTGGTTGATGGTTTCGATGATTTCAAAGACCTCCCTGACCAGAAGGGGTGCCAGACCCAGCGACGGTTCGTCGAGCATGACAAGCTTCGGCGAGCTCATGAGGGCCCTGCCGACGGCGAGCATCTGCTGCTCGCCTCCCGAAAGGGTACCGCCCTTTTGCCAAAGCCTTTCCTTCAGCCTGGGAAAAAGCTCGTAGACCCAGTGAAGGTCCTTTTCTATGCCTTCCCTGTCGTTTCTGGTATAGGCCCCAAGCATGAGATTATCCAGAACACTGAGGTGGGGGAAGATTCTCCTTCCCTCGGGGCCCATGACGATCCCCGCCTTGACCACATCCTCCGGGCTCATCCCCTCGAGGGATTTCCCTTCGTACAGGATTTCTCCCTTTGTTTTGCGAACAAGTCCGGCAATGGTGCGCAGTGTGGTGCTTTTGCCGGCTCCGTTCGCACCGATGAGGGTGACGATATTTCCCCTGGGAACTTCCAGCGAAATACCTTTCAGGGCGTGTATCCCTCCGTAATGGACGTGAAGATCTCTGATGCTAAGCATTTTGGAGGTACTCCTCTCCCAGGTAGGCTTCGATCACCTTCGGATCGCCCTGAATTTCCTCGGGGTTCCCTTCGGCTATGGTAACACCGTAGTCAAGAACCCATATATGCTCACAAATTCCCATGACCACTTTCATGTCGTGCTCGATCAGGAGGATTGTGAGATGGAACCGGTCCCTGATTTCTTTGATAAACTCCATGAGCCGCTGCGTTTCATAGGGGTTCATTCCGGCCGCAGGCTCGTCGAGCAAAAGGAAATGCGGCTCCGTTGCGAGGGCCCGGGCAATTTCAAGACGCCTCTGGGCGCCGTAGGGAAGTCCCTGGGCATCCTCACCTGCAAGCTCTTCCAGGCCGACGGCCTTGAGAAGCTCGTGTGATTTTTCCCTGATTTCCTTTTCCTCTCTGTAAAAGGACGGCAGGCCCAGTATGGAGTGCCACCATGTGGTCTTCTGCCGCAGGTGAGCCCCAACCATGACGTTCTGCAAAACCGTCCCACCGGCGAAGAGCCGTATATTCTGGAAGGTCCTCGCAATGCCTGCCTCGCAGATACGGTGCGGCTTCCACCCCGTGATGTCCTCGCCGCGAAATATAATGGACCCTTCCGTAGGCCTGTAAAAACCGGTGATCATGTTGAAGCAGGTGGTTTTTCCCGCGCCGTTCGGTCCAATCAGACCGACGATCCTGCCCTTTTCGACCTGGATGTTGAAGTTGTGAACCGCCGTCAGGCCGCCGAACTTCATGGTCACGCTTTTCGTCTCGAGAACGATCTCGCGGGCCGTCATTTATCAGCACCCCGCTTTCGGAAAAGGCCGAATATAGTGTCCCAGGTGATTTCCCTTCTTCCCATGATCCCCTGTCGCCTGAAAAGGATAATAAAAAGGAGCGCCAAAGAAAAAACGACCATGCGCATGCCTGGAATGCCAGGGATCTCGAAGTCACCGAAAGTGACCGGATTCTCCACGATCCGCAACCACTCCAGAAGCACCGTGATAATCACGCCGGCAATGACCGTTCCCGTTATGGAACCGAGTCCTCCCGCCACGACTATCATGAGGACATTGAAGGTCAACAAAAAGAGAAACATCTTCGGATCTATCGTCGTGAGGAGACTCGCCAGCAGCGCGCCGCCAACTCCCGCGAAAAAGGACCCGATAGCAAAAGCCGTCAGACGGTATTTGAACGTGTTGATACCCATAGCCCTCGCAGCGACTTCATCATCCCTGATCGCCTTGAGGGCGTTGCCGAAGTTACTGTTGACAAGCCTGACAATTATCACCAGCGTCAGGAAGCACCATCCGTAGTTCCACCACAAATTTGCGTAACCGGGGATTCCTTTAAAACCCAGCGCACCGTTTGTTATCCGCGGCAGGTTGTTGGCCAGGACACGGATGATTTCCGCAAAGCCAAGGGTGGCGATTCCGAGATAGTCCCCACCGAGCCTTAGAACAGGCAAGCCAATGAGGATTCCCGCCAGTGCCGCCGTCAGGCCTGCCACGATGACCGCCACCAGAAAGGGCGCGTGAATGACGGAGAAGGGCCACATTGCGGGCTCAAGGATGAAAAGCACCTGTTTCTGCACCGGCGGCATGATGAGAAGTGAACAGGTGTAGGCACCGATGGCCATGAAGCCTGCATGGCCGAGGGAAAACATGCCTGCAAAACCATATATCAGGTTGAGACTCAATCCAAGAATGATATTGACGGCGACGAGGTTCATGATCTGTATCCTGTATCCTCCCAGGTTCCCTTCGGCCCAGTACAAAAAGAGCGCAAAGACACCGGCGATCAGGCTGTTCAGGATGAGGTTGCGTTTCCTTTTGTCTTCCATCACACTTTATCCTCCAGTTTATCGCCCAAAAGCCCTGTGGGCTTGACGAGAAGGATGATGATCAGGAGAACAAAGGCAAAGGCATCCCTGTACCCTGCCAGAGCAGGCAGGAAGGCCACGATCATGATCTCCATGATGCCCAGGATCATTCCACCGAGGACGGCGCCCTGAATCGACCCAATACCGCCGAACACAGCGGCAATAAAAGCTTTAAAACCGGGGATGACGCCCATGACGGGCTGAAGCTGGGGATAGCGCAGGGCCCACATGATACCCGACGCCGCGGCAAGGGCCGAACCGATGCCAAAGGTCATGGCCACAATCCTGTTGACGGGAACCCCCATCAGGCGGCTCGTTTCGATGTCCTTGGATATCGCCCGCATGCCCAGTCCCGGTTTCGTCCGATAAACGATAAAAAGCAATCCCAACATCAGCAGAAAGGACATTACCGGAACAACGAGCGTGAGCGGCAGTATCCTGACTTTCCCCACGACAATGATTTTCACAAGCCATTCAGGGCGCTGGACTTCCCTGGGAATGGCAGAAAATACCACGATCGCCAGGTTCTGGAGGAAAAAGGACACGCCGATGGAACTGATCAGCGCCGAAATTCTTGGCGCATCCCTCAAGGGCCTGTACGCAACGCGATCCACCATGACCCCTGCGAGGGACGTAGCGGCTATGGCAACGATGACCGCAAGGGACCATGGCAAATGGAGCAAGGTGACTCCCCAGAAGACAAAATAGGCCCCCAGCATAAAGATTTCTCCGTGAGCGAAATTGATCAGACGGAGAATCCCGTAAACCATGGTATATCCAATTGCGATCAGTGCGTACAGGCTCCCGAGCGTTACGGCATTGAACAAATGTTGGACGAACATTGACATGCTCATGGGCTGTTTCGCCTCACTTTCACAGAAAAGCGGGGGAGGCAGGTGCTCCTCCCCCGTGTTCGTCAATTCGCCTGCCGGCAGTACCAGCGGCCCCTAGAGCTCCGGCTGGATGGTTGCTACGTACTGCTTCTTGCCGTCCTTGATCATCACAATGCCCACGGGCTTTTCCGCGTCATGGGTCTCGTTGATGGTTGTCAAGCCCGTGACGCCTTCGAATTCTTTTGTCTCGGCAAGAGCCTTTGTGATCGCCTCGGGATCGGTGGTCCCGGCCCGTTTGATAGCGTCGATGAGGATCATGTAGGAATCATACCCGAGAGCTGCATTGACATTGGGATCCTGATCGGGATGTTTGACCCTCCAGTTCTCGGTGAACTGCTTCGCCGTGGGATTCATTTCTTCCATTGAGGGGTCGTAAGGGAAAGTGGTGTGTATGAATCCTTCGACGGCAGATCCGCCTATCTCTACGATCTGGGGGTTATCCATGGCGTCGCCACCCATGATCTGGAACTCGGCTCCCAGTTCCTCCGCCTGTTTCATTATGATTGCACCTTCGGCAAAATAGGCCGGGATGAAGAGAACATCCGGCTCCTTGCTGATGATTTCGGTCAACTGGGCTGTGAAATCCTGGTCTCCCGAGTTGTACCTGAGCTTCGCCACGATCTCCCCGCCCATTTTCTCGAAGGACCTTTCAAAGAATCCCGCGAGCCCGACGGCATAGTCGTTGGCAACATCCGTCAAAAGGGCAGCCTTTTTCGCACCAAGTTCGTTAATGGCATAGGTCGCCGCACCGGCACCCTGATAGGGGTCGATGAAGCAGACCCTGAAAATGTATTTCTTACCCATCGTCACGAGGGGGTTCGTGCAGGATGTGCCCACCATGGGTATACCTGCTTTTTCGGCAACTTCCCCGCCCGCCATTGCAAGGGATGAACCATAGGTCCCGATAATGGCATGGACCTTGTCCCTGTCGATCAGCCGCTTTACTGCGTTGGCTGCCTCAACCTTGTCGGATTTGTTGTCGACGACGATGAGTTCGACCTTCTTCCCGAGGACTTCCGGAACTTCCTCGTGGGCCATTCTGATGCCTTCGAGTTCCAGCTGCCCGCCAAAGGCATTCTGTCCCGTCAGCGGCAGGTAGACACCAATGCGGATTTCATCCTCAGCGAATGCCTGCCCGCCGAACATAGCCAACCCAACGACGGCCACCAAGGCCATGACACCAAAGAAAACACCCTTTTTCACTTAGGCTCACCTCCCAGAGATATCGGTACCAAGGAAATTTTACACGAAAACATACGGGTGAGGAATACGCGAACACAAGAAGATTTTACGCCGCAAAAAATTATTGAATCCACAACAAGGACGGAACAAGCTTTTTGCCGCCGGATTCACCGAATCGCCGGTTTCCCACGGGCTCACTGCCGGAGAACTCCCTACGTTCAGTGGTATTCATCCCTTCCATTGTGCAAGCGTCTCACTTCGTCGATGAAGGATGACACATCGGTAAATTCCCTGTATACCGACGCAAAACGAACGTAGGCAACCTTGTGGAGCTTTCTGAGCTCTTCCATTGCCAGACTTCCCACCACCTGGCTGGAGACTTCGTTCTGTCCGTTTTCATACAATTTTTCTTCAATCCGTGAGACGGTGCTTTCGATCTGCTCCAAGGAGATGGAGAGCTTTTCACAGGCCCTGGCGAGCCCTTTCAAAAGTTTGTCCCTGTCGAAGGCTTCCCGCTGGCCGCTTTTTTTCACGATCCAAAGCACTTGAGGTTCCTCAAGACGCTCGTACGTGGTAAAACGGCACTGGCATTGCGGGCATTCCCTCCGTCTTCTAACCACACGTCCCTCGCTGACGGTCCGAGTCTCGAGAACCCGTGTTTCGAGAGCCTTGCATTTTGGGCAGCGCACGGTTTTCTCCTTTCCTTTGCGAAATTTGTCACAGCCAAATTATATCAATATCATTGGCGGAACCCGCAGCTGCAAAAAAGGGGCAGTTCCCGGGAATCCGAGTCCGGGCACTGCCCCGAAGAGACTTGTGTGGTGTTACTTTTCTTTCAACAGCTCCACTACGATGTCCTTCACCCGGGATCCATCGGCTTTCCCTCCGATTTCGGGCATGAGCTTCCCCATGACTTTCCCGATATCCGAAGGACCTCCGGCGCCGGTATCATCAATGACCTTTCGGGCTTTTGCCGCGATAGCTTCATCGCTCATCTCATCCGGAAGATATCCTGCAATGAATTCAGCTTCTTCGAGCTCCCGATCCGCCCGGTCCGGCGCTCCACCGCTCCGGTACAGCAGGGCAGCCTCCCGCCTTTGTTTGATGAGTCTCCGCAGCATGGCGGTGACATCCTGCTCTTCCAGCGGGGCAGTACGACCTTTTTCAGCCTTCAGGTTTTCCAGAGCGGCCTTGATGAGCCGGATACTATCCACAACCGCCTTGTCACGGCGTTTCATGGCATCGACCAGGTCATGCTGGAGACGTTCCTCGAATTCCTCCACTGGCCGTTACCTCCTCCGTTTTTTCCTTGAAGCCGCTTCCCGTTTTCTCTTTTTCTCTTCACTCGGTTTCTCATAGTGCCTGCGTCTTTTGGCCTCGCGCAGTACGCCTCCCTTGGAAACCTCCCGCTTGAAACGCTTGAGTGCGTCTTCGAGGGATTCATTGTCACGGCGCCTTACTTCAGTCATTGAGTCCTTCCCCCCCTTCTGTCGCCCTTGCTAGCCCGGGGGCCAGCCTAACAGGCGTCCCGAAAGAAGATGAACATGAAGGTGCGGCACTGTCTGGCCCGCCTTGTCTCCGCAGTTTACTACCAGGCGGTAACCGGCCTTCTCCAGATCATGCCGCCGGGCGACCTTCGTCGCCTTGTCCAGCAGCCTCGCCCAGACCTGCGGCTCGGCAACCTCTGCCGCCGAAGGAATGTGCTTCTTCGGGATCACCAGAAGATGCGTGGGCGCTTGGGGATGTATGTCCCGTATGACGACGGTTTCGTCATCGGCTTCTACGATATCCGCCGGAAGTTCGCCGCTTATGATCCGGCAGAATACGCAACCCTCGTTCACAGGCATTCCTCCCCGTTTCATGCAATACCTATTGTAAGAAAGGACGCAGTCAAGCACAACCGCCGTTTCTCGATGTCACCGGCTAGACGGTCGAACTCTCCCGGTCATTGTATATTTCGCTGTCCGTCAGGTCTGTATTGGGTATCCGCCCCTTCCTGACAAGTTCGACCCGGAACATGGCCGAACGGTACCAGTTTCGGCCGGGAGGGTTCTTGACTGGCGCCATTTCCCAGGCCCGCATATCCTCGGCGTAATCCCAATTGACATACTCGTTGAATCCCCTGATCAGATCGGTCAAAACAAATCCCCTTGCCAAAAGGCCTTCCTGCAGGATCTTCCACTTCGCAAAAGAGCTTTCGGCGCTGGTCAATCCGAAATACCCCGCTCCTCCAGGTCCCTTGAGGGAAAGGGCACCACGGCCGATAAAGGCATCGAAGGCGGCAACGGTTTCCGGGGGGTCACAGAAAAATACGTCGAAGGAGTCGATGAGGCTCTCCGGCAACGGCTTTCGCAGGTCATGCTTTGCGGCTTTGAGCGTTTTGATCCCCGCCCGGCTGGCTTCCTCCCTTTCAAATTCGATGAGGCGCTCGTCAATTTCGATGACGGTAACGCTCTTCGGCAATTGCGTAAAGGCAAGGCCCAGCCCCATGAGATCGTCATCCCCCAAAACGAGGATGTCCTTTCCACGGATATCGCCGTGACTGTCTGCAAGGGCTATCCGCGCAAAGGTGGTCTCCGGCGTGACATAAGCCTGGTCAAAAACGCGCAGTGCCGGGGGCCTCTTGCCATGTATGGATTCGAAACGACGCAGCGCTTCGGTGAAGGCGTCCTTTACCACTGTTCTTCCCTTGCAACGCGGACAAAGGTGAGCCACAACCGGCCAGATGCCTGTTTTCTGGAATGCGCGTGCACCCTCGGGTGTCAAAAACACCCCGTCGTTTTGGACCTCGGCAAGCCCCCTTTGTTCAAAAATGCGGAGCGTCGAGGCGACCACCGGAACGGGTTCTTCAGAATACTCGATGATGTGCCAGAAATCCGGTGTTCTCAGAAGAGCCGCGGCGACCCTCTCTACATCGCGTCCGCAAAGGGGGATACCTGTTTCTTTCGATACGGTTTCAGCAATATCCTTTAGTTCCATGGAATAGGGAACTCTCTCCTTCACCCTCGGTTTCCCCTGATTCCTCCAGAAAAAGCATTATAACATACCCGGCCTTCCAGAACGCCTGCATGGCAACCGATGATCTCCACTTCAGCGATGCTGTTGACATCGAAGTCATCTTTGCAAACGGCTTTGATGAATTGTGGGGTATACCCTGAAACCGATCCTGCTTCGCACTTTTCCACAAGTACGGGCACCTTTCTGCCAACCCACTGTAAGGCATACTGCTGCTGTTTGTCAGAAGCGAACTGAAGCATTTCCTTCATGCGCGTTTTTACCTCTTCGGGAGCGGGCCTGTCAGGAAAGTCGGCCGCCGGCGTTCCTTGACGCGGAGAGAAGGGAAACGCATGAACCCTTCCTGCTTCAGCCTTTTCAAGGACATCCAGGGTCCGCCTGAAGGCCTTGTCATCCTCTCCGGGAAAACCGACAATGACATCCGTGCTCAAGTGGAAATCCTCTCCGAAGGCTTTTCTTACTTTTTTTACCAGTTCGAGAAATTCTTCCGAAGTGTAGCCTCTTCCCATCCGCCTGAGAACACGGTCATCACCGCTTTGAAGCGGCAGGTGCAAGTGCGGGCAGATTTTTTTTGATGTCGCTATGGTTTCAAGCAATCCCTCTTCAAGCCCGAAAGGTTCGATGGACCCGAATCGAATCCGGTCGATCCCGTCAATTTCATCTATCGCATGCACCAGTTCACCAAGAGTAACAGTTTCACCTCTTCCGTAAAACGCGAGATGAATACCTGTCAGCACGATTTCCCTGATTCCCTTCAAAACCAACTGCTTGACCTCATTCAGGATATCTTTCAGGTCCCTGCTCACCGGCTTCCCGCGCACGGTTGGGATAATGCAATAGGAACATCCATGATCGCAACCATCCTGAATCTTGACAAAAGCCCTCACATGGAATCTCGGACAATCCAGAAAGAGCGGATCCCAGTCTGAACTGGTTGAAATATCACCTCTGTCGGTCAAAATATCATTCCTATTGCCTTGCTGAAGCAATTTTCCCAAAACCGGCATCACGCGATGTTTTCTCCGATTTCCAAGGAGGGCATCTATCCCTAATTCCCTTGCCTTGTCCTCATCAAGCAGTTGCGCCCAGCATCCGCAGGCAACCACCGGAGCTTCGGGTTCCTCTCTTTTCAATCTTCGGACGATCTGCCTGCACTTCCGTTCTGCTTCGGCAGTTACCATGCAGCTCACGACGACAGCGGCATCAAAGGGTCCTTGTTCGCACGGGATCGCCCCCAAACCAGAAAGGGAGGAAGCCAGTGCCTCTGCTTCATACAAATTCGACCGGCAACCCAAAACATGAATCCGTATCCGCTTATTTCCCAATATCGATTCAGTTTTAGTTTTCATAACATTGCTCCAGTCGCATCGAAAGGAAACCGAGCCCGACGGCCACCGCCGTCGGACTTCTCATGATTCCCCTTCCAAGGCTGACTGCGGTGAACCCCTTCCCAGACAGGGTCTCGCACTCGGAGCGCGTCCAGTCTCCTTCCGGGCCCACAGCAAAAACAGCCCCCCCTGAAGGTTTGCAGTCAACCAGAAGTTTTGCGTCTTTACTCAACATCGCGGCGTAACGGTTCTCGGGCAAAGGAAGAGACATTGCCGAACCCACGGACAGGGGTTCATAAAGAACAGGCCTTTGTGGAACGCAAGCCTGCCTCGTTGACTCCTCGATGATTTTCGTCCATCGCTTTTGCTTGCTTGACCACCGTTTTTCGTCAAGGCGCACAACACTTCGCTCGCAAAAAAGAGGGACGATATTGCCGGCTCCGCTTTCAGTAGCTATCCTCAGGCTGCGCTCGAAGGCATCCATTTTGAGCAACGCCAGAAGAAGCCAGAGATTTTTCCCCGGCCCCGCAGGCAGCTCTTTTTCCAGGATGCCGCACAGGTATCCCTCTTCGGCTGCAAGCTTCAACAGGAACAGTCTGCCGTTAAGGAGACCTTCCACGCGGTCACCTTCCACACATCTTCTGACATGGACGAGATGGTGGGCCTGGTCCTTATCAAGGACCCACCGGTCAGGCGCCTTTCTTTGAGCTCTTTCCAGCCTCAAGCGTGGCCGCGACACCCCACCAGTCCCCCTTCGAAACTTCATCAAACGGGACCAACTCCGTTCGTCCAAGTGCCCTCAGGAAGTTTTCCTTTTCTTTCAGGCTGAGTCCCGAAAAAATGGCTGTGCCACCTGGTGCAAGAATCCCGGCGATTCCCGGGAGCAGCTCCATGAGCGGGTCGAATACAATATTGGCCGTCAGAAAGTCCACGGGCCCCTGGAAGCCCTTCAGCAGATCTCCTTCCTCGAGGACCACGGTGTTCTCGTCGATGCCGTTAAGCCTGAGGTTCTCCCTGGCTTCCGCCAGGACGGCGGGATCGAGATCCCTGGCATAGACCTTCCCGGCTCCTGTCCTGACCGCCGCCACGGCGAGAATTCCCGATCCGGTTCCGATATCCGCACCCGTGCTGTTTTCGGCAACATGTCTTTCAATAAGCTCGAGGGCGATCTGGGTGCTTTCGTGGTAGCCCGTCCCGAAGGCCGAACCCGGGTAAATCAAAAGGGGCGTCCGTTTCCCCTTGTATCCCTTTTCATGCCACGGAGCCATTACCACCAGGCCTTCGCCTACTTCGAGGGGTGGAAAGGCTTCCTTCCAGGTCTTGTGCCACGAGCGGTTCTCGATCTTCCCCATGTCGACGATGTTCACCGAGGCCCAGGGACCTGTCGTTTCCCGCACCCTTCCCAACCAGTATTCCAGGTCCTTCGTTGAGCGGTAATAGGACTTCAGAACCGATTTTCCCGATGTCTCGATGAATTCTGACCCGATGCTCCCGGACAGTTCCGCGAGCGAAAACAGGGTCTCCTCGCTCCCGTCTTCCATCTCGATCGTTATGTACCACCAATACCCGGTTTCCCGCCCCATCGCAAGCCCCCCGATCGGTCCATAGAACGAAACAGGGAGGCGCGCCTCCCTGTTTCAGCCTTCCGTACACGCTATAGTATCAGATCCCCGGAAGTTGCCCTAATCCAGCCATTGGCGCAGTTTTTCCATGAACCCCCCGGTCTTGACGGATACATCCATCTCTTTCGCAAGTGCTTCGATGAGGCCTCTTTGCTTGTCGGTAAGCTTTCCGGGCACATCCACGACGATATGGACGTAGGCGTTTCCGTGACCACCGCGCCCGAGGCGGGGCATTCCCCTCCCCTTGATCCTGATCACATGCCCGCTTTGAGTCCCCTGGGGGATCTCGAGTTTTTCCATTCCATCGATCAGCTCAACCTCGATTTCACTTCCAAGGGCGGCTTCCGGGAAAGAAATGTGCCTCTCCACATGAAGGTCGTCGCCTTCACGACGGAATCTCGGGTCATCCTGCACCTTGATCAGAAGATAAAGATCTCCCGGTGGGCCACCCATGGAGCCGGCTCCACCTTCACCGGAAACACGCAACCTGACGCCGGTGCTCACCCCCTGGGGGATCTTGACTTCTACTTCACGGCGCTTGCGAACCTTTCCCGCACCGTTACACTTCCTGCAAGGGTTGCCAATTTTTTTGCCCGTGCCCTTGCATTCCGGACATGTCGTCACATTGACAAAGGTCCCGAAGGGCGTCCGTTGCTGTTGCTGCCGTTTCCCCGTCCCGCCACAGCCAGGGCATGTCGTCACACCCGTTCCCGGTTCGGCGCCCGTCCCACCACAGGCTTCGCAGGTTTCCCAACGCGGTATCGTCACCTTTCGGGTGGACCCGAAGTAGGCTTCCTCAAGGGACACCGAAAGGGGCATTTCCAGGTCCTCCCCTTTGGAGGGGCCACGTTGGCGGGTTCCGCCGAATCCACCGAACATGGAGTCGAAAATATCCCCGAAAATATCCCCAAAGGGATCGAACCCTCCTCCAAAAGGCCCTTCGCCTCCGATATCGCCTATGGTTCCGAACTGGTCATATTGTCGGCGCTTCTGCGGATCTCCCAGGACTTCGTAGGCCTCGTTGATGGTCTTGAAGCGCTGTTCTGCCTCCCTGTCACCGGGATTCGCGTCAGGATGATACTTCCGGACGAGTTTCCTGTAGGCCCGCTTGATGTCCTCCTGGCTTGCGTCCCGTGAAACCCCCAGAACCTCGTACAGGTCCCTCCTGCTTTCGGGCCCGTTCACGGCGCATCACTCCCGGTCATGCTTGTCCGGACGAGTCTTCGAACTCAGCGTCCACTGTTTCCTCCGAATCACCGCCGCCGGTTCCGGAAGGCTCCTGCCCGGCCGATTCCTGTGTTTGCTTGTACACCCTGGCCGACAGTTCATGAAGGTCTTCCGTCAGTGCCTGTGAAGCTTTCCTGATGGATTCCGCATCTTCGCCTTCCGCCGCTTTTTTCAGATCCGCGATTTTTCCTTCGATCCTGGATTTTTCTTCTGCGCCCACCTTGTCGCCGAGATCGTTCAGGACTTTTTCCGTGTTGTACACAAGGGAATCAGCCTCGTTTCTCACTTCGACCAGCTCTTTTTTCTTTTTGTCGGCCTCTTCATTTTCTTCGGCCTCTTTCCTCATGCGCTCGATCTCGTCCTCTCCGAGCCTGGATGACTGGATAGTGATATGTTGCTTCTTGCTGGTCCCTTTGTCCACGGCAGTAACGTTGAGAATTCCGTTGACATCTATGTCGAAGGTCACCTCGATCTGCGGAATCCCCCTTGGCGCAGGGGGGATTCCGTCAAGAATGAACCTTCCCAAAGATACATTGTCGGCAGCCATGGGGCGCTCGCCCTGGAGTACATGAATTTCAACCTGGGACTGATTATCCGCCGCCGTGGAAAAGACCTGGCTCCTCGAGACCGGGATCGCTGAATTTCTTTCAATGATCTTTGTGAAGACGCCCCCCAGGGTCTCGATCCCCAAGGACAGGGGCGTGACGTCTACGAGGATGATGTCCTTGTGGTCACCGGCGAGGATGGCCCCCTGTATAGCCGCACCGACAGCGACGCACTCGTCAGGATTGATGCCTTTCGTCGGTTCCTTGCCGAGCAGTTCAACGATCTTTTTCTGCACCATGGGCATCCGTGTCGCACCTCCGACGAGGATGACCTTTCCGATTTCGTCCCTTGAAAGACCTGAATCTTCGATGGCCCGTTTCGTCGGGGCCACGACCTTTTCGAGCAGATCCCTGGTCATTTCTTCGAACCGGGCTCTCGTGAGGGTCATCTCCAGGTGTTTGGGACCGTTGGCGTCGGCACTGATAAAAGGCAGGGAAATCGAGGTTTCAGACATGGAGGACAGCTCGAACTTTGCCTTTTCAGCAGCCTCCTTGAGCCTTTGGAGGGCCATCTTGTCCTTTGAGAGGTCCACTCCCTCGCTCTTTTTGAACTCCCGGACCATCCAGTCGATGATCCTCTGGTCCCAGTCATCGCCTCCCAGATGGTTGTCGCCGGATGTTGCCAGGACTTCGATGACACCGTCCTCGACCCCTACATCAAGAATGGAGACATCAAAAGTCCCGCCTCCGAGATCGAAAACGAGGATCTTGTGTTCCCCAGCCTTGTCGACTCCGTAAGCCAGGGATGCCGCCGTCGGCTCGTTTATGATCCGCAGGACCTCCAGCCCGGCGATCTTGCCGGCGTCCTTGGTGGCCTGGCGCTGGGCGTCGGTGAAATAGGCAGGAACGGTTATCACGGCCTGGGTGACCTTTTCTCCGAGATATTCCTCGGCGTCCCGTCTGAGTTTCTGGAGTATCATAGCGGAAATCTGCTGGGGCGAGTAACGTGTCCCGTCGATCACAACGCTGTATTCGCTGCCCATGTGCCGCTTGATAGAACTGATTGTCCGTTCAGGGTTTACAATCGCCTGACGTTTCGCGAACTGACCCACCAGGCGTTCCTTGTCTTTGGTAAACGCCACCACGGAGGGAGTCGTCCTGTTTCCTTCCGGATTTGTGATGACCGTAATGTTGTCGCCTTCCTTGACGGCAACGCAACTGTTGGTGGTTCCAAGGTCGATGCCTATGACTTTGCCCATATTCCAATCACCTCTTCGTATATTCTGGACGACATTGCGCCGTCACTGTTCCTGTTTTTCGCTTTCTTCCGCATGTTCCGGCCCGCGGGCGACCTTCACCTTGGAGGCCCGCAACACCGTCCCTCCAAGAAGGAATCCTCGCTGGAATTCCTCTACCACCGTTCCGTCGGGCGCCCCGGAATTCTCTTCCACGGCGACGGCTTCATGCAGATTCGGATCAAAGGGTTTTCCTTCTGCCTCGATGGTTTGTACTCCAAGCTCGCGCAAAACGCCGAAAAACTGCTCCCTGACCATTTCTACACCTTTTCTCAAGCCCGTGGCACCGCCGCCGTCACCTGAATCCAGGGCCCTGTCAAGATTGTCCAGGACCGGCAGCAAGATTTCAGCCGTTCGTGCCGCGATGCGCGCCCTCGTCTTTTCCGATTCGCGCTCCACACGTTTCCGGAAATTGTAGAAATCGGCTGCACCTCTCGCGACCGCGTCCCTAAGCGTCTCGTTTTCCGATCTGAGTTCTTCGATGAGGGTCCGCGTTTTTTCGATCTCTTTTCTCAGTGCCTCTGCTTCAGCGTTTTGTACAGGAGGTGTTTCCTCCACCAATTCCGCCTCAACGGCCTTTTCGGCACCTTTCTCTATTTCCTCTGTTTTTTCGTCGCCCTTCGATTCGCGGGTGCCTAAATCCTGTCCCTCATCAAGGAACCGGCGCCCGTTTTTTTCTTTTTGCGGGTTTTTTTCATTATGGTTTTTCGTCGAAGCCATTCACTGAACCTCCCTTGTTTCCTTCCTGGTCTCCGTTCATCGAAAGGCCTCCCAGAAGACTCTCGAGAACGGAGATAGCGTATTCATAATCCATTCGGACCGGGCCGATCAGTCCGAGAACCGTTTTTCTTCCCTTGTCGACGGAAGAAGCCATCAGCACGGAACAATCGCTCATCTGCGTCACCGGGTTTTCGTCCCCGATGATGACGGAAAGCCCCCGGTCAGGTGAACAGCGTTTGACCAGCTGGGCGATGGATGTATCTTCCTCCAGAAGGGCCATCATTGTCTGAAGACGGCTCAGATCGCTGAATTCCGGGAGTCCCAGCACGTTATACTGTCCTCCGGTAAAATACTGGTAAGAATTTTCCCCAAGCATGCCGTTCATCTCTTCCAGTGCTTTCCGGCAGTTCTCCGCATAGGCTTCGAGCTCCTCAAGGACGTACATCTGCAGGATGTGCCGAACCTCCTGCCAGGATTTATCCTGGGCAACGAGGTTGACCCGCCTGGACAGTTCGTCAAGGGCTTCCTGGTGCATGTCGTACGGAAGGGTGACCACCTTGTGGTGGATCAACCCCCCCTGCAGGACCAGGATGATCAGGACCGACCGTTCAGCGACCTTGATGCACTCGACTTTCTGCAGGATCGCTTCCTGAGCCGGCCCAAGGGCCGCGACGGATATACAATGAGTCAGGTCCCCGAGTAACTTTGTAGTATAGCGAAACGCCGACTGGACGTCATCCCTCCGTTTTTTGAGCTCCTCGAGCCATTCCGGCCGTGTCCTCGGTCTCGTCCTTTGCCGCTGGAGGATCGCATCCACATATATCCGGAAAGCTTTCGGAGTGGGAATCCGGCCTGCAGATGTATGGGGCTGGTAGAGATATTCCATTTCTTCGAGATCGGCCATTTCATTTCTGATCGTCGCCGCGCTACATCCCCTGAGGAATCGTTTCGCAATCGTCCGCGATCCTATGGGGGCACCGGAACGGATGTACTCATAGACAACGGCCAATACGATTTCTAGCTGTCGTTCCGTAAGCACTTTCACCACACCCCCATATTGTATTAGCACTCTCCTCGGAGGAGTGCTAACAACGAAAATATACCGAAGGGTAGGGTACCAATGGAAGCTCCTATTGTCAACACTGGTCAGGAGACTGACCTTTCCCTTGCGTGCTGCCCCGCCTTCGCTTTTCCTGTATCATGGTGCCGACATCTTCCAGTAGAGCAAAGGTGATTGCCCATGAGAACGCAAACGGAACGAACCAGGATCATTCTCGTCAGGCATGGTGAGTGCGAGGGAAATCGCGAGGGACGTTTCCGCGGGAGAAGTGAATTCCTGCTCAATGATGCTGGGCTTGCCCAGGCAAAAGCGCTTTCTGTTGAACTGGCAAGGCTTTTTTCGGCCTCCCGAGTGTATTCGAGCCCCTTGACAAGGGCACGGGCGACCGGTGCCGAAATCTCCCGTGCAATGGGCGTTTCCCTGGAAATCCGCGAAGGGCTGAACAACATGTCCCTCGGACCGTGGGAAGGAAAACGGAAAAGCGAAATCCGGGAAGAACATCCAGAAGAATGGAACCTCTGGCTTTCAAATCCCGAGAGACTCCGCCTTGAAGGCGCGGAAACCCTTGATGACGTTCGCCGAAGGGCTTTTGCTGAAGTGAACCGACTCGTCAGGCTCCATACAGGTGAGACCTTCGTCGTCGTGACCCACAGGGCTGTCCTCAAACCTGTAATCGCCGCCGCTCTGGATATCGCTTCTCCGTATTTCTGGAAAATTCATGTGGACACGGCATCTTATTCCATCCTCACTCACGAAGAAAACCGGGGCTACTGTCTTGTTTCCCTTAACCAAACATACCATCTGCCCAGTCTTGTCAGTGAATGGATTTGACGTAAATACCCTGGATTGGTATATGTGGTTGTAATGAAAGTATATACCGGAGGAGGGACATTACGTGATTGAAAAAAAGAAAGTAGCAACGTTAATCGTCGGAGGTGGACCCGGCGGCAGGGTTGCTTACATGGCACTCTCGAAAATGGGCAAAAATAACACCCTCATAGTGATGAACGAGGAGCCCATTGTAGTATGTAGCCTGCCTTATGGCATCGGGCGCAGGCTTGTTCCCGGAGGACCGGAAGACGTCGTGGTCGATCTTTCAAAGTCACCGCGGTTGCCGAAAGATATGGCACAAAACACGATCCGGGGTGAAGTGGTATCCCTCGACGCGAGTAGGCGGGAAGCCCTAGTACGTACCGGCAATGCCGAAATCTCCGTGTCTTTTGAGAAGGCACTGCTTGCCACGGGTGCTGTCCCATGGTTACCACCCGTGGAAGGTGTTTTCGCAGGAAATTCCGACAAAGCCGTATCTACCAGTGAATTCGTTCAGGTTGGAAAGGATTTTGTCGACAAGGGTCGGCTCGCGGAAAACATCTATGTTCTCAGAAACGCCAACGACGCCAGGCGCCTTGACAACTTTGCCCGGAAGGCAAAACACGCCGTGGTGGTTGGAAGCGGAGCCATCGGGCTTGAAACTGCCGAGGCGCTTCATGACAGAGGACTCAATATCACCATTATCGAGACCCTCCCCCACGTGACGGCACCCCTCGATGCAGACATGGCCGAACTGATCGAAAACCGGCTTGCAGAAAAAGGTGTGCGGGTTCTAACCTCCCAAAAGGTTGTCGCCGTCACGAGAGACGGCGTTCTCCTGGAATCAGGCGAAAAGGTTTCTGGGGACGGGGTCGTTTTCGCCACCGGGGTCCGGCCGAATGTAACACTAGCACAACAAGCGGGCCTTAAAGTCGAGATGGGTATCGTTACCAATTCACTCATGCAGACGCGCAACGAACATATATACGCCGTCGGAGATGCGGTACAGGTAATCGATGCGGCAACGGGCAAACCGGTGCTACCCCTTGTAGGGACCCTCGCCATGCGCCAGGGAGTGGCGGCTGCAGCGAATATCGCCGGCATGCCCATAAACATGCCGCCTGCCACGATGTGGGGGATATCGGAGATTTTCGATCTTCACTGGGGCAGCATCGGATGGACTGAAGAACTGGCGAAACGACAAAATATCGCCGTCCGGACTGTCTCCATACCTGTTCGCACCAGGGAAGAATCCATGCCCTCCAGCAAAGAGGGCCGATGGAAGATCGTTGTTGCCGAGGACGGAAATGAAGGTGGAATCAAAACCGGTCAGATTATCGGTTTCCAGATCATACTCGACGGCGAATCACCGCTCGCAGCGGCTGAACGTTTCCTGGACATCGTGTCTTCAAAAGAGACAGTCCCGGAACTTTTCAGGCATTTCTTCATACATTCCCCTTCCCACAACGCGCCGGACGACCTGTATCTGAATCTTTTCATGAAATACAGCCTCGCCTGATCCGAGGTGGCAAACCAAGAAAAGGGCGACCCTTTGCGGGTCGCCCTTTTCTTGACCGCACACTTCCTGTGGCATATTATGGCTTTCGCTGATGCTCCATATTCTCCCGAGGAGATATGTGTCCGGATGACTCCTTACGTTTGCCCGATTACATCGGTTTCAGAACTCAAGTCCATGCTTGTCCGCCTCAAGGCGGATATGCGCAGTCTGCCATATTTCGAAGCCAAAAGGAGTATTCTGCCCCTGTATGTCAAGGGAACCGACTTCAGGGCCGCCAACGCACTGAAACAGGAAATGCTTTCCCGAGGCGGCGACGCCGTCGTACACCGTGACGCCATCCAGGGCACGATCACTTCCTGTGACGTCCTGCTTCTGGGCACGCCCGGACAATATGGAAGCCTGATACAGAAACTCGAGGCAATGCCCTACTGGGGCCTTGAAACTATCCGGGACGGCCTGACCAGGACCTTGTCCAACCTGACCTTCGTTGCCTGGGAAATACCACTGCCCCGCGGCGGCTCTCTCAGCCTCAACGACCACCCCCTTGTCATGGGTATCATCAACATTACGCCCGATTCATTTTTCGCCTCAAGCAGGGCCCTGGACATCGACGAATGCGTAAGCCGGGCCATGAAGATGCAGGGAGAGGGCTTGGACATTCTTGATCTCGGGGCTGAATCATCGCGTCCCGGTTCCGAGCCTGTACCGGAAGACATCGAAAAAGAACGCCTCATCCCGGTCATCGAGAAATTGCGGGAAAGAGGCTTCAACCTTCCCCTTTCGGTTGACACCGTCAAGGCTTCGGTGGCACGCACCGCCATCGCAGCCGGGGCGGACATCATCAACGACATCTCGGCAGGCCACATGGATCCCGGCATACTTGACGTTGTCGCATCGACCGGTGCCCCTTACGTCTGTATGCATATGAAAGGCACTCCAAAGACGATGCAGATAAACCCACGTTACGAGGACATCATCGGAGAAATCATATCTTTCTTTGAGGACAGAATCGCCTTTGCCGTCTCCCGCGGAGTCGACCTTTCGAAAATCATCCTCGACCCCGGGATTGGGTTTGGGAAAACACCGGAACACAATCTTGCGATACTCAAAAACCTCGAGTCCTTCAAGGTGCTCGGCAGACCTCTTCTGATCGGCCATTCGAACAAAAGCACCATCGGCAAGATCCTTGACGGAGCGCCCGCCTACGACAGGCTTGAAGGGACTTTGGCTATAACGGCGCTTTGCGCCTGGAAAGGCGTATCAATCGTGCGGGTCCACGATGTCCGGGCAAACGCACAGGTCATCCGCATGATCCGCGCCGTAAAGGAGGCTTCACTGTGACCCAGGCCGCAATCGCCCTTGGGAGCAATCTCGGCGACCGCCTCGGGATCATGCGCCAGGCCGTGATGCTCCTTGAAGAACACTGTCTTAGCATCAAGGGATCAAGCGACGTTTTCGAAACACCTCCGTGGGGCGCAAGGAACCAGCCACGTTTTCTCAATGCCTGCATACTTGTTGAAACGGAAGAGGCACCCAGAAAACTTCTCGAGCTGCTCCTGAACACAGAAAAAGAACTGGGTCGCACCCGACGGTACACCTGGGGACCAAGAGAAATAGATCTTGACCTCATTTTTTACAACGACCAGGTCCTGGAAGAAGAGGACCTCATCCTTCCTCATCCTCACATGCACCGGCGTGCCTTCGTCCTTCTTCCGCTGGTTCAGATCGCTCCGGACTGGCGTCACCCGGTTCTGGGAAAATCGGTACGAGAACTGGCAGGATCGGTCACCGCCGATTCGATCATCCGAATTACGCGGCTATAGAAAATACTGCAAATCCATAGAGGGTGAACGATTTTTGCGTGGTTGACCGTGATGCCTGCAACAACAGGGGTCAAGGTGCTTTCGGTTCCCGGATATGCCCTCTCGTTCGTACTGGAGACAATGAGAGTTTTTGCTGAAGTGCCGGACCGTACACACATCTCATGCCGACGGGGCTCTTATCAAGGATCTTTTGTGGACACTGGATTTCAGGGAACCTGCCGGGAATTCTCGCGGAATTCAGCTATGGGCCGGAACCTTCGGCGGGTCGAAGAAAGCCTGGGTTTTTCTATGGCCCGTCGCCTGAAGTCTACAGGCAGCTACAGCCGATTGCCGACCGCGTCAGGAAGACAGAACAGATTCCCTACCGGGAATTGGTAAGGGCTCCGCGGTCATCCCTTTACGGAGCCCTTAGCCGCTGACCTCATCGGGAAAGCTCGTTCAAGTATTCCGCAACCACCGAAGGACTTCGCTCCCTCCGATAAAGAGGGGTGCGGTCCTCTTTGTAACAGGCGAGGTTTTCCTCGAAGGTCTTTTTCCCGTCCACGCGGTACAGGATCCCCAAGGGATAGGGTTCCTTCTCGAATGCCTTGGCCATTGCCGCCTCCCGATCAGAAGGATCGTAGTTCTCCTTGAGGAAATAGGTGTTTTCCCTAAACCATTTGAATGTGTTCACCTTGTTGAAGGAAACGCAGTTCTGGAATATATCCACAAGGGCATATCCCTTGTGCCTCACGGCCTGCTTGATAATCTCCTTCGTCTCGTCAACGTAGCCGGAAAAGCTCCGGGCCACGAAGGTGGCGCCCTGTGCTATGGCGACGGCCACCGGGTTAAAAGGCTCCTCGAAGACACCGTCGACCTGGACGGGAGTCTTGAACCCGAGCTGGCTGGTGGGTGAAGCCTGGCCTTTCGTCAGCCCGTAGACCATATTGTTATGGACGATATTGGTAATGTCGGGATTGCGCCGTAGGGTGTGCAGAAAATGGTTTCCTCCCTCTCCGTACATGTCCCCATCTCCGCCAATGGCAATGACCACCATCTCTGGATTGGCCGCCTTCATGCCCGTCGCGTTCGATATAGACCGCCCGTGCAAGCCGTTGAAGAAATTCCCCTTCATAAAATGAGGCATCTTGGCGGCCTGCCCAATGCCCGAATGAAACACCACCTGATTTGGAGCCAGATCTAGCTCCGCCAGGGCCTTTTTCAGGGCTTCCATGATCTGGAAGTCCCCACAGCCCGGACACCACTGATTGTCTATTCCCTCAAGATCGTAGATCTTCCAGTCCATCCGTCACACCCCCCTGGAAAGGCGTTTTCGGAGTTCTTCGGCAACGACTTCCACGGATACCTGCAATCCCGTGTAGTGAAGAATCCGTTCCGGTATTTCAAATCCCGTTTCCCGCCGGATCAGTGCGGCCATCTGGGCTGTGGCGTTACCTTCCACGTCGATAACTTTCCTCGCTCGTTTCAGATACCCAACCGTTTTCGCTGGAAGAGGATATACCTGTGAAAAATGCAAAAGCGCCGTATCCTTTCTACCCAGGACACCGAGGGCCTCCTCGGCGATGTGCCGAGTCGATCCCCAGGAAACTACGAGATTTTCATAGTCCTCGGGCCCGATCAGACTGGGTGAAACAGCCTCTTCCTCCAGCCCCTTCATTTTCCGGAACCGTTTTTCAACCATGGCCTTTCGAAGGTGAAAATCTTCCTGAACGTGGCCATCGGCGTCGTGTTCATGGCTGTCGGTACCAACCATGCCCTTCCCGTAACCCGGCACGCTTCTGGGCGAAATCCCGTCGTCGGTAATGACATATCTCTGGTAGTCTTCCGTGGATTCCACGAGATGCTTTCTGATTGCGAGGTCCTTCATTTCGAAGGGAGGCACGTCATAGAAGCTGTTGAGGAAATACTGGTCGGTAAGGATGAACACAGGTATCTGGTATTTCGCTGCGATATTGAAGGCGTGTTGGGTGAGATAGAAGGCCTCTTCAAGGGTCCCGGGAGCGAAGACAGCCTTCGGGAATTCGCCGTGACCTGCATGGAGCGCGAAGGTGAGATCCCCCTGCTCCGTTCGCGTCGCCATCCCCGTCGCTGGACCCGGCCGCTGGCCGATGTGAAGGACCACAGGGAGCTCCGTGATCCCGCTCAGGCTGACTCCCTCCGACATGAGAGCGAGGCCCCCGCCGGACGTGGTCGCCATGGGTCTCGCCCCTCCATAGGATGCACCCAGGGCCAGATTGATGGCCGCGATCTCGTCTTCCGCCTGTTCGACGGCGATCCCGAACCGGTGTGAATGCTTCGCCATAAAGGTCAAGACACCCGTCGCCGGTGACATCGGATAGGAAGTGACGAAATCGCAACCACCCGCCACCGCTCCGAGTGAAACCGCATCGGTCCCGTTGAGAACGACACTGCCCCGGCTGTTTCCTTTTCCGGGAAGGGAAATTTCAATCAAGCCGTCTTCTTTCAACTTCGTTCCGATTTCGTACCCGGTTTCGACGGCCTTTTTGTTCTTCTCTATGATCTCCTCCCTGTTTTTGAAACGTTTTTCGAAGAACCCGTAGAGTACGGACCTGTCTATGTCAAAAAGACCCGCGACAATCCCCGCGGCGACGACGCCTGCATAGACGGTCCCCCCGATCTTCCGCCCTTTCTCCAAAAGATCCACGTCAATGAATTGCCCCTCCGTATCGGTCAGCTCTTCGCCGAGCTCCTCCTTGTCGCCGATGATGATCGTTTCCCCGGTGATTCTTTCACGGATGTTCCGCCTCACGCCCCGGTTCAGCGGCAAAAGCAGGTCGATCCTGTCTGCAAACGCATTGACAGGCTCCCGGGCGATGCGGATCTCCGTCGAATTGTTGCCTCCGCGAACCCTCGACATGTATTCACGGCTTGCGAATACGTGGAGACCTCCGTCATGAAGCGATTTCACAAGTATCTCCTCGATGGTCTGCACACCCTGGCCGGCTGCGCCGCAGAGCACAAGCGACACATCTCGATGGCCTTTCCGCGGGAGAACATTCATGCGGGCTTCCCTCCTTCACCGTTTCCTTAAAAAACCGGCCTTCAAGCTCCAGGTTTCCCGAACCGATTCAAAGCACCTCAGTCTCTTAAAGAGGCCGGATACCCTGCTTCATCAAGGACCTTGCGGACTTTTTCCGGATCATCCGTTTCCAGACTGACCGTCTTGGTCTCCAGGGACACGGAAAAATCGCTGAACCCTGATTCCTCAAGGGCCCTGGTGATATTCCTGACGCAGTGGTCACAGGACATGTCCGGCACATCAAAAACCAGTTTGGCCATAATATGTCACGCCTCCTTTCCCTTGATTCGCATCGAATTGAGCACCACCGAAATCGAGCTGAAGGCCATGGCGGCTTCGGCAATGGCCGGGTGCAGGAGCCCCGCCATGGCGAGAGGAATGGACACCACGTTGTACAAAAAGGCCCAGAAAAGGTTCTGTCCGATGATACGGAACGTCCTCCGCGAGATCGCAACGGCAAGGACAACCTTTGAAAGCCCTCCGGTGACAATCACCACGTCCGCGCTGTCAATGGCGAGGTCCATTCCCGAACCGACGGCTATCCCGATGTCAGCGCCCTTGAGGGCTGCGGCGTCATTCATGCCGTCTCCTATCATCATAACCTTCTTTCCTTCAGCCTGGTAGTCTCTTACTATATCGAGCTTGTTCTCCGGCCTGACCCCGGCGTGCACGCCATCTATCCCCACCTGGGCGGCAACGGCCTTCGCGGTCCTTTCGTTGTCTCCCGTCGCCATCACCGGAACTATTCCCGATTCTTTCAGCCGCTGTACGGCCCGGGCAGAATCTTCCCTGACGGGGTCCTCGATGGCGAACCATCCGGCAACTCCGCCGTCCTTTCTCACTTCGACCACAGTCCTGCCGGATTCAAGGTCCCGGTCATATTTCGAATAGTCTTCAGGTTTGCCCACGATGTACCGGGAACCTCCCGCGACGAAACCGACACCCTCGCCGGAGGTTTCCTCGAAATCCTTTATTGTCGCATGGGGCACATCTTCCGTCTCCCGCAGCGCCGCGATGGCTTTTGCCAAAGGGTGATTCGACTGTTCTTCGGCAGCGACGGCACGGCCCAGATCTTCCAGGTCCAGGCTGAAGCTGACAACCCTGGGACTGCCCTCCGTCAGGGTGCCTGTCTTGTCCATGACCACCACACCGATGTCTCGCGACGTCTGGATGGCCTCTGCATTCCGTATAATGAGCCCCTGCCTGTAGGCGGCACCCGTTCCCGCCACCAGGGCCATAGGAGTCGCGAGGCCCAGCGCGCAGGGACAGGCGATGACCAGCGTGGCCACGAAGACAAAGACACTGAACGATACGGCACCTTCAGTTTCCAGGACCCAGGGGAGCCACTCCCTCGCCGATTCGATGAAAGGAACCATTCTTTCGAACCGGAAGTACCAGAACAGGGCCGCCCCGGTCGCCAGAACCAGGATGGTGGGGACGAAAAAGAGGGTGATCCGGTCCGCAAGAGCCTGTATCGGGATTTTCGCCCCCTGGGCTTCCTGCACGAGGGAAATCATCTGTGACAGGAAGGAGTCTTCACCGGTACGTGTCGCCTTGATGACAAGCTGCCCCGTAAGGTTCAGCGATCCGCCCGTCACTTCTGCTCCCTGCTCCTTTTCGACGGGGATGGATTCACCGGTGATCATCGATTCATCAACGGAGGACCTGCCTTCCGCGACTTCACCGTCAACGGGGATTCTCTCTCCGGGTCTCACGATCACCCTGAACCCCTCCTTGACGGCTTCAATGGGGACATTGAGGTCCTCGTCGGCCTCGGTACGGATTCTCGCCTCCCGGGCCTGCAGTTTCAAAAGTGACCGGACCTCCTTGGCCGCCCTGTCACGAAGCCTGGACTCCACATACCTGCCCGTCACGTGCAGCGTGACGATCATCGCCCCGATTGCGCCGAAGGAGGCCACGGGAACACCAAAAATGTTAAGGACCGCCGTCGTCCATGAGGCGACACTCCCAAAGAAAATAAGCGTATCCATGTTCGTGTGCCAGTGAGTCAGGGCGATCCAGGCTCCCTTGATCGTTTTCCTTCCAGCGTAAAAAATGACGACCCCGCCTGCGCTCACTTCCAGCAGAACAAACCAGGGCATATGGAAACCGGCCATGTGGGCAATCATCAGGGCCGAAAGAGGCACTGTTATCACCAGGGCCAGCCAGAGATTCCGCCTCGCTTCGGTATAACGTCTCTGCTCAAGGTCTTCCTCCGATTCGGTGGTCACCCCGTAACCTATTTTCTCCACCGCATCCATAAGCCGATCGTGAGGAACGTCTTTCTCCAGAACCACAAAAGCTGTATCTGTGGCCAGATTCACAGCGGCAAATTTCACTCCCTCTGTCTTCAAAAGTGCCCTTTCCACGTTTTTGGCACAGGTCGCACAGGTCATGCCAGTAATCCTGTGCGATCGTTTTTCGTCAAATTCTTTTTTGGGCACTTCAGATATGTCCGTATTCTTCTTTTCCGCCATGGGTTTAGTTCACCCTTTCTCGGTAAAATGGAACCGATATTCATATTGAAATTATATACCTTCTATGGTATCTTCATCAAACCATCTGAAAGACACTCGGGAGAGATCTTATGAAACGACTGATCGGCATCAGCCTTCTCTTGTTCGCCGCCGCTGGCTTTTTAAAAGCCACCTTGGACATTGTGGACATGTACGACCGTCGAAATGAACCTGAAAAGTCTGAACAGATTGCCACAACCGATCAAGAGGCTTCTGGGAATGCCTGCGCCATCGAAGTGTATTTCTTTTACGGCAGCGCGGAATGTCCCACCTGCGACATAATAAAGGAAGAAGCCTCCAGGGTTATCTACGCACTTGAACAAACCGCTTCCGACGGACCAAAACCGACGCTTCGTTGGTCCAAGGTCAACGTCGAAGAACCCGGAAACGAAAAATACATCATGGATTACGGGCTCTTTACCACCACGATCGTCCTTGCTGACCACCACGATCCGGAAAGATGGAAGCGTCTTGACAAGGTGTGGGATCTAACTTCAGACAGAAAACAGCTTTCGGATTTCCTGCGGCAGGAAATCATCGAATTCGCGAAAGGGTGCGCGTCATGAGCTTTCTTTTTTCGTCCCTTTCAGCTCTGTGGATCGGGATCCTGGCATCGGTCAGCCCGTGCCCCCTGGCGTCCAACATCGCAGCCTTTTCTTTCATTGAAAAGGATTGCGGCGACAACCGTTCCGTGCTTTTGTCCGGCGTAGCCTACGCTTTGGGAAGAATGGTCTCCTTCTCGGTCCTCGGTGCTTTTATCGTCAACGGGATCATGGCCATCCCATCCGTCTCCATGGCACTGCAACGTCACATGAACATGTTCCTTGGACCAATCCTTTTGGTCGTCAGCGTATTCGTTCTCGACCTCCTGGAGCTCCCGACCTTCTCTTTCACGAAGCGCCTCCGGAGCAAGGCCCTTTTCAGGGGACCAGGCGGAGCGTTCCTCATGGGCATCATCTTCTCCCTGGCACTGTGCCCTGTTTCAGCCGCCCTGTTTTTCGGCGGACTCATTCCGCTCGCGGCAAAGGAAGGATCCTCCGTGGTGCTACCCGCCCTCTTCGGGATAGGAACGGCTCTCCCGGTGAGCATCCTTGCCGTGTCTCTTTCTTTGGGTGTTTCGGCCCTTTCCAGCTCGGCCGCTTCATTGCATGCCCTCCAGGAGAAAATCCGCCTGGCGACAGGGATACTCCTCACCGGAACGGGCCTTTACTTTAGCCTAATCTATACATTCAAAGTTTTTTAGTCCCTTCCTTCATCCTCCAATCAAGGATTTCATGTAAAAATGTATGGCCATTGGCATTCTCCGGTGACTTCGAATATCCTTCGAGACATTCCCCTTTGTCGATATCATGGCAATCACCGCCGAATCCCTATTTGGCATCGCCACGCACACCGCCGTCCTCGCAGGATTATAGGAAGATCACCTTTCAGTGACGGAATCGCTCATGGACGGAGCCTCCTCGATTGCCCTTACGGGTATCCTTCGGACCGGGGGTGCTTTTCTCGGCGGTCCCGTTTTTCATCTACCAGGGCAGCCTGACCCTCCTGGCATTGCAGCTCGGAGCGAGCCTTACAAGAACCGTCCTCAACGAGATCGCCGCCGTCGGGGGTCTGATGATAATCAGTATCTGGCTCAATGTTCTCGAACTCCAGAAGACAAGGTCATCAACATGCTTCCGGGTCTTGTTTTCGCTGCGACCTTCGAAATGCTTTTTCTGTGACGTCCTTTGCCCAAAGGGAACTGACACTTGCCCGTGAAAGGGTTATAATTCTTGTTATGGAGGTTTCAACCTCATCGACATGAAACAGGAGGTGTTCTTGGATGCGGACTTATCGATGTCTCCACTGTGCTCATGTTTTCAAGGTGGAAGATGTCGCCCCCGGCGTCAAATGCCCGAAATGTCTCAACCGTTTCGTGGAATTGGTGGAAGGTGAACCGCTGAAGGGGAAATCCTGGGGAGCAAAGAGTTTCAGCGTCCCGAAGAAAAAATGAGGAATTTTTGCGCTGAAGGCGATATACGTAAACCGAGGGGAGAAATTTCCCTCTCGGTTTTCTTTTTCTTTGCCGGCCTCGAGTCGTGGGGTGTTAAACCTTGCAATGTCACAAAAGGCCATATATAATGTCCGCGCAAGGGGCGACTAGCTCAGCGGGAGAGCGCTTCCCTCACACGGAAGAGGTCACAGGTTCGAAACCTGTGTCGCCCACCAGAAAGTAAAAGGACGGGTTTTCACCCGTCCTTTTTTGTTTTTTCTTTGCTCTTGTGCGGCTGATCCTAAAGCCCGCGCCTGATCATTTGCTCCCGTTTCGCCCCAACTCCTATGAAAACCACAGGGACGCCCGTTTCCTCCTCGATGAAGGAAACGTAGTTTCTGGCTTCCTCGGGGAGCGTTTCCCATGTATCGCATCCACTGATGTCTGCATCCCATCCCGGAAACTCCCGGTAAACGGGTTTCACATTCTCGAGATAGGAATAGCCGCCCCGGAAATTTTCCTCCCTTTGCCCTTCATGAGAATAGGCGACGCACACGGGCAAGGTCTTTTCTCCGGAGAGTACATCTAGTTTTGTCAGGGCGATTCCCGTGAGGCCGTTCACGCGTGCAGAGTGTTTCAAGGCAACAAGGTCGAGCCAGCCGCACCGTCTTGGACGCCCCGTGGTCGCTCCATATTCGCCGCCGCGCTCCCGCAGACGATCGCCCGCCTCTTCTTTTGCTTCCGTCGGGAAAGGCCCCGCCCCGACCCGTGTGCAATAGGCCTTTGTCACCCCCGTCATACGAGAGATCCTCACGGGCCCGACACCCGCGCCTGTGCACCCGCCGCCGCCGACGGCGTTGGAGCTGGTAACAAAGGGGTATGTCCCGTGATCAATGTCGAGCAGAGTTCCCTGGGCCCCCTCGAGCAAGACCGTCTCTCCGGCCTCAAGGGCGCGGTGAATCACCAGCGGCCCGTCGCCGATGTACGGGGCAAGCCGTTCACCCCAGGCAAGGGCCTCATCATATATGTCTCCGAAAGAAAGCGGAGACTCTTCATAAATCCTGGTTAAAAGCAGGTTATTATATTCCAGGTTGAAGGTCAGCTTTTCCCTGAGAATATCGGGTTCCAAAAGGTCCTCCATGCGGATTCCCCGCCTGCTCACCTTGTCCATATAGCAGGGCCCGATTCCGCGCCGCGTCGTCCCAATCCGGCGGCCTGTACCGCGAAACCGCTCCTCCATGCCGTCAAGAACCTTGTGATAGGGCATGACGACATGGGCGTTCCCGCTGACCACGAGGCGTGCCCTGTCCTTGCCCTTTTTCTGCAGCCCCTCGAGTTCCTCTATCAACTGTTGCGGATCGACGACGACCCCGTTGCCGATCACGCATGTCTTGCCGGGATAAAGCATTCCCGAAGGCAAGAGGTGGAAAATATATGTCTCGCCCTCCGCCATAACCGTGTGACCAGCGTTGGCGCCACCCTGGTACCGAACGACCACGTCAACCCGGGAGGCTACGGCATCCACAACCCGTCCTTTACCCTCGTCTCCCCACTGGGTCCCGATGATCGCCTCGACCTTGCCTTTCATCAGCTATTCCTCCTCATTGCCTTGTGAAATCTTCGAAACGTATTCCGGCACGGTGACAAATTGTACATCAGAAGGGGCCGCTTCGTACAGCGAAAACAGAAAAGGGACTGTCTCCGGCCTCGCGTGGCATATACCGATAGCACCACCGTGCTTTCTTGCCATTTCTCTGAGTTCGTAAAACCGGCTCCACATGTATTCTGTATTCGCCTCATGATCCAGAAAAATCCTGTTCTGTCCCGCGGGAATTCCCCGTTCTCTCGCTACGCTGTAGGCAACGGATTTCGAGCTGGTCCGACTGTCCACAAGCAGGAGCCCTTCAGCCTCGATTTCGTCGACAATAGCATTCATGACAGCCGGATCGGCTGTTGCCTTCGAGCCTCTGTGATTGTTCAGTCCGGATGTGCCGGGAAGTGACCAGAGAGAGTTTCTGACGATCTGACGGATTCGTTCCCGCTGCATACCGACACCAACGAGGAATGGTCCATTCGGAGGGTCCATTTCCGCCTGCATCGGAAGATGTGTCAGAAAGGGTATGCCCTTTCGCCGGGCGAGATCAGCTGTCCAGAGGCTGTAGGCCTTGTAGGGGATAATCGCCCAGGTTACCGGTATGGGGAGTTCAGAAAGAGTATTTGCGATCTCCCTGGAATACCCAAAGTCGTCAACCAGAATCGCCACAGGAATTTTCCCTGACTCCGCGAATGCGGGAGTACATCCCCCGGGCCAAATAACCGTCAAGTTTATGCAGATTGCCACGAAGCACAGAAAAAATCCCGGAAAGCACCTCCGTCGTCTTTTCATCATGCTCTTGTCGGACCCTTCAGCGCAGTTGCCGGAGTTCTTTCAGGGCCCGCTGCAGTTGTTCGTCTTCGTCCCGTTCTTTCCCGAATTCGCCTTCCACCTCTATGTCCGGTTCGAGACCAATCTTGTCGATGACCCTTCCTGAGGGTGTATAGTATTTTGCGATGGTGACGAAAATCCCCGACGAATCGGGAAGGTTGAAAAGGGTCTGCACCGAGCCCTTCCCGAAGGTTTTCTTTCCGACGAGCACGGCTTTCTCATGGTCCTTGAGGGCACCGGCAAGTATTTCCGATGCGCTGGCGCTGCCTTCGTTGATAAGAACCACCATGGGCAGTTCCGTGGCTTTTCCCGGCGTGGCATAGAGGACGTCGTTGGCGCGGTCGAAACGGCCTCTGGTGCTGACGATAACGCCGTCGTCAAGGAACATGTCAGCTATCTCGACACAGACATTTAGAAGTCCCCCTGGGTTGTTTCGCAAGTCAAGGACCAAGTCCCTGGCTTTCTTTGATTCAATGTCCCTGATCGCTTTCAGGAATTCCCCTTCTGTTTTCTGATTGAATTGCATAATCCTGAGATATCCCGTATCGCCGATCATTTCGTGGCGAACGGTGTTTATCTGGATCTGCTCCCGCCTGATGTGAAATTCGAGTAGCTGGTTTTCCCCTTCGCGCCTGACCCAGATAGTCACTTCCGTACCTGGCTTGCCTCGAAGATCGTCCACAACGTCTTTCTGGTCCCATCCAAGGATAACTTCCTCCCCGATCCTGACAATCTCGTCTCCAGGCTTCAGCCCGACGCGATCTGCGGGGGTTCCCTCGATCGGGCTCACGACAGTGGTCCGGCCATCCCTCTGACTGATGTAGATTCCGAGACCACCGTATTCACCCTCCATCTCGATTTCTTCTTCCTCAAGCTCATCGGGGTCCACAAAACGCGTATACGGATCGTTCCAGGCTTTCACCATTCCATGAATGGCACCGTACAACAGGTCCTTTTCGCTGACGTCCTCGCTTCCCTCGACGTGATAGGTTTCGACAATTGTCCGGACCTGTTTGATGAGCCACAAATCGGAGGCCGAAAACGGAACGATTCGTGAAAGGTCATATTCCTCGCTTGCACCGGCGGAAAAGATACCGCCTACGATCAGGGAACCTATTAGAATTCCAAGCAGTACGTCGCGAAAGCGTCGTGACATTACGTTTTCTCCATCCCTTCAACACTTTTTCATCGGCCCAGGTACCTCATGGGATCCCTGGCCTCGCCGTTGACCCTGACCTCGAAGTGCAAGTGGGATCCCGTGGCGACACCCGTCTGCCCCACGTTCCCTATCTGCTGGCCCGTCTTTACAGCCTGCCCTTCCTGAACACCAATCCTCGACAGGTGAGCGTAAACGGTCGTCAAGTCACTCCCATGGTCTATGATGATGATTTGTCCGTAACCCCTGAGCCAGCCTGCATAAAGCACTTCACCCGAAGCCGCCGCCCTCACCACATCGCCCTGCCTGGCATCGATGTCTATCCCGGTATGCATTGTCTTGGTCTTGAAGGTTGGATGGACCCTCATGCCGAAAGTACTCATGATTTTACCTTTTACGGGCCATTGAAGCTTCCCGCCACCGTAGGTCAGGACTTTTGTCTTTTTTGATGTCGCAAGCTGACGTTTTTTGGCCAGAAGCTGCCTGATCTTCCCCTGGAGCTCCTTTTCCACTTCCTGCAACTCACGCATTGCCCGGGTATGGGCTTCTTTCCTTTCAGCCAGGGTATCAAGCATGCTCTCCCTCTGCTTTTCGGCGTTCTTCAAGGATTTTTTCCTGGCCTCGAGGTCAGCGCGCTGTTGCTGAAGGGTTCTTTTCTGGTTTCCCAGCTCGGCCTTTGCCGACCTCAACTGTCTTGCCGATTCGGCGAGTTCACCGATGATCCTTTGATCTTGTCTGGCGATTTTCGACAGCAGGTAGGAGTTCGTCATGGCCTCATGAACATTCGCTGCAGAGAACAGGAGATTGAAATTTGCCACATCACCGTACTTGTATATGGCCACGATCCTGTCACCCAGAGCACCCTTCGTCCGATCGATCTGCTCCTCGGTTTTCGTTATCTTTGCGACGGTCTCCTCTATTTGTAGCTGTGTCTGCTGTTCCTTGAGGGACAGCAGGCGGATTTGCTGCTCAAGCAGGGTAATGTTCTGGTTGATTTGAGCAAGGTCGTTGAGGACGGATTTTTCCTTTTTCTTTGTCTGCACGACCTGACGCTGGTGGTATTCAATCT